>JBKPLC010000042.1:0-11774 GCA_046731495.1 Actinomycetota bacterium | reverse complement strand
CCGATCGCCTCACGGAAGGTCGTGTACTCCTTGCCGTCCGAGTCCTGGAGGACGAAGCGGGTGTTGCCGCCCTTGGTCTCGAACGTCCGCACGTCCGAGACGAAGATCTCTCGCTCCATGCCCTGCGAATACCCGGGCCGGAGACTCGCCAAGCCGCTTAGTCGGTGATGCCCTTCTCGCGGAGCTCCACTCGCGCCGTCTCGGTCTTCGGAAGATCACCGATGCCCATCGCCCGAAGCACGGACCCGGCCTTGGTGTACTGAACGTCCCGGTAGTCGACGACCTGGACGTGGTTGCCCCACGGATCGGTAAAGTCGAGCGAGCCGCTCGCAGCCACTCTGACGCTGGCCTCTCTAAGCGCGGCACGGACTCCCTCCTTGTCATCAACGACGAGCCCGAAATGGCGCGCTTCGTCGGGTGGCTGCTTTCGGCCCGCCGAGAGCGCGATGAACTGGTCCCCCATATCGACGAAGGCCATGGAGCTCCCGATCCTGCCCCGCAACTCGAACTCGAAGAAGCGCCCGTACCACGCAAGCGCGTCGTCGACGTCAGCGACCTCCAGCGCAACGTGATTGATCCCGACCAGTCGCGCCATCACAACCGACGGTAGCGGGGGAGCAGCGTTCGCGCCGCCCGCTCCTGCGTGGATAACCCGCACCGCCCTCTAGCCTTGGATTTCGTGGGCGGACCGTCAGCGGAGCCGATCGACCTCGACGCCTGGCGCAGGCTCCCGGCGGCCCAACAGCCTGAGTGGCCGGACCTCGCGCGCGTCCGCGCCGTGACCGATGAGCTCGCGGAGCGACCGCCGCTGGTCTTCGCAGGCGAGTGCGACCAGCTCAAGGAGCGATTGGCCGCCGTCGCAGCCAGCGAGGCGTTCATCCTGCAGGGAGGCGACTGCGCGGAGACCTTCGCCGGGTCGACGGTTGACGCGGTGCGGGAGAAGCTCGAGACGCTGCTTCAGATGGCGCTCGTGTTGACCTACGCGGCGAGCGTCCCGGTGGTGAAGATCGGCCGGATGGCGGGGCAGTTCGCAAAGCCCCGATCGCGTCCCACCGAGTCCCGCGATGGCGTCGAGCTCCCCGCCTACCGCGGGGATGCGGTGAACGGCCTCGAGTTCACGCCGGAGGCGCGGCGGCCCGACCCGGCCCGCCTGCTCCAGGCGTACAGCAGCGCGGCCATGACCCTGAACCTGTGCCGGGCGTTCGCGCACGGCGGTGACGCCGACCTGCACCAGGCGCACTCCTGGAACCAGGACTTCGTCGCGCAGAGCCCTGCCGGGCAGCGCTACGAGCAGCTCGCACGCGAAATCGATCGTGCCCTCGCGTTCATGAAGGCGTGCGGCGCTGACTCGGAGGAGCTCCATGGGGTCGAGCTCTACTCCAGCCACGAGGCGCTCCTCCTCGAGTACGAGCGGGCGCTGACCCGCATCGACGCCAGCGCCGGGTTGCCGTACGACCTGTCAGCCCATCTGGTCTGGATCGGCGACCGCACCAGGGACCTGGGCGGCGCGCACGTGGAGTTCTGCCGCCAGATTCGCAATCCGATCGCCGTCAAGCTCGGCCCGACCGCCTCACCCGACGACGCCGTCGCGCTGATGGAGCGACTAAACCCCGACCGGGAGCCTGGCAGGCTGACGTTCATCACCCGGCTGGGCGCCGACAGGATCCGCGACCTGCTCCCGCCGATCGTGGAGAAGGTCACCGAGCACGGCGCGCCGGTCGCGTGGGTCAGCGATCCGATGCACGGCAACACCTACGAGGCACCCAGCGGGCACAAGACCCGCCGGTTTGACGATGTCCTGGACGAGGTCGCGGGCTTCTTCGAGGTGCACCGCGCGCTCGGCACCCATCCGGGGGGCATCCATGTCGAGTTCACCGGCGGTGACGTGACCGAGTGCATCGGCGGGGGCCATGAGATCGTCGAGGAGGATCTGTACGACCGCTACGAGACGGCATGCGACCCTCGGCTCAATCGCAGACAAGCGCTCGACCTCGCGTTCATGGTCGCCGAGATGTATGGCGGCGAACTTTGAGGTATGGGTCAGACGCCCGCCGAAATCGCCACGACGCCGCTGAGTGAAAGCGCTATCCCGACCCGCTGGCGTGGCTCAACCCGCTCGCGCAGGTAGACGCGCGCCAGCGCGATCGTGACGATCGGATAGAGCGTGCTGAGCGCTGCGACTACCCCGAGGATGCCCTTGGTCGATGCGGTCGCGTACATCGCGTCGGCCGCGATGATCAGCAACGGGGAACGCGGGTTTGGACAGGTAAACCTCTAGCGCAGCAGGCCGGCCTCCCCCGCCTTGATGCTCGCCTCGACCCGCGAGCGGCAGTCGAGCTTGGAGAGGATGTTTCGCACGTGCATGTCGACCGTGCGCGGGCTGAGGAAGGAGAGGGCTGAACGCCGTAAAAGGGCAGAACTGCCGTATCGGCCCGCAAAAGCGCCGTAAGCGCACCAAGGGCCCTCTCGCGAGGGCCCTTGCTGTCCTCTCGGGGTGTTTCGCAGCGTCAGCCGACGGTGCGGAGCCGCCGCCGATGCCGCGAGACGGCGGTCGCGCCGGCGCCGCCCAGCAGCAGGACCGCCGCGGCACTGCCCGCTCCGATCGCGGCCGATCCGAGGTCGAACCCGTCGTCCACCGTGCTGGTGACGGTGGGCGCGGGCTGGCTGATCTGCTTGGACGGCGTCGAGTCAGAGCCGGTGTAGCCGGCTCGGAACTCCTCGCCGGTGATCGCGTTGGCTGCCGGGGCGCTGATCGCCCCGATCGCCAGTGCGCCGACGAGTGCGTGGCGGAAACGTCGTGAGCTGTGCATGGCTTCTCCCTCTGGTGGTTGCATGAGGCCTGCCCACCGTGGCGCAGGGCGGTCGGTATTCGGTCGAGCCCCGGTTGATTCCCGGTTTATGCGTATTGATCCTGCGTGCCGGACCGCCTAGGCTCGAATCTCCGCGAGGTTCCATGCCCGGCTCACAACTGAAGCTTCAGCTGCTCGGACCGGTCGAGGCCACGATCGGTGGCCGGCCGGTCTCGCTCGGCCCGAAGAAGCAGCGCGGGCTCCTGGCGATGCTGGCGCTGCACGCGAACGAGACGGTCTCGGTCGACCAACTCGTCGATGCTCTCTGGGGCGACCGGCCGCCGGCGAGCGCTCGGAAGATGGTGCAGCTGTACGTCTCGCAGCTCCGGCGGCTGCTGGAGGCGGATTCGGCGACGATCGTGACGCAGGGCCGCGGCTACGAGCTGCGAATCGATCCGGCCGCCGTGGACGTCGCGACGTTCGAGCGCCTGGTTGAACAAGCGAGTTCCGCCAACGGCGCGCCGAACGACGCCGCCCACGCCGCCCTGACGCTCTGGCAGGGCGCGCCGCTCGCGAACGTGGCGGACGAGCCATTCGCGGCGGCCGAGATCCGCCGGCTCGAGGAGCTCCAGCTGAGCGCAGCCGAGCTCGCGATCGACGATGACCTGGCACTCGGGCGGGAGCAGGAGGCGCTCGCCAAGCTGGAGCGCCTGATCGAGGCTGACCCGCTGCGAGAACGTCTCTATGCGCAGCGAATGCTGGCCCTCTACCGCGCCGGCCGGCAGGCGGAGGCGCTCGACTCCTATGCGGCGGCGCGCCGGCGGCTCGTGGAGGAGGCGGGCATCGAACCTGGGGCTGAGCTGCGCGATCTGCAGGCGCGGGTGCTGCGACAGGACCCGTCACTCGAGCGGCCCGGCGAGCCCGCGCCGACGGTGCCATCCCGGGGCCGCCCTGCCCGAGCCGCCGCCCCTCGCAGAGTGCGGACCTCCGGTCTCCCCGCGCCTCGGCGCCTCCTCTGGGCGGCCGTGGTGGTCGCGATCCTCGCTGCAGGTGTCTTCGGCCTGACGCGGCTGCTCGGCTCCGATCACCTCTCGGGTCTGAGCGAGAACTCGGTTGGCGTCGTGGACGCCGGCGACGGGACGATCAAAGCGCAGTACCGGCTCGGCGGCGCGCCGGGGCCGATTGCTCAAGGCGCAGGTTCCATCTGGGTCGCGAGTCCGGCCAACGGCACCGTGGCTCGCCTTCATCCGGACGAAGACCGCGTCGACACGATCGACGTCGGGCCCTCCCCGGTCGGCCTCGCGTTCGGAGAAGGATCGCTGTGGGTGGCGGGAGGCGAGGATGGCGCCGTCGCACAGGTGGATCCCCGGGCCAACCGGGTCATCCAACGGATTCCGGTGGGTAACGGCGTCAGCGCTCTGGCGGTCGGCTACGGCGCGATCTGGGTCGCGACGGCGCTCGACGGCGAGGTCGCGCGGATCGATCTGCAGTCGGGGGATGTCACGATGCGCATCGCCGTGGGCGGCCACCCCGTGGCGGTTGCCGCCGGGGCAGGAGCGGTCTGGGTCGCCTCCGAGGAGTCCGGAACCATCGCCCGAATCGATCCGACTACCGGCGAGGCTGTCGACGCCATCGCCGTCGGAAACGGGCCCGCCTCGGTCGCGGTCGGTTTCGGCGGCGTCTGGGTCGCGAACCGGGATGACGGCACCGTGTCGCGGATCGACCCGGCGGGGGGTCGCGTGATCAATACGGTTCCGGCCGGTCGGACGCCCTCGGCGCTTGCGATCAGCAGGGACGGCGTCTGGGTCGCGGACGAGACCGGGGTCGTGCTGCGCCTTGATCCGACGGAGAACCGCGTGGAGGCGAGCATTGAGACCGGCAGCACCCCGGCCGGGCTCGTTGACCTGGACGGAGCGATCTGGGTCACAACGGTCGCACCGCCGACGGCGCACCGTGGAGGAACGCTACGCATCGCCATGGACCCGGTCGGGCTCGATCCTGCAGTCGGCAACTACAACCCCGACGCCATGCTCCTGGACCGGCTCGCCTACGACAGCCTGGTCGACTACCGCCGGGTGGGCGGGCCCGCTGGCGCACGGCTGGTGGGTCAGCTGGCCACGGACGTGCCCAGCCCGGTGGATGGGGGCCGTCGCTATGTCTTCCAGCTGAGGAGCGGCATCAGGTACTCCGATGGCAGCCCTCTCCGAGCGACGGATGTGCGAGCGTCGCTGGAGCGGACACTGGCCGTCAATGCTGAGTCGGTCGGCGATCTCTTCGGCTCCATCCAAGGCGTTTCTCAATGCGTCGAGATGCCAGCGACCTGTGATCTCTCAGATGGGGTCGTCACGAACGACGCGACGGGCACCGTCAGCTTCAGCCTACGCAGCCCCGATCCTGCCTTCCTGGAGTCGCTCAAGTTCCTCCTGATCACTCCGGCCGACACGCCGCGCGCGGTGCTGCGTGAGGATGCTCCACCCGGGACCGGCCCGTACCGGTTCGAGCAGGTGGTCCCCAAGCGCAAGGCCGTGTTGACGCGGAATCCTCGTTTCGACCCCGACAAGACCCCCCGCGCCCAGGGATTCGCCGACCGCATCGAGGCGAACATGGGTGGTGTGGACGACGTCGCCGCCGTCGAGCAGGGGCGGCTGGACATCGCGACGCTGTTCGACCCGGCCTCCGGGGAGACGTCGGGGCTCCGAACCCGCCTCGGCTCACGGGTGCGGTCCGGCGCCTACGTCATGACGGAGTACGCCTGGCTCAACACCAGGACGCCGCCCTTCGACGACCCGCTCGTCCGCCAGGCCCTGAACCTCGCGGTCGACCGCGGGCAGGTCGTCGATCTGACCGGTGGCCCGGAGTCGGGGACCCCGAGCTGTCAGCTGCTGCCGCCCGGGCTTCCGGGTCACCGTCCGGTTTGCTCCTTCACGGCGGCACCCTCGCCCGCCGGCGCCTGGACCGCACCCGACGTCGCACGGGCTCAGCGCCTGGTCGAGGCGTCGGGCGAGGGAGGCACGCCGGTCGAGGTCTGGACCTGGCCCGACCGCGCAACCGTCGGGCGGCAGATCGCTGAAGTACTCACAGGGCTGGGCCTTCCTTCGCACGCTCGCGTCTTCGGTGACCTGGGCCAGGAGTTGATGGCCGCTCAGCGGCCCGGCGAACATCCTCAGATCGGGCTGAACGGGTGGATCGCCGATTCGCCCGACTCCGCAACGTTCCTGCGGACGCTGGTCGGCTGCCACGGAGGCTTCAACCTCTCCCGCTTCTGCGACCCGGCGATCGACGCCGCCATCGACCGCGCCGGCGCCGCCGGCGCCGAGGGCTCTCCCGCGTGGCAGAAGATCGAACGCCGAATCTCGAAGTCCGCACCGGTGGTCCCGCTGACGACCCGACGGTACGTGCTCGTGACGTCCGCGCGCGCGGGCAACGTGCAGTTCCACCCCTTCTACGGCGTTCTGCTCGATCAGACCTGGGTCGAGTAGAGCTGAGCTCGGATAGATTCACCTCGCTGTGAACGCCGCGCCGATCCGATCAGGCCGGCTCACTGCCTGGGGATGGGCACTGGTCCTGGCGCTCGTGTACTTCGCCGCGGCGAAGCTCGGACTGGACCTCGCGTTCGCCACGCCGAGCGTGACGGCGGTCTGGCCGCCGACGGGGATCGCTCTTGCAGCCCTGGTGCTCTGGGGCCGGAGCCTGTGGCCGGGTGTGCTGCTGGGGGCCTTTCTGGCCAACGTCACGACCGACGTGCCGGTGTATACGGCCGCGGGGATCGCCGTCGGGAACACGCTGGAGGCTGTGGTGGGAGCGTGGCTGTTAGACCGCTTCGGTTTCCGTCCCTCCCTCCAGCGGCTGCGCGACATCTTCGCGCTGATCGTCCTGGCCGCCATCATCAGCACCGCGATCAGCGCCACGATCGGCGTCGCCAGTCTCAGCGTCGGGGATTCGCTCTCGGAGGGCGCGCTCTCGACCTGGCGCGTGTGGTGGCTGGGCGACATGGGGGGCGATCTGCTGGTGGCGTCCCTGATCTTCGTGCTGGTCACCCATTGGCCATACCGAGATGTACCCGGAGGGATCCTCGAGGGGCTCGTCCTGATCTCGGCCCTCGTCGGGGTCGCGCTGGTGGTTTTCAGCCATCACGCGCCAGCCGCCTACCTGACCTTCCCGATCATCGTCTGGGCTGCGCTTCGCTTCCTCCAGCCGGGCGCGAGCGTCGCGGCGGCGGTCCTGGCGACCATCGCCGTCACCTTCACGGTCAACGATTCAGGGCAGTTCGTCCGCTCCTCGGAGGACGCGAGCCTCCTGCTTGCCCAGGGGTTCTCGGCGATCGTCGGTCTGACGGGCCTGATTCTGGCAACGGTCACCTCCCAGCGCCGGGGGGCCGAGCGCCGGGCGCAGGACCTGGCGCACGCCCTGCAGGCGGAGCTGCTGCCTCCTCAGCTGCCGGAGATCCCGCAGTTCGAGGCCGCCGGTTGGTACCGACCGGGCGTGAAGGGACAGGAGGTCGGCGGCGATTTCTACGACGTCTTCGAGGCGGACCCCGGTCGCTGGGTGGCGGTGATCGGGGACGTCTGCGGCAAGGGGCCCGAAGCGGCGTCCCTGACCGCGCTCGCCCGGTACACCCTGCGGGCAGTCGGCCGTGAGACGACCGGTCCCAGCGACGCACTCCGAGCCCTCAACCAGGCCATCCTCGAACAGCGGTCCGATCAGCGATTCGTGACCGCGGTCATGGTGCAGCTCGATGTCGCAACCCCCGACGAGGGGGTGGCTCTGTGCAACGGCGGGCATCCAGCCCCACTTCTGGTCCGGGCCGGCGGGGAAGTCGAGGAGGTGGAATCCAAAGGGGGGATGCTGCTCGGGATCTACCCCGACCCGAAACTGGCCGATCAGCGCCTGAAGCTGCTGCCCGGGGACGCACTCGTCCTGTTCACCGACGGGCTCGCAGAGGGACGTGACCCCGGCGACGATCCCGCCGGCCGGATCAGGGAGCTGCTCACGGCCAGCGCCGGCGCGAGCGCAGACGACACGGCCACCCGACTCGGCCAGCTCGCCGTGAGCGACGAGGGCAAGCCCGACGATGATGTGGCGGTGGTCGTGCTGCGCCGGGTCCCGCAGCGGGAGCCGACGAACGGAGCGACCGCGCAAGCGCCCAGTGGATCCGTAGTGATCCAGTTGGAGCCCCGCCCGACGGCCCCGGCCGACGCGCGGAAGGCGCTCTCACCGCTGGTGGGCATGCTCGCGACCCGGGTGTATTCGGACCTGCGCCTGGTCGTGAGCGAGCTCGTCACGAACAGCGTCCGCCACGCGCAGCTTCGGCCGGGTGAACTGATTCAGCTTCGCGTCGGGCTTTCGGATCGCCTGCTCCGCATCGAGGTAAGCGATCCGGGCGAGGGATTCGCCGGCAGCCTGCCCGAGCCGGTCCCCGGGCAACCGGGCGGATGGGGGCTCTTCCTGACAGAGCAGCTCGCAAATCGCTGGGGGGTCGACCGCGACGGAGGTTGGACCACGGTGTGGGTTGAGAAGGACCTCGACCTCGAGGCGCCCGGCCGCGAGCTGGGCTGAGCGGCGCTACTCCGCGGGAGGCTCGTCGACGAGCTCGATTTGTCGCGCGACCCCGGTCATCTCGAGCACCTCGTTGACCCGGTCCGGGCCCTTGACCACGACCAAGCGGCCCCCCTCCCCCCGCACGCTCTGATCGGCCATGATCAACGCCCGCAAGCCCGACGAGTCGATGAAGGTGAGCTTGCGCATATCGAGGACGAATGTCGCCGGCTCCGGAGTCAGATGCGCGGTCAGCACGCGCTCGAACCGATCGACCGCCGCCATATCGAGTTCGCCGGCCAGGCGAAGTAGCCGCACTCCTCCGATCTCGGAAACGGTGATCTCGAGCAGCTCGGTTGCGTCCTTGCGTCCCATAGAAGTCACCCTACAGCGCGGTCAGTCCGCTACCTGGGACGCGACGGGCGGCGCGCTTGTCAGGTGAGCCTCAGGTGACCGTGAAGGGGGCGCTTGTCTGGGTCGCGGCCCCGGCCTCGTTCGCGGCGTTCACCTGGCAGGTATAGCTGCCAGGGGTCGTCGGCAGGTAGCGGGCCGCGGTGGCACCGGGGATGTCGGTGCCCCCGAGCCTCCACTGGTAGGTGAAGGTCCGTGGCGCGCGGTAAAGGTGGGAGCTGGGCAGGTCGGCCGCCCAGGTGCCCCGCGAGCAGGAGAGCTCGCGGTCAACGGGGCCGGAATGACCGCCGCCGAAGTGCTGGTCTTCCGCGTCCAGGACAAACGGATACGAGACGGTCGGCGGGGCGGTTCCGACTGGGGCCCGGAGCAGGGCAAGGGCGCCCGGCAGGCTCACCCCGTCATCTGAGGTGTAGAGATCCTCGAAGGTCCCGCTGCCGTCGAGCGGGGCTCGCCGAATCCTGTTGTCGTTGGGATTCATGTCGGCTCCCGTAGTCGAGCGTCCGTTGCCCCAGTAGATGAGCGCAGGAGAGGGAGCGGGCCCGGGAAACAGATCCCGGAACCGCGAACCTACGGCGAGGCGCTCGGTATCAGCGACCTCGATCTGCGCGGTCAGCGGCTCCGCCGGATCGGGGTCGATCGCCAGCCCTCCCGCGATGCTCACCCCCCGTGAACTGTCACAGACAGTCCCGACCGGGCCGCTGCCGTCGAGCGGGGCCCCCTGGATCGCTCTGATCGTGAAGCCGGCCCAGTCGAGCCGCCCACCGGCGGCATCGATCGTCAGATCGTTCACTCCGCCGGTCTGCGTCAACCCGTAGAGGACGCGAGGTGAGCCCCCGCCGGCGATGGAGCCGTAGTAGATCGTTCCGCCGTCGCCCCAGTAGATCCGCCCCGGGGGGCCCGGGGGAACGCTGATACTGAACCCGGAGAAGAAGTCCCTGAACCACCTGCCTACGGCGGTGCGCCCGGTCTCACGTATCTGGAGGCGTTCAGGGGGTATTCCCGGCGCGGTGGGGTCGACCGCCAGCGCAGCGGGGTAGAACACCCCGTCCCACGGGCGCCCGTAGAGGGTGACGACTGGGCCGCTGCCGTCGAGGGGGGCGCGCCGGATCTTTCCGACGACGCCGAGCTGGTTGTCCCATTCCGACTGGGACCAGTAGATCCATCCCGCGTCTCGCTCGATCGCCACCCCCACCGGGCCCTTCACGCCGTGTGCCGGCGACGAGCCGTAGAGGACGTCGGCGGGGCCGCTGCCGTCGAGGGGGGCGCGCCGAATCGTGTCGTCGATGTTGTTGGTCCAGTAGATCCGTCCCGCGGCTGGGTCGAGCGCCAACCCCGATGCGTTGCTCAGCCCGTCCGCCGAGCCTTCGTAGACCGTGTCGGGGGTGCCGCTGCCGTCGAGTGGCGCGCGCCGGATCGAGAAGTCGGCGAAGTCGTTGCTGAGCCAGTAGATGCTGTCGGCCAACGAGCCGAGCCTATACCCGTACCTCAGTCAGAAGCAACAGCGAGTCGTGATCTGGACGGATTGGCCTAGCCTCCACGAACCAGCAGCGCCCCGCATATGCGAGGCGCCGGGTACTACAGGGAGGAGAGGTACATCTATGTTGTGAGCCGACCAACTGTGGCGACCGCGACGATTGCAAAGCGGTCGGTGTGGGATCGGCTTGAGCACAACGTACGCCCGCGCCGCCGAGTTCTGGGCGCGAGGGACGGATCGGTGGGTCCGACTCGGTTAGGTCGGTCATAACCAATGGTTATGAGCGGCGCCGGCGGAGGAAGTCGACGAATTCGCGATCCGGGCGCGGCAGGGACGAGAAGGACCGGGAGATCACCACGAAGCGCCGCGGAAAGGTGAGCCCGGCGATCGGCCGCCGATAGAGGCGGTCCCGAGCCTCGTCCAGGGAGAGCGCCGAGAGCAGCACCGGGGCCGACAGGTCGAGCGCCTCGCGTTTGGCGACGGCGGTGCTGGCGGCCTCGAGCAGTGGCTCCCGCATCGCCAGACCGCGCTCCGCGAGCACGGCGTCCACGCAGCGACGGACGTGTGCGTCACGGTCGCGCAGGATCACGGGGGTTTCAAGGAAGAGCTCCTGCGGGATCTCCTTGCGCCGGTGCCACGCGTGGTCCTGGGGCACCGCCAGCACCACCTCGTCCGCGAGCAGGTCGAGCTCCTCCACCTGGTCACCGCGAGAGCCCGCATCGGGCGCCGTCGCGGCGATGCCGATCGCCACCTGACCCGACGCCACCATGGCGCGAACGGTTGTCGAGTTGGCGATGGTCAGCTGAACCGGCGGCCGCCGATCATCGCCGGCCTGGTATGCGACCAGCTCAGCTGGGAGCACGAATTCGGCGAAGGTGTGACTGACCGCGAGCCGGATCGGGGCCTTCTCACGAGGCGCCGTCTCGAACAGCTCCTCGATCGCCTCTGCCTGCTCGAGCAGCCGACGCGCCTCCGGATAGAGGCGACGCCCTGCGCTCGTCGGCACCACCCCGGCGCGCGAGCGCTCCAGCAGCTGAGTGCCCGCGGCAGCCTCGAGCGTCCGCAGTCGCTTCGAGAGCGCCGGCTGGCTGATCTGCAGCGAGACCGCGGCACGCCCGAGCGTGCCGAGGTCAACGGCGGCGCAGAACGCGCGCAGCTCCGCAATCTCCGGGCCACGAATCGTGCGTCGCCGGCCGTTTCGCCTCCCCCGCGGCTTGTCGTTCATAAGGGGAATGTTGGCTGATGAGCCGTGCGCTGGATACTTCGGACCCTGGTGCTGCCGAGCGATGACGTGGGTACCGGCGAAGCGGTCGTGCTCCTGCACGCCGGGATCGCCGACCGTCGCATGTGGTCCGAGCAGATCTCGCCGATCGCCGACGCCGGCTACCGCGTCGTCGCGATGGACCTTCCCGGGTTCGGCGATGCTCCGGCCTCGAGCGAGGGTGGCCCGTGGTCTGACGTCCTGGAGACCATGGACTCCCTGGACATCGATCGCACTGCGGTAGTCGGCAGCTCGTTCGGCGGCGCCGTGGCGCTGAACGTGGCCGTGATCGCGCACGAGCGAG
>JBKPLC010000041.1:0-24612 GCA_046731495.1 Actinomycetota bacterium | reverse complement strand
GGCGCGGCCGGTGGGTGCTGCGGCGCTGGCGAGGCGCGAGCCTCGCGGTGAGGCGATGGCCCATGCGTGAGCTCTTTCGGCCCGGCCGGATGTGGCGGATGGACCGCCCCCTGCGGAAGAGCTACGACGTCGTCGTCATCGGCGGCGGCTCCCACGGCTTGGCGACCGCGTACTACCTGGCCCAGCGGGGGATCACGGACGTCTGCGTCCTGGAGAAGGGCTACATCGGCTCGGGGGCGGCCGGCCGCAACACCGCGATCCTGCGGTCCAACTACCGGACGGCGGAGGGCGCCCGCTTCTACCAGCGCAGCCTGCAGCTGTACGAGCGGCTCTCGAGCGAGCTGGACTACAACCTGATGTTCTCCCAGCGCGGGCACCTGACGATCGCTCACAACGACCGCAGCGAAGCCATCCTCACGGAGCGCGCGGGCGTCAACCGCCTGCTCGGCATCGACAGCCGGATGATCGGGCGGGACGAGATCCACGCCCTCGCGCCCGCGATGAGGCTGTCGCCGGAGGCACTGCACCCGGTGCGCTCCGGGCTCTACCACCCGCCCGGCGGCACGATCCGGCACGACGCCGTCGTCTGGGGCCTCGCTCGGGGCGCCGATCGCAGCGGCGCCGAGATCCACCCCTACACCGAAGTGACTGCGATCGAGCGCAAGGGCGACCGCGTCACGGGAGTCGAGACGAGCAGAGGCCGGATCGCGGCCGGCACCGTGGTGAGCTGCGCGGCCGGCTGGTCGACCCGCGTCGCCGGGCTGGCCGGAGTCCCCCTCCCGATCACCACCCACATCCTGCAGGCGTTCGTCACCGAGCCGCTCAAGCCCCTTCTCGACGTGGTCGTCGTCTCGGCCGACCTTCACGTCTACATCTCGCAGACCGATCGGGGCGAGTTCCTGGTCGGGGCCGAGATCGAGCCCTGGACCACGTACCGCCAGGAGGTCACGCTCAACTTCCTGGAGGAGGCCTCGCGGCACACCCTGGAGCTCTTCCCCCAGCTCGAGAGCGCCCGAATGCTGCGCAGCTGGGCCGGGCTCTGCGACATCTCTCCCGATTACAGCCCGATTCTCGGGCGAACGGAGGTCGAGGGCTTCCTGGTCAGCGCGGGCTGGGGAACCTACGGATTCAAGGCGGCGCCGATCGTCGGCGCGACGTTGGCCGAGCTGATCGCGATCGGCGAGACACCGGAGCTGATCGCCCCCTTCTCGCTCGATCGCTTCTACCGTGACGAGCTCGTCTCCGAGTTGGCGGCGGCGGCGACCAGCCACTGATGGCTTCGGGCGAGAGGACCGCCCGCCTGCTGATCTCCTGCCCCGACCGCCCGGGGATCGTCGCCGCGGTCTCGAGCTTTCTCTTTCGCCATGGAGCCAACATCGTCAGCTCAGACCAGCACTCCACCGACCCGGAGAACGGCCGCTTCTTCATGCGAATGGAGTTCTCGACCCCCGAGATGGACCTCGCCGGTCGCGAGCTCGAGGAGGCCTTCCGGCTGGACGTCGCCGAGTCCTTTGACATGCGGTGGCGCATGTCTCACCCGGATGAGCGCAAGCGGATGGCGATCCTGGTCTCCCGATACGAGCACTGCGTGCTCGACCTGCTCTGGCGCTGGCGTCGCGGCACGCTCGACGCCGACCTGGCCCTGGTCGCCTCCAACCACACCGACCTCGAGAACGACGTGCGCTCGTTCCGCATCCCATTCGAGCACGTCCCCGTGCCGTCAGACGGCAAGGCCGAATCCGAGGCCAGGCTGCTGGAGCTGCTCGCCGGCAACGTCGACGTGGTCGTGCTGGCGCGCTACATGCAGATCCTCTCCGGCGACTTCCTGGAGCGGCTCGGCGTGCCGCTGATCAACATCCACCACTCCTTCCTGCCGGCCTTTGCCGGCCCGGATCCGCACCGCGAGGCCTACGAGAAGGGCGTCAAGATCATCGGCGCCACGGCTCACTACGTGATCGAGGAGCTGGACGCGGGGCCGATCATCGAGCAGGACACGGCCAGGGTCTCTCATCGGGAGTCGATCGATGATCTGACGCGTCTGGGTGAGGACATCGAGCGGACCGTGCTCGCCAAGGCGGTGGCCTTGCACCTCGCGGACCGAACGCTGGTCCACGAGAACAAGACGATCGTCTTCTAGGCGACTGGAGCCCCCGTCACCGGGGCGGGGGCCGGCACGCGATGGACGACCTGTGGCTGGTCGAAGCCCTTCAGGCTGAGCCGCTCCTCGGTCGCCGTCATCCCGCGCTCGGCAAGCCATGCCGAGACCCGGCGATGCGCCTCGGCGCTCAGCAGGATCTCTCCCGGCCCGGCGGCGGCCTGCAGCCGCGCGGCGAGGTTGGTCGCCTCGCCGCTGACCGCGATGTTGCCGTCCGAGGCGCCGCGAGCGAGGATCCCTGGACCGACCGAGATCCCGATGCCGAGCGGCAGGTCGATCGTGGCCGCTCGATCGCGAAGTGCTACGGCCGCCTCGAGAGCATCGAGGGTGTGGTCGACCCTGTTGCCGGAGGCATTGAAGGTGGCCATCACGGCGTCGCCGGCGAACTTGTCGACGATGCCCTGGCGGCGCTCCACCGCCACGCGCGCCAGCCGGTAGAGCATCCGCATCCGCTCCGTGAGCACGTCGGGCGGCAGGCTCGAGGTGAGCTCGGTGTAGCCGCGGACGTCGGCGAACAGCGAGGTGACCAGGCGCTCCCCGTGCGGCGTGATGGGGGCAGTCGCGGCCTCGGGCGCCGGCTCGGGCGCCGCGGGCAGGTCGATCCCGAGCTCGGCCGCCGACTCCCGGGCCTCTCGCGCGATCAGGCGGGCCTGGATCGCATCGGCCGCCTCGACGACCGCGCGGAGCTCGTCCGCCGCTTCCTTCGCGCGTCCCCCGGCGGCCCAGGCGCGTGCGCGTTGCACCCGTCCGCGCAGCTCGACCAGCCGGTAGCCGGCGTCGCTCGCCGCGCGAACGAATGTGTCGAGCCTCGCCGCAGCCTCGGCGGCGTCACCGCGGGCGAGCGCCAGCAGCCCCTCGATCTGATCGAGGTAGACGGCGCCGGCCTCGGTGGGATGCTCACGCGCGGCAGCCGCGAGCCTCTCCACTTGGTCGTAACGGCCCAGTGCGGCCAGGACCTCGGCCCCGAGCGCCAGCGATTCCCGGTAGGTGGCGAGGCTCTCCGCGTTCTCGACGATCTCCTCGGCCGCGTCGAGCGCATCCTCGGGCCTGCCGAGACTCTGTGGCACCCGAATCCGAGCAGCCCCGTCGTAGATGATGTCCTGCAGCTCCGTCCTGCTGGCGATCGGTGGCAGCGCGTCCGCCGCTGCCTCGCCGCGGCCGAGCTCGGCCAGGATCTGCGCCGTCTGGATCCGGGCTCGCCACTCCATCTTGCCGAAGCCCAGTCGACCGTGGTGGCGAGCCGCATCCTCCCCGTGCGCGAGCGCCTCTTCCAGATCGCCCCGGGCGGTGGCGATATAGCAGCGGCAGAGCGAGTCACCGGATCGGCGCCCAAAGCGGGCGTAAAAGGGCAGGGACTCGAGCCGCGCGAGCCACTCCTCGAGCTCGGGCAGCATCATGTGGGTGCGGGTCCAGATCGTGTTCCATGCGACGTTGCTCGCGATCTGCGAGTAGCCCTTCTCGCGAGCCTCGCGGAAGCAGGTGTCCATCAACGCCAGCCCGCGCGCCTGCTCCAGACCGTCGATGTAGCCGAGCGCGACGAAGCAGAGCGCCCAAACGCGCTCGTAGTCAGCACCCACCCGTTCGGCGATCTCCACCGCACGTTGCGCCGACTCCAGGCAGCCTCGGTAATCCAGCTCGAAAGCGTGCATTCCCGCGAGGCGCTGATGGGCCATCGCCAGATCGGCCGAGGGGCCCGCCGCCTCGAGCACTCGCAGCGCGCGCTCATACTCGGCGCGGGCCGCATCGGGCCGCTCGGATTCCCAGTGACAACGCCCGAGGACGAGCCGGTGATGCGCCGCCTCCAGCTCCTCTCCGCGTTCCTCCAGGACCTCGATGCCGGAGCTCAGATAGCCGACGCCGGTGGCGGGCTCGCCGTTGCGCTGATGGTCGCTCCCGATCCGGCAGAGGACGCGTGCGTTCTCGAGCGGATCGGAGACGTAGGGCAGCGCCCGCTCGAGGATCGAGACCGCCTCGCCGAACGCCAGCGCCCCCTCGGCCTCCTCGGCGCCCCGTAGGCAGACGGGCACGGCCTCCTCGAAGCGGGCGGCGCCGAGCAGATGGTTGGCCAGCTCGACCGGGTGGATCTCACCGCTTTCGGCGAGGACGTCGGCGGCCCGAGAGTGGATCGCCTGGCGCCGTGGGGTGACGGTCTCGGCATAGATCGCCTCCTGGGTGAGCGCGTGGCGCCACCGGTAGCGCCCCGGTCGTGATGGGTCCTCCTCCAGGAGCTGCTGCGCGATCGCCGCATCGAGTGCCGCGTGCACGACCGGTTCCGGCTCCCCGGACACCGCCGGCAGCGTGCCCGCATCGAAGCTCCGGCCGAGGATCGCCGCCGTCTCCAGCAGCGCCACCTGGTCGTCGCCCAGGCGCTCGACCCGAAGCAGGATCGCGTGGCGGACCGTCTCGGGCAACGGCGTGCCGCTCAACTCGCGGCGAGCCGCACCCGATTCGCCGGAGCCGTCGACGATCTCGCGCAGCATCTCCTCGAGCACGAAGGGGTTGCCCTCGCTGCGCTCGACCATTAGCTCGCGCAGCTCCGCGTCGACGGCGTCCTCGCCGAGTGTCGCGGCCAGCATCTCGCCGACGCCGTCCGGCGAGAGCGGCTCGAGCTCGACCACGTCCGCGACGTCAGACCGCCGCCAGCCCTGCAGGACCGGCATCAGCGGATGGCGGCGGTTGAGCTCGTCCCGCCGGTAGGTGACCAGGATCAGCGAGGGTAGGTCGGTGAGCCGGCGGGCGAGGTAATCGAGCAGCTCCCTGGTCGATGCATCCGCCCAGTGGACGTCCTCGATCACCAGCAGAAGCGTGTGCTCGCGGGCCGGCAGCGCCAGCAGAGAGACGAGGGCCTCGAACAGCCGTAGCTTGGCCTGGCCGGCGTCCGTTGACTGCTCAGGCTCTGTTCCGCGCCCCAGCTGCGGGAAGAGCTGGGCGAGCTCGCGCGTGCCCGGCCCAAGCGCCTCGGAAAGCTGATCCGGGTCAGCCTCATCGAGGTAATTGCCGATCGCCTCGACGAAGGGCAGATATGGGAGCGTCAGCTCGGCGTCGCTGCAGCCTCCGGCAAGGACGGTGCAGCCGAGCTCGCGCGCTTCCCGCCCGAGCTCGCGGGCCAGCCTGGTCTTGCCGATGCCCGCCTCTCCCGCCAGGGCGACGAAGCGGCTTTCGCCGCGGCGCGCCGCCAGCAGCGCATCCTCGAGCACCGCCAGCTCGTCCTCGCGGCGAATCAGGACGGGACAGAGAGCATTCCTCGCCACCCCGTCATTTTCGCGCAGCCGGGGGACCGGCCACGCGCGCTAGACGGAGATGCGCTCGGCCTGGCGGCTGCGCTCGCGCCGCCGTGGGCGCTCGGAGAGCTGCACCGGCGCCGCGGAGAGGGCGCGGAGGCGCATGTCGGACCAGCTGACGCCCTCGCGCACCAGAGCCGGGACGCCGAGCGTGACGGCCGTGGCGATCTCGACGGCCTGCAGGACGACGCCGTAGGCGAGCGCGTCGGCCGCCGGGATGCCGAACCCCTTGGTGAGCACGCTGATGATCGCGAGCTGGAAGATGCCGATGTTCGACGGCGTGGCCGGCACGACCGCTGTGACGTTGACCGCGAACAGGCAGGCCGCGGCGGCACCGATCGCGACCTGGTGGTCGAGGCCGAGTGCCGCGAACAGCGCCCAGCAGGAGAGCAGCTGGAGGAACCAGGCGAGGAGCTGGGCGACGGTCGCATAGGTGCCGCGGCGTGGTTCGCGGAAAACGCTCAGGCCCTTGCGGGCCTGCTTGATCGCGCTGCGCACGGCCTTGATCGCGCGAGCAATCCGACCCTCACCGCTGACTCGGAAGAGCGAGGGGGCGGCCAGGACGGCGAGCAGGATCAGCAGGGGTGCCGTCGAGACCAGGAAGAGCTTCTGGGTGCTCGCCTGGAAGAGGTCGGTGGTCGAGACGATGATTCCGCCGAGCAGGACCAGGGCGACGACGTTCAGGGCGGTCTGCGAGATCAGCGTCCCGATCAGGACCGGGAATGTCTCGCGCATCCGGCCGACTCGGCGGGAGAGCACCATCGCCCTCGCCGGCTCACCGAGGCGCGCGGGCAGGGTCGCCGACATCAACACGCCGATCATCGTCGCCGAGGTGACATCGCGGCGACGGACGTGGCGACCGGGGAGCGCGGCGCGGGCGATCGCGACCCAGGAGGCCGCGCGGGCGAACATTGCGCCCACCATCAGGGCGCAGGCGATCAGGACCCACTTCAAGTCCGAGTCGATGATGCTGGTGGCGACGCGATCCACGCCGATGCGACGCGCGGCGAGCGCGGTGAGCAGCAGACCGAGTGCGCCGGCCACAGCGACCCCGGCCTTCCGGGCGGCGCGCCGGCCGCGGCCTGAGCCGTCGGTCGGTGCCGGCTCGAGCGAGGGGAGGCGCTTCGCGGGCCGCCTCTGGCCCCCGTCGATGCGTACCAGGCCGGTCCGGCGAGCGAGCGACTCCGGCGGCCAGATCGGGGCCGGTGCGGGCTCGATCGCCTTCTCGTAGACGTCAGTGACCTCCTCGGCGATCCGCGGCCAGGCGTAGCGCTCCGCGCTCTTCCGGCCCGCCGCGCCCATCGCGGCCATCCGGTCAGGCTCGTGCGCGAGCAGCTGGAGCTCCTCGGCGAGCGCCTGCGGGTCCGCGGGCGGCACGAGGACGCCGTCGACGCCGTTCGTCACCACGTCGCTGTAGCCGGCGATCTTCGAGGCGATCACGGTGGTGCCGGCGGCCATCGCCTCGATCAGCACCATGCCGAAGCTCTCGCCGGTGAGCGAGGGCGCGCAGAGGATGTCCGCCTCGCCGAGCTGGCGCCAGAGGACCGAGTCGGAGACCTTGCCGAGGACGTCGATATGGGACATCAGCTCGGGATCGGCGACTCGGCGGCAGATCTCGACAGGATCCGCGCCGACCACCGTCAAGCGGGAGGGAACGTGCTCGACCAGCGCCTGGAAGGCGGAGAGCAGAACGGGCAGGCCCTTGCGCTCCTCGGCGCGGCCGACGAAGAGCAGGCGGAGCTGGTCGCTCGGCTTCTTCGGGCCCTGCGGAGCGGCCTCGACGTCGACGCCGTTCGGGACGACGACGTACTCCCCGCCGAACCAGCGACGGCCGGTCCAGGCCGCCGCCTCCGACACCGCGATCCGCGCGGAGAGCTGGTTGAAGCGCCGGCGAGCGCCGAGCAGCGTGGCGGTGTGGTTGGGGAAGGCCTTGGTCGAGTAGGCGTGGAACGTGCCGACCACGGGCGCGCCGCGGAAGACCATCGCGTCCCAGCCGATTATCGGAGCCAGCGGCTCGTGGACGTGGATGACGTCGTAATTGCCGGAGCGCAGCTCACGCCGCAGTGAGTTGGGGCCCTCCGGGAAGATCGAGAGGTTCGAGACGGCGCCGTTCGCCCCGACGCCCACGGTCCTGCCGAGGGGAACGAGGTAGTCGGGAGCCTCCCGCAGCTCGGGTTCGGACCGGTGCAGGCGGCGACTCAGTCCGTCGGGCGGGTCCCACGGGGCAAGCACGCGCACGTGGTCACCACGCGCCATGAACTGCTCCGCGAGCGCCTCGACGTGCCGGTTGACGCCTCCTGAGTAAGTCCAGGAATACGGCGAGACAAGCGCAATGCGCATCGGGTCAGGGTACCGTGACCGCTGGCCAACTCACCGTGAGTTCGTCACACCTGTGACCAGGCGTAGGCGACGGCCGCCCCCAGCGCGCAGGCGCCGAGCACGAGGAAAGTCGCGCCTGAGTCGTTGACCAGCACGCCCACGGCAACAGCGGCGCACGCACCGAATACGCCTGCCCGTACCGCCGGAGCCGGCCGCAGCCAGGCGTCGATTCGCCGCCACTGCCAGATCGCCACCCCGAGGCCCGCCGCCAGGAGCCAGAAGAGCGGATTTCCCGCTGTTTGCGAGAAATCGTGAGCGGAGAGCTCCAGGCGTCTCTGCGCGACGTCCGCGAGATCGCCCGCGCCGCCGGCGTCCAGCACGGAGCGGCTGAGGTGCGCATTGCCGCCTGAGATCAGGTCGATCAGGGCGAGGAAAACCAGAGCAATGAAGGGGGCGGCCACGAGCGCGGCAGCGGTTCGCCGGCGAGAGCGTTTCGTTCGATTGACCCCGCTATGCGGGGTCAAGTGCACGAAATCCGTCGGCAGCGAGGCGGCGGCCACCGCGGCGCCGACGGGAAGGACAATCGCCGCCCCGACATCCGCGCCGAAGCGTCCGGCCCCGAAGACGATCGCGCCAACCAACGCCGCGCCCAGGAACGCGCCGATCGCCGCGCGCTGGCTCACCACCCTTCCCCAGCCGCTGTAAGCGCTCAGTGTTGCGCCAACGCCTACCGGCACCATCACCGCCAGCAGCGCCTCCATCTCGTTCCCGATCCCGTAGAACCGCACCCCGTAGATCGGATTCGGCCCGAGCAAGGAGAGCCTCGTCAAGCCCGACCCAGCGATGACGTCGATGCCGTACGCGGTCACGCTGATCGCACAGGCGAGTGCCAGCGCGCGCCAGCCGGGGAGCAGCCGAAGGGTCACGCCGGCGAGGACCGCTGCCCCGGCGCCGACCAGAACCCCCTCGATAACCGCAGCCGGTTCGAACGCTGCACCGATCAGCAGCATCAGCGGCAGATAGGCGATCGCCAGGCCAACCCAGGCCGCCCCCGTGCGCCGGGCGCCCAGAGCCGCGAGCACCGCGCCGGCGGCGATCCAAGCCAGCAGGCAGACGATCAGCACGGGACCGCGCCGATCTGGGATCGCCGCCATGCGGTCGGCGAGGTCCTGGACGGCCGCCGGGTCCGCGTCACCCTCGGCTCGGATTGGCTCACCGTCCATCTCGTCCGGGACCGCGAGGGCGAGCCGCCGGAGGACCGTCGGCGCGATGTCCGTGGAGAGGACGTAACCGTTCGTCCTGGTCGAGTCCGAAGTGAGGTCGCCGTCGAAACCCTCCCCCGCGATCCCGATCGGAACGGTGCGCTCACCGCGAGCCTCGGGGAGCGCAATCAAGAGGTCGCCACCCCCCAGGCGACCGATCAGCTTCCTCGTGTTGTGGAGCGTCTCGCCGAGCAGCGTCACGCCCTCGCAGAGCTGCCTACGACAGGGCAGGTAGCGAGGTCGAAGCCAACCGACTCGCCCAGCGCGGTTCGCCACCATCAGCGCGGGGTCCTGGACCCCTCGTTCGACCCGAGCCAGGACGTCGGCGGCCTGGAGCGTCGTCGCGAGCAGCCCCGGCCGGATGTCGGCCGGAGCCGAATCGGCTCGCTCGAGGATGCGGCCCCAGTCCGGCACAACCTTCAGGTGTAGGTCGGTCAGGGGCAGCAGAGCATCTGCGGGCGGAATCGGCTGGTCGTAGAGGGCCTCGGAGACGCGGTTGCCCTGCGAGATGTCGAGGTAGGTCTGCGTCGCGGGCACATCGCCGATCCCGGTGCTCATCACGCCAAGGGACATTCCGTCGACTCGAGACAGGTCACCGAGCGTCGTATCCGACGGCAGGATCGCCACGGTGACGGTCGGCGTGGCCCCGGCAGGCGTCGCCCATGCGCAGAGCAGCGTGCCTACCGCGAGCACCGCCGCCACTACCCTTCCTCTCGTGGCCGGCCGCACGTTCGTCAAGTTCACCTTCTTCAAGGTCGATCCCGCCTGGCGGCGGCGGAGCCCGGAGGAGCGGGCCACCGACAAGGCCGAGTTCCAGGCCGCCTGCGAGGACTTCGCCGAGGACCGCTCGCTGCGAGCGTATTCGACCGTCGGCACCCGCGGCGACACGGACCTCCTCCTGCTCAGCCAGAGCCCGATCCTCGAGGAAATCCACACCTTCCATGTGGTGCTCGGGCAGAGCGGCCTGGCCCGCTGGGCCGCCACGCCCTACTCCTACCTGGCGATGACCAAGCCCTCGCCCTACTCGGAGTCCGAGTCGCGCCCGGAGATCTGCACCTCGGACCGCAAGTACCTCTTCGTCTACCCCTTCGAGAAGAAGCGCGTGTGGTACGGGCTGCCGATGGAGGAGCGGCAGCGGATCATGGCCAACCACATCGAGGTCGGTCGCCGCTACCCCGAGATCTCGATCAACACCGCTTACTCATTCGGCCTCGACGACCAGGAGTTCGTCGTCTCCTTCGAGGGCGACGACCCGGGCGAGTTCCTCGACCTCGTGCAGGAGCTCCGCGGCACCGAGTCGAGCTCCTACACCCTGCGCGACACGCCGATCTTCACCTGCGTGGCGATGTCGCTCGGGCGTGCGCTCGACGCGCTTGACGGCACCGCGGCCACGGCCGTCACCACGGCCTGAACTCTGCGGGCATGAAGCTCGTCGACCTCTCCGCGCCGATCCGGCAGGACCCCGAGGAGTGGCCGGACGTTCTGCGAACGGACATCGAGTTCGAGACCCATGCGGAGGGGGCCGAGGCGATCAAGAGCTTGTTCGGCGTCGGGCCGGAACTGCTCCGTGACGGTGAGGGCTGGACGACCGAAACCTTCCTCCGCTTCGGCACTCACAACTCGACCCACGTCGACGCCCCCTGGCACTACAACTCGACGATCCGGGGCGAGCGGGCCAAGTCCATCGACCAGCTCCCGCTCGAATGGTTCTACGCGCCGGGCGTCGTCATCGACGCCACCGATCGCGAGGACGGCCAGGTCCTGATGGCCGACGAAATCAAGCGACGCGTTCCGCGCGAGCTGAGCCCTCTCGACATCGTCCTGGTCCGCACTGGCCGCGACGAGTTCTACGGCGAGCCCGACTACATGGTGCGCGGACCAGGCGTCAGCGCCGAGGCGACCCGCTGGCTCCACGAGCAGGGTGTCCGCGTGATGGGTATCGACGCCTGGGGCTGGGACGCACCGCTCTGGATGCAGGCCCAGGAGGCGAACGAGAAGGACGAGGCGGGCATTTTCTGGGCGGCACACCAGGTCGATCTCGAGTACTCGCAGATCGAGCGCCTCTGCAACCTTGGCGCGCTCCCGGACGAGGGATTTCAGGTGGCCTGCTTCCCGCTGCGGATCGAGGGCGGCAGCGCAGCCCCGGCGCGGGTCGTGGCGATCCTCCCCGATTAGACCACCCAATTCGGGGTTCATCGGGTCGCACGAGGTAGCCAGCGTCTACCCTTCCGGACCGCTCTTGATGGGTACCGAGACAAATCCCCTGCGCGTCGCCATCGTCGGCTCCGGCCCGGCCGGCTTCTACACGGCCGAGCACGTCCTCAAGCACGAGGGAACCCACGCAGAGGTCGACATGTTCGACCGGCTGCCGACCCCCTACGGCCTGGTCCGCTTCGGCGTCGCGCCCGACCATCCCAAGATCAAGTCGGTGATTCGCGTCTACGAGAAGACCGCGGCCCGCCCGGAGTTCCGGTTCTTCGGCAACGTCGAGGTCGGCACCGACGTGACCGTCGATGAGCTGCGCGAGCGCTATCACGCGGTCGTCTTCGCCTACGGAACCAGCGTGGATCGGCACCTCGGCATCCCGGGCGAGGATCTGTCCGGCAGCCATTCGGCCACCGAGTTCGTCAACTGGTACAACGCCCACCCCGACTTCGCCGACCACGAGTTCGACCTCTCCTGCGAGCGGGTCGTCGTGATCGGCAACGGCAACGTCGCTGCCGACGTCGCCCGGATGCTGGCGCTGACGCCGCAGGAACTCGGCGAGACCGACACCGCCGACCACGCGATCGAGGCACTCGCCCAATGCGGCGTCAAGGAGATCGTCGTGCTCGGCCGCCGCGGCCCCGCACAGGCGGCGTTCACCAACCCGGAGGTGCGCGAGCTGGGTGAGATGGTCGACGCCGACATCGACATCGATCCGGCCGAGATGGAGCTCGACGACCTGAGCCGGGAGTGGCTCGACTCGGACGATGCCGACCCGACCAATCGCCGCAACGTCGAGATCTTCACGGACTTCTCGCAGCGCGAGCCCGAGGGCAAGAACAAGAAGATCGTGATGCGCTTCCTCCGCTCCCCCGTGGCAATTGAAGGCGACGGCGTGGTCGAGCGGATCGTGGTCGGGAAGAACAAGCTCGAGCGCGACGATTCCGGCCGGATCCGCGCCGTCGACACCGGCGAGCGCGAGACGATCGAGTGCGGGCTCGTGCTGCGGTCGATCGGCTACAAGGGCGTGCCGATCGAGGGCGTGCCGTTCGACGATGGCCGCGGCCTGATCCACAACGACGGCGGCCGCATCCACGACGGCTCCGGCGAGGCCGTCCCGGGCCTCTACGCGGTCGGCTGGATCAAGCGCGGCCCGTCGGGCGTAATCGGCACGAACAAGAAGGACGCGCAGGAGACCGTCGACAAGCTTTTCGCGGACCTCGAGGCCGGCAACGTGCCCGACGCGCCGCTCGCCGACGATCGCGGCTCGATCGAGACCCTGCTCGACGAGCGCAAGCCCGACCACGTCACCTTCGACGGCTGGCAGGCGATCGACGCCGCCGAGGTCGAGGCGGGCAAGCCCCACGGACGCCCCCGCGTCAAGTTCTGCCGCGTCGACGAGCTGGTCGAGGCGTCCCGCACAATGGCCACGTCCTCCGCTTCGCGTCCGGGCGTGGCCAGCTAGGAATGGCGATTTCCACCGACGAGGTGCGGCTGATGATCGAGGCGTCGCTGCCGGGTGCGACCGTCGAGGTCGTGGATGAGACCGGCACCCAGGATCACCTCCGCGCCACGGTCAGCGCCCCGCAGTTCGAGGGTCTCCCGCGGATCGAGCAGCACAAGCTGGTGAAGAAGGCGGTCCAACCACGCTTCGATGACGGCTCGATCCACGCACTTTCCATCAAGACCTCTGTGCCGGAGTAGCGCCTGCGTATAGTGTGATCCGAGGGTGCTCCGCAGGCGAAGCCGAGGAGCAACCCGATTACTTATGGAACCCACTCTCAAAGACAGGGTCGAGGAGCTGATCCGAGAGAACCAGGTCCTCCTCTTCATGAAGGGCACCCCGGAGGCGCCGCAGTGCGGGTTCTCGATGCGCGTCGTGAACGTGCTCGAGTCCTACGGCGTGGAGTACGCCGCGCTCGACGTGCTGCCGGCTCTCCAGCCGCTGCGCGAGGTGACCGCCGAGATCTCCGACTGGCAGACCTTCCCCCAGCTCTACGTGAACGGCCAGCTGGTGGGCGGCTGCGACATCGTCGAGGAGATGGACGAGTCGGGCGAGCTCGCGGAGCTGCTCGGCACCGAGGTGCCCGAGCGCCCGGCGATGTCCGCCAAGCAGGAGCTCCAGGCGGACGACCCGCAGCAGAGCCCGCCGATCCAGATCGAGCGCTAGGCGCTAAGCCAGATCGAAGCTAGACCGTGGCGGCCTGCTCGGCCGCGTCCTCGCGGACCTGGAAGCTGGAGCCGCAGCCGCAGGCTGCGACCACATTGGGGTTGTTGACCGAGAAGCCGGCGCCCTGCAGGCCGTCGACCCAGTCGACCTCGGAGCCGAACACGAACTGCATGCTCGTCTTGTCGACCACGACCGCGACGCCCTGGTTCTCGAAGCGGTGATCGTCTTCCTTGGGTGAGTCGAAGGCGAGCGCGTACTGGAAGCCGGAGCAACCGCCGCCGCGAACCGCGACGCGAAGCGCCTGCTCAGCACCGTTCTCCTGCTCGCCGAGCAGCTCCTTGATCTTGATCGCCGCCTTGTCGGTCAGCGTGATCGGTTGAGGGGTCTCACTCATCGAAGCTCATTGTAGACGGCCGTCTTGCCGTCCCCGCTAGCCGTCGACCAGGGTCTCGGCGACCGGCTCCCGATCCGGCTCGATGGTCGGGAGTCCCGCAACCTCGGTCAACACCCGGTCCAGGCGTGCCGCGAGCGTCGGCCAGGAGAGGCGATGGAGCGCCTCCTCGCGGGCGAGCTGCCCGCGGCGCCGGCGCTCGTCCGGATCGTTGACCGCCTGGACCAAAGCGTCGGTGAGCGCGTCGCGGCCCGGTGGCTCGAACAGCCAGCCGGTGGTCCCGTCATCGAGGATCCGGCTCGGCCCGAGCGCGTTTGCCGCGATGCCGGGAAGCCCGCACGCCATTCCCTCAACCAGGGTCTGGCCGAATTGCTCGCGGGCGGAGGGCAGGATGACCGCGTCGGCCGCGTTCATGAAGAAGGGGAGGCGCTCCTGGCGCTGCCACCCCGCGAAGAAGACCTGATCCAGGCCGAGCCGACGCGCGGCGTCCACCGGATGCTCGCCCTCCCACTCCCCCGGATGGCCTCCGACGATGGCGAGTGCGGCCGGACGCACGAACCGAGACTGAGCCGCCGCGAACGCCTCGAGCAGGAACGGCAGCCGCTTCACCTCCGTGAACCGGCCGACGTAGAGCAGGACGGTTCCCGCGCCTAGAACCTCCAGGTCCTCCTCGGAGTAGGCGACCCGCGTGCCGTCCGGCGCGACGGCGGTGGGGCGTTCGACGAGGTGACGGCGCCAGTGGGTGAGGCGGTCGATCTGCATCGGATGGAAGACCGCCGGGTCGAATCCGTTGGCCAACGGGACGAGCTGCTGGAAGCCCGCGCCGAGCAGGCGGTGGGCTCGCTCCAGACCGGCCGGCGAGACGATCAGCCGCTCGGCCCCCGCCGCCCACTCCCGCAGACGCTCGGCCCACGTGTCCGCGAACTTCCAGCCCGCCGGCGGGCCCTGCTCGATCTGCTCCAGCATGAGCAGCTCGGTGCCGTGGAGGTGGCCAACGATGGGGACGTCCGGGGCCACCCTCGCGGCGGCCTCGTTCAGCGGAGTCAGGTGGTGCAGGTAGAGGACGTGCGCGGCGGCCGCCCCGGCCTCGTCGAGCTGGTCGCACCACGCCCGGACCTGACGCTGCAGATCGAGGTCGTCCAGGGAGGCGAAGACGGAGTCCGGCGCGTCGTCGCGCTGCTCGAAGGACGGATGCATCGGAGTGAGGTCGCCCGGAGGCCGCATCGGATCTGGTGTCGAGAGCGCCGGAGCGAAGTCGACCGGCCACAGCTCGATCCCGTCGTAGAACAACCGGGCATCGGCCTCGCCGCCCAGGTCGCTCCTCGATCCCGAGACGAGCCTCGTCGACCAGCCGAGGCCCCCAAGCCGGCGCAGAAGTGCCCGGGTGACGTGGGCGGATCCCCCTCGCGGGGAGAACATGATCGCGCTGAGGAGCCGCCTATCCATGGCGGCTTCCTTTTTACACCAGCGCTACCGAGTGGCCGAGCGCGCCTCGACCGAGAAGGTGAGCGCGGTGGCGACCGGCCGGCCGCCTGCGATCCGGACGCCATGCTCCTCCCGCGGCGTGTTGCGGAGGATCCCGTCGAAGACCAGCGAGGTGGACCCGCCGCCGTCGAGGTTGATGGCTCGCTCCGACCCCAGTCCCGCCAGGGTCTCGGCGAGCTCGCCAAGTGTGAGGCCGGCGTCGTCCGCGGCGCGGCCGTCGCAGGCCACCGCGATCAGCTCGTCGGCGGAGATGCCGAGCGCGGCCCGCGGATAGCGGCCTCGCGTGATGTCGGAGTCGAATTGCTCCGATCCCGACGAGAAGCCCTCAGGATCCGCGACGCCGTCGATCACGCTCACGCCGTCGCGCACCAACAGAGGCCCCACCTCGAGCAGGTCCTCGCCCGGCGTATGGGCCATCGCCGGCCGCGAGTCGATCTCCACGGCCCCGTCGCTCACCGCGACGCAGGCTCGCCGACCGCCCCATGGAGCGCTGAACGGCACGTGGTCCCGCGCGATGCCGTCGATCCGGAGCTCACCGAGCGGCCGCCCCTCCGGACGCACGAAGAACCCGGCGACGATCGCATGAGGAACTCCGGTCGCGCCGCACCACTCGATCAGCCTGCGCGGCCGGGCGAAGCCCACCAGCGCGGTCCGGGTCGCGGCTCGCGGAAACCGGGCGACGTGCACCGTTGTGGTGGCCCCGTCCTCGAGCCCGAGCCGGAGGCGCTCGAAGCGACCGGCGGGCAGCGACCAGGCAGCACGAAGTGTCTCGGTAGCGGGAGTCATCGCGAGATGACGGGGAGGATGGGTGGAGTACACCCCAACCTCCGGATGGTTGCGTGAACTGGCTGTGAAGCGCTACTCGCGGCCCTCGTAGCGCCATTCGAGGTACTGCAGGATGCGGCGCGAGTCGCTGACCACCTCGTCGCCGTCGACCAGCACGGGCACGTACGGGAGCCCGGTCAGCTCGACGATCTCGGGGCGGCTCGCCCGCCGCCTGCGCACCCGCTCGGTGCGGTACTCGAGTCCCTCCCGCTTGAGCCGCCTCGCGACGGCTCCGCAGGGGCAGAGGAGGTTGGTCGGGGTGCCGCAGCGATACAGCACCCGGCGAGGAGCCTGAGGTTCGGCCATCAGCTGAACGGAAGCACACGGAACGCCCGGCCCGTCGCCCGAAGCGCGAGGTCGGTCAGCCCGTGCCCCTCGGTCCGCTCCCCGAGCTCCTCGAGCTGCCAGCGGACGGTGTCCTCGAGCGTCTCCTCGTGCGGCCGCGGCTCCCAGCCGAGCTGCTCGCGGGCCTTGTCGTTGCGGTACGTGAACCACTGGGTGCCCGAGCGCACCTCGTCCGCGGAGGTCGGCAGGCGCAGCCCGAGGAACTCCATCACCTCCACCCCGCCCACCACCAAGCGGCCGCTCATCCGGACCGGCGGCGTCGGCACGCCCGCGATCCGGCTGAGATCGGCGAACAGCCGCTGCAGGGTGAAGTTCCGCCCGGTGAGCAGATAGCGCTCGCCCTCCTGACCGCGCTCGTCGGCCAGCAGGTGTCCCTTGGCGACGTCGCGAACGTCCACGATGTTGATCGCGCCGTCGAGGTAGCCCGGGATGCGGCGAAGCAGGAGCCGGCGGACGAGCGCGTTGGACGTGCCGCTCGGATTGGGGTCGTCCGGGCCCAGCACGAATGAGGGATTGACGATCACCACCGGCAGGCCCTTGGCGGCGGTCCGCATCGCGACCAGCTCGGCCTCGTGCTTGGAGTTGATGTAGGCGATCCCCAGCCGGCCGACGGTGAACGGATGCTCCTCGTCGATCGTCTCTCCCGGCTTCGCCGCGCCCACCGCACTCGAGCTCGAGGTGAGCACCGCCCGGGTGACCCCGGCCTGCAGCGCCTCCTCCATCACATTGCGCGTGCCGCCGACGTTCACGTCGACCACCCGGTCTCGCGCTCCGGACTGCATCGAGGTCGTCCCCGCGACGTGGAACACGCGCTCCACCCCAGCCATCGCGCGGCGGACCGAGTCGCGGTGGGTCACGTCGCCGACGGCCCGCTCCCACTCGATCCCCGCGAGGGGGTCGGTGTTGCTGCCCTCGCGCACGAGGAGGCGGAGGTCATCCCCGCGGCGAGCCAGCTCCCTGACCAGATGGACCCCGACAAAGCCCGTCCCACCGGTGACGAGCGTCTTCGCCATAGCGCCCGCATGTTAGAAACCCCCGATGGCTTCGACCGCGGTCGTCGCGGATACGACCTCCTACCTCCCGCCGGAGCTCCTCTCCCGACACGACGTCCACCTCGTCAGCCTCTACGTCGGCATCGAGGGCGAGCAGGAGCGCGAGTCGGATATCGCGGACCTGCAGGGCTTCTACGAGCGCCTCCGGAAGTCCGGCGAGGCGGTCACCACATCGCAGCCCTCGGTCGGGGACTTCATCGCCGTCTACGAGCCCCTGCTCGCGGACGGCAAGGAGATCATCTCCATCCACCTCTCGGCGGGCATCTCGGGGACCTATGAGTCCGCGATGCAGGCGCGCGAGCGGCTCACCGCGGACGGGAAGGGCGGTGAGCGGATCGTGATCATCGACTCCCGCACCGGCGCCGGCGGGATGGGTCTGATGATCCTGGCGGCCGCGCGGTCGACCGAGCAGGGCGCGGGCGCCGCCGAGGCTCGGGATCGCGCCGAGGCTGCTCGCCAGGAGCTCAAGATCTGGTTCGCTGTCGACACACTGGACTACCTGCGGCGCGGCGGCCGCATCGGCGCCGCCCGCCACTGGATCGGGACCACGCTCAAGATCAAGCCGATCCTCACCCTCGAGGACGAGATCACGCCGATCGAGCGCGTCCGCACCCGCAGCCGGGCGTTCGAGCGGATGGTCGACTACGCGCACGAGCGCCACGACGCCGGCGCCGACGCATGGGTGGTGCAGCACGTCCAGGATCCCGAGAGCGCCGAGCGCCTGATCGAAGCCTGCAAGCCGATCTTCGGCTGCGACCCGGTGTTCACCTCTGAGGTCGGGCCGGTGATCGGAGCGCACGTCGGGCCTGGCCTGCTCGGCGTCGGCGGGGTGTCGAAGGGCGTCCTCGAGTTCTGAGCTCGCCTAGCGGCGGCGGCGCAGCGCGATCACTCCGCCGATCAGGAAGCCGACGACCGCCGCGCCGACCGCGAGCTCCGTGCGGTGCTCGCGGACCTGCCGCTTGATGTCGGTGACCTGAACCCAGCGGTTCCGCAGCGCATCGACCGACCGGGAGAGCTCCTGGCGCTGCTGGACGATGTCGCGGCGGATCTGCTCCGCCGAGCGGGACCCGGGAGGGGGCGGCGTCCAGCGTCCGTTTCCACGGGTCGAAAGGGTCTGGCCGGCGGGGGTGCTCATGTCTCCTCCTGTCCGTTCTCCGCGAAGGCGGCCTTGATCTCCTTGGCTTCCTCGATCGCCATATCCGGGGTCGGTGGGGCGCCGCGCTTGAAGGCGCGCCAGGCGAACAGCCCTGCACCGGCAGCGATCAGCAGGAAGAGCGCGGCCTCAACGAAGAAGCCCGCCCAGAAGTTGTCGAAGACGAGGTCGTTGAGCAGCCAGGCGACGCCAAACATGCCCAGGATCAGGGCGCAGAGGACGAAGACGCCGGCGACGAGCCCGGCGACTGAGCCGCGCAGGAGCCGGTTGACCTTCTCGGTGACCTCGGTCTTGGCGAGCTCGATCTCCTCGCGGATCAGGACCGAGGCGCGATCCGAGACCTCGAAGACCAGCTCGCCGACCGTCATGTCCTCCGGCGGCTTGGTGCCGTCCGCGGGTGTCGGGGTGGTGGCGGCCGCCTTGGCCTGCTCCTGGGTGCCCTCTCCGTCGGTCACTCCGGCGGGTCCTCGTTGAAGACGCTTCGCCAGATCACCTCGGAGAGCCGGTGAGCCGCGACCGTCGCCAGCGCGCCGGTACCAGCCAGCAGGCCGGCCCAGACCAGACGCCTCAGGATTTCGCTCTGCATTACGCCCTCCTCGCTCGGTTCGCGCTACCCGGGCTGCTGCGAGGAGTAAACCAACTCGGGAGCCTTGCCGGTGGACCGGCCGACGGTGCGCTCGGCGTAGGTCGCCCAGCGCTCGAAGAAGGTCCGGTACACGGCGTGGGTCCAACGCGGATCCGCCGCCTCGAGCAGGCCATGAGAACCGGTCGGGAGGATCCAGACCCGGACGAGATCGTTGTCCTCGGCGGCCTCCGCGAGCATGCGGGCGTTCTCGACCTTGATGATCGGATCGTCCTCGGGATGCAGCACGAGCAGTGGGACCTTGCAGTTGGGAATCCGATCCGCGCCGCGAGCGTTCCGCCAGATCTCACCGGCGTCGAGTCGGTAGTAGGGCGCGGAAACGATCTCCATCGCGTGCAGCATGTCCTCGGCCTCCGGCGGCCAGCGGCCGGAGCGGACCCGGGAGATCAGCGCCGCCTCGAACGCCTTGTGGAGCGGGTACCGCGGGTGCCCCCGTGGCACCGGCTCCGAGAGGCGCTCCCAGACGCGCTTCGGGTCGGCGGGAGGCGAGACGGCGAGGATGCCGCCGTCGAGCGCGGTCGCCGTGTCCTCCTGGTCGCAGGCGTTGAGCACGGAGCTGCCGCCCAGCGAGATGCCGAGGGTGCCGACGCTCGTCGCCCCGAGCTCCTTCATGTAGCGAGCGAGGGCGAGGATGTCGAGACCCTCCTTCCAGCCGGCGGTGGAGGGCGCCGGGCTGGTCAGCTCGGTCATCCCGAAGCTCCGCAGGTCGAGCGCGGCGACGTTGAAGCCCCACTCGTAGTAGGCGCGGACCGCGATCTGGCGGACGTAGTCGAAACGACTGTTTGTGAAGAGCCCGTGCACGACGATCAGCCCTGGGCGGGCAGCCTCCTGCAGCGCGATCGAGGCCGCGATCCTCTCGCCGTCGGCACCGGTGACGATGTGGTCCTTGAACTGGCCGGGATAGCGGTAGCCGATCACCGCCCCCTCGCGGTGCTGTGCGACCACGAAGTTGGAGATATCCGCGAACCCCTTACGGAGCTCGGCGAAATCTGAGTGGCGCAGGTGGTTCGGGATCGCCTCCAGGTCCCCCATCAGCGCGTCGATCGTCCGCTCGCGCTCCGGCGGCACCGGCAGCGGCCGCCTGCCCCGCCGTTCGAGCGAGGCAAGGAACTCCCTGACCCGTCCACCGACGAGCTGGCCGATCAGCCAGAGCGGCAGCAGGACGATGCCGAGGAAGACGTTGACCAGCTTCGCGGCGCCGTGCAGGACACGGTCCTGGCGCTCCGTCCTCGCCAGCCCCTCCCACATGGTTAGACGACGGCGTCGCCGACGGGGCGGGGCTCGAGCCCGCCGCAGATCGTCTCGATCACCAGCTGCTTGGCGCGCTCGTAGTCGTCGTCCGTGGCGGGGATCAGGTCGAAGATCCAGCCGGTCAGCAGCTGCTCGATCGCGCCGTAGAAGACCATCGCCGAAAAGCTCGGGTCGACGTCGTCGCGGAATTCGCCGGTCCGCTGGGCATCGGCGACGATCTCGGCCACCAGGTCGTAGGCGCGCCGGATCTCGGGGAGGTGGGTGCGCCCGAATGAGTTCGCCGCCCGGGTGACCTCGACGATGATCACCTTCATCAGCTCGGGCTCATGGCGGTAGGACTCGATGATGAAGCCGGCGACTCCGGCGAGCTTCTCCCGGGGCGACCCGTCCCTTCGCTGCACCTCCTGGCTCGCCTCGAGCAACAGCTCCCAGCGCTCTGAGAAGAGCTCGTTCAGCATCTGGTCCTTCGAGTCGAAGTAGTGATAGACGAGCCCGTAGGCGACCCCGGCCTCGGCTGCCACGTCCGAGACGCGCGCGCTGTGGAAGCCCTGCCGCGCGAACACGGTGATCGCAGCGTCCAGGATCGCGCGGCGCTTGTCCCCCGCCGGTGCCTGGGCCATCAGGACGCTCCCGCCGAGGCCGCCGGCTCGCTGACTGACCCCGAAGAGCCGTTCGCGCCGCCGCTCCGCTCGGCCTCAGGCCAGCGGTAGGCCTCGGGCCGGCGGTTGCGGAGCGAGGGCAGGCTGTCGCGCATCTCGCTCTGGATGGTGAAGTCGAGGTCGGCCGCCACGAAGCACTCGGTGTCGGGCGCCTGGGTCAGGACCACACCCCACGGGTCGACGATCATCGAGCGGCCGTAGCTGCGGTAGTGCGGCGGTGCGAAGCCGATCTGGCCGGCGGCCACGACGAAGACCTGGTCCTCGATGGCGCGGGCGCGGATCAGGACCTCCCAATGGTCGCGTCCGGTGCGCTCGGTGAAGGCGGAGGGGACGGTGATCAGGCGGGCGCCCCGCAGGGCGAGGATCCGATAGAGCTCCGGGAAGCGGAGGTCGTAGCAGACGGTCAGCCCGACCGTGACCCCGTCGGCGTCGCCGACGATGATCTCATCGCCGGGCTCCTCGTCGGCCGACTCCTCGTAGGTGACCTCGCCGACGGTGACGTCGAACATGTGGATCTTGCGGTAGACGGCCAGCCGATCGCCGCCCGGGCCGAACATGACCGAGGTGTTGGCGAGCTTCTCCTGGTCGGGAACCAGCTCGGGGAAGCTGCCGGCGACCAGGAAGATGCCGAGGTCGCGCGCCCAGCCCGACGCCGCGGTCAGGGCGGGCCCATCGAGCGGCTGCGCATGCGCGCGAAGCGACTCCGGCGGCCCGAGGACGGTCCATTTCTCCGGCAAAACCACCAGCTGGGCGCCGTCGGAGGCCGCGACCTTGACCAGGCGCTCGGCGACCTCGAGGTTGCGGTCGTATTCGTCGGTGGAGTTGAGCTGTACGGCGGCGGCGCGCATCGGGGTTCCCCTGGGATTCCCGGCTGACTGACCAGTCAATCTAGAGGGTAAGGCAGTGATCAGCGGGTAAGCGCTGCGGGATGCTGCGCAGGCTCATTCCACGCACGAGATCCGCGTTCGAGTCGAGAACCCAGGTCTGGCGCGAGGTCGGGCTTGGCTCGGAGATCGACGCCGCCGCCGCGAGGCGCTCCAAGCGAGGCGCGCTCTACGCGATCGTGCTGATCGCAGCGGTTCTGTTCTGCTTCTCGGAGCGCAAGACGCTCTTCCCAGGGCACGGCCTCGAGGTCCGGATCGCGACCGTAGTCCTGCTCGTCCTGCTCGGTTGGGCGCTGGCGCGCTCGCTGGCACGCGGCTTCGCCCCGATGCTCTATCGGCGGCTCGAGCCGGGCACCGCGGGCACGGTCGGCTTCCTGCTGCGGCTGCTGACGATCGTGACGGCCGCCGTGGTCGCGCTGCGCATTGCCGGGCTGCAGGCGGGCGCGCTCGCCGTCGGTGGCGGCTTCACCGCGGTCGTCGTCGGTCTCGCCGCCCAGCAGACACTCGGCAATCTGTTCGCGGGCGTCGTCCTGATCACCAACCGGCCCTTCCGTGTCGGCGAGCGGGTCCGGCTGCAGGCGGGGCCGCTCGCGGGCCAGGTCGAGGGCGTGGTCGGCTCACTCGGCCTCTTCTACACGACGCTGGTGAGCGGCGCGGACCGGATCCTGATCCCCAACGGCGTCCTGATCCAGTGCGCCGTGATCCCGCTGCGCGAGCCGGAGCGGGTCGAGTTCCGGGCACGATTCGGCGCCGACACGAGCCCGCGAGAGGTCCAGGAGATGATCGAGAACGCGATCACGGTGCCGCTGCGCTACCCACCCCACATCGCCGTCGAGGAGCTCGATCGCGACGACGTGGTGGTGCGGATCGTGAGCACGCCGCGCGATCCGAGCGACGGCGCCAAGCTCACGGAGCAGGTGCTGGCCGGGGTGCGCGGCACCGACGGCACGCATACCAACGGAAATTAGGATGGCCCCATGAGGGTCCTGGTGACGGGGGCGACGGGGAAGGTCGGCAACGCGATCGCGTCGGCGCTGCTCGAGCGCGGGGACCACGTGCGAGCGCTGGTGCGAGATCCGCAGCGTGCCGCGAGCGTCCTGCCCGCCGGGATCGAGCCGGCGCGGGGAGACGTCACCGATTCCGACAGCCTCGCCGCGGCGGTCGACGGCTGCGAGCTCGTCTTCAACTCGATGGGCATGCCCGAGCAGTGGGTGCGCGACGAGGCGATCTTCGATCGCGTCAACGCGGAGGGGAGCGGCGAGGTCGCCCGGGCCGCGAAACGCGCCGGCGTGCGCCGCCTGGTCCACACCTCGACTCACGACGTCTTCCATGCCGAGACCGGCGAGCGCTTCGACGAGACGATGCTGGCCGATTACCCAAAGGGCACCGCGTACGAGCGCTCCAAGCAGCGGGCCGAGGAGCTCGTCCTGGCGGCACGCGACGCCATGGAGGTCGTGGTCCTCAATCCCTCGGGGGTCTACGGTCCCACGCCCTCGCCCACGCCCTCCTTCGAGAACGGCCTCTTCGAGCCCGTGGTCCGCAAGCGCCTGCCGGCGGTGCCACCGGGAGGCACCGGCTACGCCTACGTCGCGGGGGTGGCGAACGGCCACCTGCTGGCTGCGGAGAAGGGGGTCGACGGCGAGCGCTACATCCTGGCCGACGGCTACGCCAGCTTCCGGGAGATCTGCGAGACGGTGCGCGACGTCGCAGGCCGCGGCCGGATCCCCCCGACCATGCCGGTGCCCGTGGCGAAGGCGGTAGCTGCCGCCGGCGAGGGCATCTCCCGCATCATCCGCCGCCCGCCGCTTCTGCCTCGCGGGCAGCTGGAGTACTTCCTCTGGCAGGCTCGCCCGGATTCGTCGAAGGCACAGCGCGACCTGGGCTGGCAACCGACGCCGCTGGACGAGGGCGTCCGCAAGACGCTCGCTGCGATGGGCCTGCTCCAGTAGGAAGCCGCGGGTTTTGGGGGCCAAGGGGTCAGGTATGGTCGGCCGATGCCGGCTGGCGATACCCGGCAAGGCAGCCGGATCGATCTCACCGGGGTCCCAGGCGTGGTTCTTCCATCAGGCGCCCTCCGCGAGCCCGTGCGCGCAGCCCTCGAGCGAGCTGCTGACGGACTTGGTCCGGAGCTCGCAACGGCGGCCGGCGCAGTCGGCGATCCCTCAGCGGGATTCCCCAAGGCGGTGGCCGCAGCAGCCATGCTCGAGGCCGCCGAGCGGGCGGAGGGACAAGTCCATTCGCTGGCGAAGCCCCTCAACGGATACCCCCAGGAAGCCAGTCTCTGGGCTACCGCGGGGGGGTGGCTCCGGGCCTGTGCTGCCGAACTCGCAGCGGACCTGGGTCCGAAGGAGTTCGAGCTCACCTCGCTCGCGCTCTCCGAGATTGTGGAGGGATGGATGCGGGAGGCTCGCGATCTCTATGACGCGGGCCGAACAGTCGACCGCTACCTGGCTGCCGTCGACGGTGCCCGCGGAGGCCTCGGGGCCCTGGCGGCATCGCTGGGCGCCAGTCAGGCGGGCCTCGGGCAGGAGC
>JBKPLC010000040.1:0-11488 GCA_046731495.1 Actinomycetota bacterium | reverse complement strand
GTTCGAGGTGCCCGTTGGGACGCCGCATCAGATGGCCGCCGAAGGCCCGACGCGGATGCGCTGGGAAGTTCGACCCGCGCTCCGCACCGCCGAGTTCTTCGAGCGCCTCTACGGCGCCGGCCCAGACAGCGCCCGGGAGATGGGCGAGAGCTTCTTCGCGGAGTTCGACGCCGAGTTCCGCCTGGCCTAGAGCCGAAGCTCGCATCGAGCAGTGCGGGCCGATATCGAGCGATTGACCCCCAAATATGGGGCTAATCGCACGAAATCGATCAGAGTCCCTTCACGACCTCTTCGGCGATTCGCCTGGCCCTGCTCATCGCCGGTTTCTGCAGCAGCCTCGGACGGTCGCAGGCCAGGTGGTGACACCGAAAGCCGCCCCTCCAGACCTCCAGCGCGGCTCCCGGCAGCCCGGCGAGCTCGAACTCCCGATGGTCGGAATTGCCCGTTCCTGAGTCACGCGCCCAGCGCACGGTGACGCCCGCGCGACGCGCCGCACCCAGGATCCGGCCCTCGACCCCATCGCGGACTCGTGGCGCGGGCGAGCGCAGGTAGAAGCGCTTGCCGAGCCCGACCTCGTCCACTGAGAGCGCAAAGCGCAGGTCCTGGGCTCGTCCCTCCGCCTTGACCTGCTTGACCAGCGCGGCGGCGCCGGCGTGGTAGGGGAGTCCGGTCACCTGTCGCTCCTCGGAGCCCGTCGCGACGAGCCAGACATCGCACTCCGGCTTGAGCCCAGCCAGCTCGGATGCCAGCGCGACCAGGACTCCGACACCCGAGGCGTTGTCGATCGCTCCGTGGCCCGGCGGCACGCTGTCGGTGTGGGCCATCAGGATCACGAGGCAGTCCCCGGCCCCATCGAGCTTCCCGACCACGTTCTGTGAGCGCCCGCGCCCCTTGACCCGGAAGTGGTTTACGCCGGTGGCCAGCCCAGCAGCGCGGAACCGGCTCGCGACGTACCGATGGGCACGCCGCTCGTTCCCGCTCGCGGATGGGCGTGACCCGATCTTGCCGGAGAGGTGCACCGCCGCCCGGTAGGGGCTCGGCGGATCCGCGGCCGCCGAGGGGTCGCCGCCGAACGCGGTGAGGGCGAGGGCGGCGATGGTCGTTCCGAGCACGCGGGATGTGTAACAGCCAGGCGACTGGTCGTACCATGAGCCCGTGGAGAAGGCCGTGGTGCCCAAGGTGGGCGAGGTCGCCGCTGAGAACGAGGAGGCGACCGAAGCCTGGAGCGGCGTCCTGTTCGACCGCTTCGTGCAGTACCGCGACCTCGTCGTCGCCGGGCTGAAGGCGCATGGGGATGCGGCGATAGAGCTCAACCCTCCCTCGCCGGGAGATCGCGTCATCGACATCGGCTGCGGCTTCGGCGACACCACCCAGCAGCTGGCGGGCCTGGTCGGTTCCGAGGGCCACGTAACCGGCGTCGACGTCGCCGAGCCGTTCATCGAGGCATCGATCGCGGAGGCGGAGGCGGCCGGGGTCGAGAACGTCGACTTCTTCGCCGCCGACGTCCAGGTGGCCGACCTCAAGGGTCCCTATGACTACGCCTTCTCCCGGATGGGGGTGATGTTCTTCGCCAATCCGGTGCAGGCGCTCCGCAACATCCGGAGCGCGCTTCGTCCCGGAGGTCGACTGGTCGCCGTGGTGTGGCGGCGCAAGCTCGACAACGAGTGGCTCAACCGCGCCGAGCAGGTGGCGGAGAAATACCTCGAGGAGCCCGAGGAGCCGGAGGACGTGCGCTGCGGTCCAGGTCCGTTCTCGATGGCCAACGCCGACACGGTCTCCGAGCAGCTTCAGATCGCGGGCTTCGACCGCCCGACCCTTACTCGCTGCGATCTGCCGATCAGGATCGGCAACGATCTCGATCACGCCGTCGAGTTCAACATGGCGATCGGCCCGGCGGCCGAGTTGCTCCGGATCTGTCCCGCTGACGAGGTCGAGCGCCTGCGGCCGAAGGTGCAGGAGGAGATCCGTGAGGTCCTGGCCGACTACGTGCAGGGCGACGGCGTGGTCAGCGCGCCCGCCTCGACCTGGATCGTCCAGGCGGCTGTTCCCGGCTAAGGCTTGGCCAGGCTCTGGAGCGAATTGCCCAGCGGCAGCCGGGCGAAGACCCGGAACCCGCCGCCGTCGATGGGGCCCGCCGAGAAACGCCCCCCGAAGAGCTCGACCCGCTCGCGCATGCCGATCAGGCCCTTGCGGGTGCCGGCAGCCACGCCGCTGACCGGGCCGTATCCGTTGTCGGTGACCTCGACCTCCACGCTGGCTGGATCGAAGCGGAGGCTGACGTGTGCCACCGCGCCGGTGCCGGCGTGTTTCAGCACGTTGGTGAGGGCCTCCTGCGTGATCCGGTAGGCGGTCTGGTCGAGGATCGGGGGAAGCGTCTCAGGATCACCCGAGCGCTCCAGATGCACCTCGAGGCCGGCCGCCCGGCACTCGGCGATCATCTCGTCGAGGTGAGAGAGGCTGACGCGGTCGCGCTCGGGATATGGAGCGTCGCCGGGGCGGAGCAGGCCGAGCAGCTTCCGCATGTCCTCGAGCGCGACGCGTGCGGTCCGCTTGATCTCCCCCAGCGCGATACGGGCCTCGTCGACGTCGCCGTCGTCTTCCAGCGCGCGCAGGCCCGCGGCCGCCTGCAGCGAGATCGCGGTGACGCCGTGGCCGGCGGCGTCGTGGAGATCGCGCGCGATCCTCATGCGCTCGGCGACCACCGCCAGCCGTGCCGTCTCCTCCCGTTCACGCTCCAGCGAGCGTCGGATCCACGCCATGAGCAACCCGGTGACCAGCAGCGTTGAGATCAGGATCAGCCAGCGGGTTACGCCGTCGGCGAACGGTGGGCTCTGGTCGATCAGGAGCGCCGCGTCGGCGACTCCGATCAGGCCGAGCTGGAGCAGGGCGTGGCGGAGCCCGAGGAACCAGAAGGAGAAGAGCGAGACCCAGAGGAAGAGGACCTCGTTGTCCTCCGTCCCGGTCCCGTGTCCTCCCTCGATGGTCGCCAGCGTGATCACCGCCGTGCCGAGCGCGGCCGCGGCGCCCAACGTCGGCTCGCTGACGCGGCGGCGCGCCAGCATGAGCGCGCCGCAGACGGCCGCGACGGCTCCGTAGCCCAGGATCAGCAGGTCGGATCCCTCGGCCGCCGGCGGCAGGGCCACGCTGACGGCGATCAGGATCGCGCCGCCGACCAGAAGCAATCCCGCCACCCGAGTGGCGAGGGCGCGACCGCCGATGGTGGGCAACGGCGGCAGGCCCAGAGCGAGCTTTCGCAGCAGCCAGCGCATGGGTCGCTGTGTCCTGTCGGAGCGTCCGTTCTCCACTGCCCCTCTCTTCCCCGATCAACGGTAGAGGACGACCGTGACTAGCCTGTAGGTGTAAACCCGCAGACTTAGCCCATGGCCGAAACGCTTCCAAAGGAGGGAATCTCAGCGCGCCTCGCAGAGATCCGGGGGCAGCTCAAGCTGCTCTCGGATTACCTTTGACCCTGACGCGCTGACCGCGGAGGTCGACCGGCTCGAGGGGGAGATGCAGCGTCCCGGCTTCTGGGACGACCAGGCGAAGGCCGCCGAGGTCTCGGCGCAGCACTCGCGGGCGCAGCGCCGGCTCGAGGGCTTCCGCCTGCTGACCCAGGATGTGGACGATCTGGAGGAGCTGGCGGAGCTCGCGGCGGACGACGAGGAGATGGCCGGCGAGCTCACGACTCAGCTCGCCTCGGTCGAGCGGCGCCTGGCCGAGCTCGAGGAGGAGCGGCTCTTCTCCGGCCGCTTCGACACGGGCGACGCGGTCGTCACGATCAACGCTGGCGCCGGCGGCACGGACTCGCAGGACTGGGCCGAGATCCTGCTGCGGATGTACCTCCGCTGGGCCGAGCGCCGCGGCTTCAAGATCGAGATGAAGGAGGCGTCACCCGGCGAGGAGGCTGGGCTCAAGTCGGCGACCTTCGTTGCCCGGGGAGAGAACGCCTACGGGCTGTTTGCGGCGGAGCGCGGGGTGCACCGGCTGATCCGGATCTCGCCCTTCGACTCCTCCGCCCGGCGCCACACGAGCTTCGCCCAGGTCGACGTCGCGCCGCTGGTCGAGGGCAACGTCGACGTCGAGATCGACGACGCGGACATCCGGGTGGACACCTACCGCGCCTCCGGCGCCGGCGGCCAGCACGTGAACAAGACCGACTCGGCCGTCCGCATTACCCACGTCCCGACGGGGATCGTGTCCCAGTCCCAGAACGAGCGCTCCCAGGCCCAGAACAAGGCGACCGCCCTGCAGATCCTGCGCTCCCGGCTGTTGGAGCGCAAGGAGCTCGAGCGCGCCGAGGAGCTCGCCAGGGAGCGGGGCGAGCAGAAGTCGGCGGAGTGGGGATCGCAGATCCGCAGCTACTTCCTCCATCCCGACCAGCGGGTCAAGGACCACCGCACCGGCTTCGAGGTCGGGGACGCGCAGCGCGTGCTCGACGGCGACATCGACGGCTTCGTCCGGGAATACCTGAACAGGGCCGCGACGGGGAGCTAGCGTGGGCTCCGCGCGCACCACCACGGTCCGGGCGGCGGTGGGGGCGTCGGAGAGCTTCGACACGGTCGAGGCCGCCGCCGAGGCTGCCGACCGCGCCCGCGCCTCGCTGGAGCCACCCTGCGACCTCGCCGTCGTCTTCGCCTCCGGCCACCACCTCGGCATGGCGAAGTGGCTGCTCTCGGAGGTCCACGAGCGACTTGGGCCGCGCGCTCTGATCGGCTGTGGCGCCGGGGGCACCGTGGCCGGCGGCAGCGAGCTGGAGGACAGGCCGGGCGTGGTCGTCTGGGCGGCCTCGCTGCCGGGGGCGGAGCTCGAGACCCTGCACGTCACCGCCGAGCGGGATGCCGAGGGCTTTCGCCTGCTCGGGCTGCCGGAGTCCCTGACGGAAGAGGAGGGCGATCCGGCGGTCGACGAGTCGCTGATCGCGCTCTGCGACCCCTTCAGCTTCCCGGCGGAGGAGCTGCTCGCTTCGGTCGAGCGGTCGAGGCCGCACATGCCGGTGCTCGGCGGGCTCGCCAGTGCTGCGTTCGCCGGCGGAGCGGTCCTCATGCGCGACGGCGACGTGCATACGGATGGCGCCGTCGCGGTCCGGTTGCGCGGGGTGCAGGTCCTGCCCTGCGTCTCCCAGGGGGCCGGACCGGTCGGGCCCGAGATGACGATTACGAAGGCCGAGGCCAACGTCATCGGCGAGCTGGCCGGCAAGCCCGCCATGGAGCGCCTCGGTGAGGTGATCGCCGCCCTGCCCGAGGGCGAGCGTGAGCTGGCGGCCTCGGGCGTGCTGATCGGGCTCGTGATCGACGAGAACCGCCCCGAGTACGAGCGCGGTGACTTCCTCGTCCGCCCGATCATCGGGGCGGATCGCGAGTCCGGCGCAATCGCGATCGGCGAGCCCGTCAGGGTTGGGCAGACGGTGCGGCTGCAGGTTCGCGACGCCGCCTCCGCCGACGAGGACCTTCGCGAGGCTCTCCGCGCCCAGGCGCACGCGCTCGGTTCAGATGGCGCCGCCGGAGCGCTGCTCTTCACCTGCAACGGCCGCGGCTCTCACATGTTCGACATCCCGGATCACGACGCCTCGGCACTGGAGGACGCGCTCGCGGCGCCGACCGCCGGCTTCTTCTGCGCCGGCGAGATCGGGCCAGTCGGCGGCCGGAACTTCCTGCACGGGTTCACCGCGACCGTGGCAGTCTTTCCGGCGTGATTCTCGTAACGGGGGCGACGGGTAACGCCGGCCGCGGCGTGATCAACGGGCTGCTCGAGCTCGAGACCGAGGTGCGGGCCGCCGTGCGGCCCGGATCGGAGGCCGAGCTTCCGGATGGTGTCGAGACGGTCGAGACGGACCTCGGCGATGCCGCGAGCGTGCGTGGGGCGGCCGAGGGGGCGACCGCGGCCTTCCTGCTCAGCGGCTACGAGGGCATCGACGGCTCCCTCGACTCGCTCGGCGAGGCGGGCGTCGAACGGGTCGTCCTGCTCTCGAGCAGCGCCGCCCCGACCGGAGAGATGGACAACGCCGTCGCCAGGTACCACATCCTCTCCGAGCGGGCGGTGCGCGACTCGGGGCTGCCGGGGACCTTCCTCCGGCCGAACAGCTTCATGTCCAACGCCCTTCGCTGGCTCCCGCAGCTGCAGAACGGGAACGTGGTCCGCGCCCCGTTCCCGGACATCGCGATCTCGATGATCCATCCGAACGATCTCGGTGCGGTCGCGGCGCGTGCCCTGACGACGTCGGATCACGAGGGGCAGGCCTATCGCCTGAGCGGGCCTGAGGCGCTGCGGCCGGCGGAGCAGGTCGCGATCGTCGCGAAGTACAGCGGGCGCGATCTCAGCTTCGAGGGGCAGACCGACGAGGCGGCCCGAGCGGAGATGGAGCAGGCGATGCCGAAGCCCTACGTCGACGCCTTCTTTCAGTTCTTCTCCGAGGGCTTGATCGACGAGACCACGGTCCACCCGACCGTGGAGCGGGTCACCGGGAGGGAGCCGCGCAGGTTCGAGGAGTGGGCCGAGGAGCACGCGGACGCTTTTGGATGAATTTCCCATTGCGCTGGAGCGCGATGGCTGATCAGGGTCGCCTCGTGCCAAGCGCGATCACCAAGTGCCCCAGCTGCAGATCGACGGTGACCCAGTTCGCCGCCGGGCCTCTTCGCTCTCCAGTCCCACAACGACGGGAACATCGTCCGGCGGAACCTCTGCCTGGTGGGGGTCGCGATCGCGGTCCTGATGATCTTCCTGATCAGCTTTCTGCCCGGCACCTACAACCGGCTGCTGATCTCGCTCTGAAGGCCCTAGATCGCGCCCTCGAGGTCGAGCAGGGCCCGCTTCATCTCCGGGCCGCCGCCGTAGTTGCCGACGCCGCCGCCGGACTGGACCACGCGGTGGCAGGGCACGATCAGCGGGATCGGGTTGTGGCCGCAGGCGGTGCCGGCGGCGCGGAAGGCGCGCGGGTTGCCGGCCGCCTTGGCGATCTCGGCGTAGGTCTTGGTCCTCCCGTACGGGATTCGCGCGACGGCGTGGAGCGCCCGGCTGCGGAATCCGGGACTGGTGAGAGCCCAGTCGACCGGCACGTCGAACTTCTGGCGTCGCCCCTCGAAGTAGGCCTCGAGCTCACGGCGCTCCTCGTCCAGCTTGGCCGGAGACTCGAGCACCCGCGGGGAGACCTGTCGCGCGAGGTCCTCGAGGACCTCGTCGTCGGAGCGACGGGTGAGCTCGTTGGGCAGCGCCACTCGGACGACGCCCCGGTCGGTGCGGGCGACGAGCAGCTCGCCGAAGGGCGAGTCGATCTCGGCGTAGGCGACGTCGATCAAGCCGTCGCGCTCGGCGCGGGACAGCAGGCCCTGCATAGCGCGGTCGAGATCACCCTTGGACGGCGCCTGCTTGAGCATCTTCTCGAGTTGCTTTTCGGTCAGCGGGTTCATGCGAATTCACCTCTGAGCTTCTGCAGGCCCTCATGGACGTTGCGGCGGGCAGCGGCCTCGGAGCTGTCCATGGCCTGCGCGATTGCGGAATAAGACATATCGGTGGCGTAGCGGAGGACGACGGCGCTCCGTTGCTTCGGCGGGAGAGCGCTGACGGCACGCCAGAGGTCCGGATCGCCCTCCGCGACGACCTGATCGGGTCTCGAGTTCCTGCTCGGGACCGTGCCGGCCACCTCCTCGGGATCCCCGGCCGGGACGGCGCGCCTGCCGCGCGCGCGGTAATGGTCGATGGCCTTGTTGTGGGCGATGGTGAGCAGCCAGGAGCGGAGGTTGCGGGCGTGGTCGAGGCCGTCGTATGCGCGAAGCGCCGCGATGAAGGTCTCCTGGAAGACGTCCTCGGCGTCATGCGGGCCGACGGTGGCGACCAGGTAGCCGAGCACGTCCGAGCCGTGCTCGTCGAGCAGCTCCTGAAAGGGGGGAAGCGATTCATTTGACATCCGCCCACAAAACGTCGCACAACCGCGTTTCGTGAGACTGTGGATATGGCGATCGATCCGGATACCCGCGACCTGGTCGCCCGCGCCCTGCGGGAGGATCTCGGGACCGGAGACGTCACCGCGGAGGCCGTGGTCCCGGCGGAAGCCTCGGGGACGGCCCTGATCACGCAGAAGGAACCGGGCGTTCTCTTCGGGTTGGAGATCGCGAGCGAGGTCTTCCGGCAGACGGGCGCGAGCGAGCTGGAGGGAGTCGCGCCCGAGGGCGTGTGGCGCGAGGACGTCCCGGCGCCCGTCGCCCGCGGGGCGGGGCCCGCCCGGGCGCTGCTCGCCGCCGAGCGGACCGCGCTCAACCTGCTCTGCCACCTCTCCGGCGTCGCGACGCTCACCGCCCGGTTCGTCCGCGAGGTGGACGGGACCGGCGCGCGGATCCTCGATACGCGGAAGACCACGCCCGGGCTGCGGGCCCTGGAGAAGGCCGCCGTCGCGGCGGGCGGAGGCACGAACCACCGGATGGGGCTGTTCGACGCGATCCTGATCAAGGAGAACCACGCCGCTCTTGCCGGTGGCGTGGGGGAGGCGGTCCGCCGAGCGCGCGAGGCCCGCCCCGACCTCGCCGTCGAGGTCGAGTGCCGCGACCTCGACGAGGTCCGCCAGGGCGCCGAGGCCGGCGCCGACCGCCTGCTGCTCGACAACATGACGCCGGCCCAGCTTCAGGAGGCGGTCAGCGCCGCCCGCGGCGGTGGCGACGGCCCGGACCTCGAGGCATCCGGCGGGGTCACCCTCGAGAACGTCACCGAGGTAGCCGCGAGCGGCGTCGACTACGTCTCGATCGGCGCGCTCACGCATTCGGCGCCGGCGCTCGACCTGAGCATGAGCCTGGAATAGGGTCGGCCGATGGCGATCACCAAAGCCGCCGTGAAGAGGAGAGAGGACCTGGTCCGCAAGCACGTCGAGGCCGAGAACGCCGCCGACTACGAGACGGCCCTCGCGACCTTCCAGCACCCGCGCTACGAGTACGTCGCCACCGACGAGGTCTACGACGGCGCCGACGAGGTGATGGCCCACTGGCGCGAGCTCGACCGGGCCTTCCCCGACCAGGCAATCGAGATCGTGGCGCTCCACTCCTCCGACGACGCGGTCCTGATGGAGGCCGTCGCCCGCGGCACCCACACCGGGCCCCTCCGCGGGCTGCCGCCCACCGGCCGGCGCTTCGAGCAGCCCTTCCTGGCGATCTTCATCTTCGAGGGCGACGCGCTCGTCGGGGAGCGCGTCTACTACGACACGGCCACGATCCTGGCGCAGCTCGGCGTCTGCCGCAGCCCCACCAGCCTCGCCGGGCGACTGGAGACGGCGGCCAGCCACCCGCTCACGATCAGCCGCGCCCTGGTTCGCAGGGTGACCGGGAGGTAGGCGTGCCACCGACTGCGGCTCTGAGGAAGAAGCGCGAGGCGATCGTCCGCGAGCACATGGATTCGGAGAATCGCCACGAGTTCGACGCGACGATGGAGACCTTCGCGCGCCCTCGCTACGAGCTGATCGGGACGAACGAGGTCTACGACGGCACCGAGGAGGTGGAGTCCTACTTCGAGCAGACGCGGCGCGCGTTCCCTGACCAGCGCAATGAGCTGCTTGCGCTCCATCACGCCGACGATGCGGTCCTGGTGGAGGCGGTTGTCCGCGGCACCCACAGGGGCCCGCTGCGCAACCTGCCGCCGACCGGCCGCGAGTTCGAGCTCCCGATCCTCTCGATCTTCGTCTTCGAGGGAGAGGACCTGGTCTGCGAGCGCGTCTACTTCGACCAGACCACGCTGCTGCGCCAGCTCGGCATCGCCCGCGACCCGCTCAGCCTGACCGGACGCTTCCAGACGGTCGTCACGCACCCGTTGACCATCGGGCGCGGCGTGGTCCGCCAGCTCACCGGGCGATAGCGTGGATTTGTCGACTTTCCGGTAGCAAGGAGGCTGAGATGGAGCTGGACCCCGGGGTGTTTCTGTCGAATGTCGCGACGGATGACTGGCGACCTGACCCCGAGATCGGTGGCGGGGCCGAGGAGCATGTCCTGTTCGAGGAGGACGGACTGCGGGCAGGGCTGAGCCGGTTCACCGCGGATGCGGACACGGACCTTCCGACCTGGACGCTCCCGGCCACGGAGGTGCTCCTTGTGCTCGAGGGTGAGGCGCGCATCGAAATCGAGGGAGGTCCTGAACTGAACCTGAAGCAAGGGGACTTCGCCCGCCTGCCCAAGGGTGCCGTCACGACCTGGCACCTGACCTTGCCCTTCAAGGAATTGTGGGTGCTGGCCGGCTGAGCCGGCGCTCTACTTCAGGAGTCGTGAGAGCCGCCGGTCCTTCAGGACTCGCCCGCCGGTCTGCTCCTCGGGGCAGTAATTCGTCTGGTGCTCGGCGAAGAAGACGGCCTCGATGGTCGCGCCGCAGCGCGGGCAGGGCTCGCCCTCGCGCCGGTGGACCTTGAGCGGCATCGGCATCTTGTCCGGGATGTCGGGGCCGACGATCTCCTCGTAATTCTCGATCGCGTCGCCGAGCACGTGGAGGGCGTCGTGGATCCGCTTGATCTCCTCGCCGCGCAGCTCCGATCCCTGCTTGAAGGGCGAGAGGCGCGCCTCCCAGAGGATCTCGTCGACCCAGGAGCGGCCGATCCCGGCGATCACGCGCTGGTCGCGAAGCAGGGGGTGCAGGTGGCGCGGCTGCAGAATGCGCTCCTTGAGCTCGTCGAGCGGGGGCGCGGGCCAGGCATCGGGGCCGAGCGTCGCGACCATCTCGTCCTTCGCGACCTCGTCGCGGGGCAGGAGCTTGGCCCACGCCGACTGCTTGGTGCCGAACTCCCGCAGCCGCAGCTCGCGGCCGTCCGCGATCCGGACCAGGATCCGCGAGCGACGATCCCGCAGCGAGGCGCGTTTGTCGAACACCTGGAGCCTGCCGGCGGACATCAGGTGGATGAGCAGCGTGAGGGGGGCCCCGCCATTGGCGGCGGAGGTGTCGAGGTCGACCGCCAGCATCTTCCCGATCCGCCGCACGCCCTCGATCCGCGCCCCCACGATCGAGTCGAGGCTCGGCTCGAACGTCTTCAGCGTGGCAACGCCCGCGGCGAGCGCCGACTCGACCTCGGTCCCCTCCAGGCCGGTGGTCAGGCGGCGCGCGGTGATCTCGACCTCGGGCAACTCGGGCATGGGGCAGAGGGTAGGGTGACGCTAACCTTTGGTCAGTTCATTCGTTCATCTCGAGGGCCCAGAGGCATAGGGCGCCGGGAGAACGAACATCCAACGTCGAAGGAGCGGCTTCCCGTGCTGGAGCTTCCTACGGTCAACGAACTTCCGCGCAAGCTGAGCGAGGACGAGATCGCGACCCTGAGCGATGAGGTCAAGGCGCTCGCCGCCGAGCGCGACGCCGTGATCCTCGCCCACAACTACCAGCTGCCCGAGCTGCAGGACGTCGCTGACTTCGTCGGTGATTCCCTGGGCCTCTCCCGGCAGGCCGCGAAGACCGATGCCGAGGTGATCGAGTTCTGCGGCGTCCACTTCATGGCCGAGACCGCCTCGGTCCTCTGTCCGGACAAGACCGTCCTGATCGC
>JBKPLC010000039.1:0-8023 GCA_046731495.1 Actinomycetota bacterium | reverse complement strand
CATAGCAGGCCTGGATGTCGGCGACCCGCAGGTTCAGGAAGCTGGAGACCGTGTTGCCGGGCTCGTAGTTGACGACCGAGATGTCGGGCTTGTCGGGGGTGGGGCCACCGCCCGGGTTCATGATCAGCCACGAGTTGGAGAGCTTGACCATGCACGGGTTCTCCTCCAGCACGACCTGGCCGCCGAGGACGTCGGAGTAGAACGCGCGGGACCGAGCAACGCTTCGCACGGTGATGAACTGAGTGACGAGGAAGCCCTCGCTCGGGGCGGGCAGGTTCTCGAAGTCGATGGCTGGCGTCTGCTCGCTCACGGTTCTGGGCTCCTCGTACGCGGCTTAGGACGGTCGCAACCCCCTGATTGAACCCTACGGTGACCGACCACGCCGCCGCTACCGCACGCTTAAGGCGCGAGCTGTGCGCGTCGCCTTCGCATGTGCTCGTTCTCGTCTCCGGCTTCCTGCATCCGCCAACAACGCCCGCGCACCAGCGACGAGATCCCGCGCGAACGCAGAGTTCCGCCTTGGACGACACGCGGGACTGCCGGTCCCTGCGCGGACGGGCTCATCACTGCCGCTCATCGCGCGAAGGAGCAGCTCGTCTGCACTCATTGCGTTCGTGTAGGACAGCGAGGAGATCCGAGCCGCCGCTAATTCCTAGCTCGGCGAGCTCGCGAGTTCCAGCAGCCGATCGGCCTGCTCGCCGCCTGCCAGAGGGAGCCCGGCTGGATCCAGCATGCCCAGCTGAACGAGCACCGTCGCTTGGTCCCAGTAGATGTGCTCGTACGCGATCTTCTCGCCCTTGAAGCCCATGACAACAACGGTGGGGACCCGCACTTTGCGACCCGTCGGAGCGACGCCGGGCAGCATGAACGGGACCTCTGCGTCGTGGGTGAACTCAAGAACGAACTCGTCGATCACCCGGTTCTCGGACACCGTGCGCGCGATTGGGTGCAGCACAGCGTCGTCCGGCGTCTGGCCGATGAAGTGCGTGACGTAGAAGTCCCGGACCGCCTCTCCTCCCGACGCCCCGGTCAGCACCGGCACGTGCCAGACGTACGGCTCCGGGACCATCGTGGCCATCGTCGCGTTGATGTCCTTGGTCTCGAACTCGCTCGCCACGTGCTCGTCGAAGACGGCTCCGAGGTCGGCTCCAGCGCTCATCCAACACCTCCAGGTTCGCGTCCCTGCATATCGTCGCCGACGCCGCCGTTCCGCGCCGCTGGCCGCGACCCTGCGCGGCGCCGCGAGATCTTCCTGCACCCCGGCGCCGCGACGGGACCCGAGCCTCTTCTCTTGACCTGCAATCCGGGGCGGCGCTTCTGCTTTCGCTGCTCCTATGTCAAGCGGTTGATAGCGAGGAGGGCGGTTGGGTGGTTTGGAGAAGGTGCCAGACGCGGCGTGCTAGGTGCCGTTTGAGGCAGCGGATTGCGTCGCGGGTGGTTTTTGCCTTCTGAGTGTTTGCGTTCGATGTAGGCGCGGGTTTCGGGGTGGCAGCGGGCGCGGGTGACCGCGACGCGGTGGATGGCCGTGTTGATCTGGCGGTTGCCGCCGCGGTCGAGGCGGTGGCGGTTGGTCCTGCCGGAGCTGACGGGGACCGGCGCGATGCCGCCGGCGCGGGCGTCGCACCCTCACTGCCGCCGTTCCCCACCCCACGACACGGCCTCAGCCGAACACTCCCTCCGGGTCGTACTTCTCCTTCACGCGCCGCACGCGCTCGAGGTTGTCGCCCCAGTAGGCGCGGTGCTCGTCGGGCAGGTCCGTATCGGGGAAGTTCGCGTACACGCCGCCCGAGCCGGAGGGGTGTACGAGCTCCCACGAGTCCGACAGCCAGGCGCGCGCGGCCTCCTTCGCGGCGGCGCCGAGGCGGGCCGGGACGACGACGGAGTGCTCGAGCAGGAAGAGCTCCTCGCGGTGTGGGAACGCGGTGGCGTCCGCAGACACGCGGTTGTAGGCGCCGCCCCAGGGCATGAAGTCGAGCTTCCGCGCCTCCCCGGGCCGGCGTCCCCGGACGAAGAGCTTCACCAGCGCCCCGACCGCGCCGGCCGGGAGCGGCTCGCGGAAGAACTCCGACTTCATGTACGGGCGGCCGTCCTCGTCCTCCTGGTCGCCCGGGCCCCGCTCCGCCAGGTAGTTCTTCAGTGAGCCGTAGCGCATGTGCGCGCGCTCCGAGGAGGCGGGGTCCGCGCCGGCGACCGACACGAACTCGTCGAGCAGCGCCGCGGTCTCGGTCTCGCTGCCGAGCATCGAGCCGAACAGGTGGACCACCGGGTCGGCGCCGGCCTCCCCGCCCACCGTGACGAGCAGGCTCGCCGCGAGTCCGTCGGGCCCCGTCGGCGACCACTCCTGCCAGGCGGCGATCAGTGCCGATGCGCGCTGGTAGGGCCACTTGAGGTGGAACGAGGTGGCCGAGGGCTCGGGCACGGTGCGGAGCGTGAGGCGCGTAACCACGCCGAGGCCCCGGGCGCCCGCGCCGCGGAGCGCCCAGAACAGGTCCTCGTGGCGCTGCTCGTCGCACTCCACCACCCGCCCGTCGGCCAGCACCACCTCTGCCGCGACTGCCTGGTCCGACGTGAGTCCCCGGCTGCGGCCCAGCAGGCCAAGCCCGCCGCCGAGCGCCTGGCCGCCGATCCCGACCGTGGCGCCGCAGCCGCCCGGGATCGTGACTTCGTGTTGGGCCAGGGCGCCGTAGAGGTCGCCGAGCCGGAAGCCGGGCCCCACGGTGGCCAGGCCGTCCGAGACCTCCAGGGAATGCATCGACGTGAGGTCCAGCACCATCCCGGGGCCAGACGAGCGCCCAGCGAAGTCGTGCCCGCCGCTCCGTACCGCGACCTCGATACCCGCGCGACGCGCGAACGCGATCGCCTCGACCACGTCTTCGGACGTCCGGCACAGCACCACGGCCTGCGGGCGCACGTCGTGGAAGCGCGGGATCTGCGGCCTGCGAACCTCGTCGTATCGCGGGGAGCCGGGAAGGACGACCTCGCCCTCCAGAGCCGCCCTCAGGTCCCGCCAAGCGGTCTCGATGGTGGCCATGTCAGGCCCCCTGCGAAGCGATCACGAGCTGGCTCACCGTGAACGCCGCGCCCTGCGGGTCGGCCAGGACGGCCTGGCGGAAGCCCGGCATGTCGTATGCGCCGGCCACCACGCTGCCGCCCATGGCGGCGGCCTTTGCGGCGGCCGCGCGGCGATCCAGAAGTCGACTCCCCAGTGCGGGGGGCGCCCCGTCGTCCTCATCCCCGGACAGCACCGCCCCGACCACGTCGCGCGACACCGGCTGCTGGAGCTCGCCGCCCACGTATCCGGGCACCCGCCACAGGGTGATCTGGCCGCCGCCGGTGTCGAACGTGTCGGTCTCCCAAGCGAACAGCTCGCCATAGAAGCTCCCGGCGCCCCCGGGGTCGGGCTCAACCGCGGCGACCCAGCACGGGACGCCCGGCTCATAGCCGTGGCGCTCGCTCATCTCGCCTCCTCTCTGTCGCCTAGAGGGTGTGACCGACCGGCACTGCCGGACTAATCGTCCGCGACCGCGGTCGTGCTGCGCGTCGCAGATCGCCAGAGCGGCTAGGGCGGACTAACCCCAAGTACCTGCAACACCTGCAGGACCAATAGGGACGCCATGAAGTCGGACGCCCCGGCAGCTGTCGGGGCGTCCGCGCGCTCGCTCAGGCTCGGGGTCACCACAACACAACCGAGAGGAGCGTCGCGTGACAGAGCATGACGTGCTGGTCGGATTCCGCCTGCGCCTGTTCACCCTGGCCGAGGAGCTCTCAAACGTCTCCGCGGCCTGCCGGGCGATGGGCGTCCACCGCTCCACCTACTACCGGCTCAGGCGCAGGGTGGACCGCTGGGGCCTCGAGGCCCTGCGGGTCAGGGAGCGCCGGCGGCCGCGGATGCCGAACGAGGTCGGACCGCACCTGGAGCAGCGGATCGTGGCCTTCGCCCTGGGCCACCCGGGGCTCGGGCCGCGCCGCATCTCGGCCGAGCTCCGCAGGGAGAAGTGGGGCGGCATCCGCATCTCGGAGCACGGCGTCTGGCGGGTGCTGGTCAGGGTCGGACTCAACACCAGAGGCAAGCGCCTGGCGCTCGTCGCCCGCCACCGCGACCCCTACGAGCGCCGACCGCCGCTGCCGCCACCGGAGCGCCACATCGAGGCCTCCGAGCCGGGCGAGAAGGTCCAGCTCGACTGCTTCTACGTGGGCCGGCTCTCGGGCACCAGGGGCACGGTCTGGCAGTACACGGCGATCGACGTGGCCTCCGCCTTCGCCTGGGCCGAGCTCAGGACCTCGGAGCGCAACCCGCGCGCCCGCCACACCCGCGAGCTCGTCCACCGCGTCGCCCGCGAGCTCAAGGCGGCCGGCTGGAGGCTGCGTGAGGTTGGCACCGACAACGGCTCAGAGTTCCGCGCGCGGCAGTTCGGCGAGGAGGTGCAGCGGCTCGGTGGCCGCCAGCGCTTCATCAAGGCCGGCCGACCCAACTCGAACGGCTGTGTCGAGCGCCTCCAGCTGACCATCCTCGAGGAGTGCTGGCGGCCGGCCTTCGCCCGCTCGCTGGTGCCCAAGATGACCGCCCTCCAGGGCGACCTCGACGAGTTCCTCCTCGGCTACAACTTCGACCGCGCCCACACGGGGCGCCTCACCAAGGGGCGCGTCCCCGCGGATATCGTCTTCGGGGCCCGCAAGACGAGGACCGTGAGATGAGCGTCACCTGTCGCTACATCTCCGGGTTAGGACGGGCTAGGGGCGGCGCTCGCTGGCAGGATCGAGCGAGGGAGCAGTGCTCGCCGGAGTGGGAGGGGGGGCACCCCGTACCCCGCTGCGCGAATCCAAGCGGGCCGCGACGGAGCAACAATCCTCCCGGGGATCGAATGGGACCGAAGGAGGCACGCATGAGTGGGACGGACGAGCAGGCCCTCGGTGACAGCCGGGCGTGACACCAGAGGGGCCCCTCCTTCATCGCAGTCCCAAGCAGAAGCCTCACCCTCGCCAGTCATAGTGCTGCAATCGCGGTGCAAGCAGGCGTCGATCTGCGCGCGTGAAAGCCGACGGATTGCCTCCTACGGCATGGAGTTGTGGACCGGCCAGAGCTCCGGGGGCGGAGGGGGCGGGGCGCCGAGGGCGTCGAAGGCGGGCAGGAGGCGCTCGGCGACGAACCGCTTGGCGTCCTCCTCGGACTCCCACACCTCGAGTACGCGCCAGCCGCCGTTCGGGCTCGGGCCGGCGGCGTGGAAGATGCCGCCGGCGGGCTTCTCTAAGCCGAGCCGCTCGCGGACGCTGTCGTAGATCTCCTGCGAGCCCTCGGGATTGTCGACCATCATCGCGACCGCCATGCTTGCTCCTTCCTCGTCGATTGTGGCCCGGCGGGCTTACCGAGCCAAGGAGGACGCTAGGTGCGAACGGGCGGCCCCGCAATCGGGAATTCTCCCCATGCCACGAGGCCGTGCTCCATCGCGAACAGGGTCGCCGCGGCGCGGGTCGAAACCCCGATCTTCCCGTAGGCGTTCTGGACGTGGCGATCGGCGGTCTTGACCGAGATCCCGAGTGCCCGCGCCACCTGCTTGGTCTGCAGGCCGCGCGCCAGCATCGCGACCACCTCGGCCTCGCGCTCGGTAAGCCCCGCCGGCCGCTCGATTCGCGGTGCCCGCTGGCCGGCCGCCTCGACCACCGCGGCGACCGCATCGGCGTCGAGCCGGCCGCTGCTTGCCTCCTCGCCCAGGATCTCCACCGCCCGCTCTGGCGAGAGCGGCTCGCGGTGCGGCCGCGGCTCGATCATCGCCTGGTAGGCGTCGGCGGCGGCGAGCACCCGGGCGGGCAGGGGGAGCTCGGGGCCGCGGCATCCGCGGTGGTAGCCCGAGCCGTCGAGGCGCTCGTGGTGGGCGCCGGCAACGGGCGCGAGCGCGGCCAGGAACGCGGAGCGGGACAGGACGCGCTCGGTGTGGTAAGGGTGGAGGCGCACCTGCTCCCACTCGTCGGCGCTCAGCGGCCCGGGCTTCTGCCAGGTGCGGGCGCCGATCGCAACCCGCCCGAGGTCGTGGACGAGCGCCGCGCGCCGGAGCACTTCCGGGTCGTCGATGCGGCAACGCAGCGCCGCCGCGGCGGCCAGCTCGGCCACTCCGGCTGAGTGGCCGGTCAGGTAGGGCGAGATCAGGTCGGCGAAGTTGCCCATCGCCGCGAGCGCTCGCTCGATCGCTTCGCCCTCGAGGGTCAGGTGGGGGCGCGGCTCGCCGGCGAGCGTCTCCTCCCACACCGACGCCTCGTGATCGAGGGCGAGGATCGTGGGGGCATTGTCGGCGAGGCAGGTCACCACTCCAGGATCCAACCCACGGCCCGCGTGCTTGCGCACGACGCGCGCGGCGTGCTCCTCGCCCCCCAGCATCTGCTGGAAGGCGGCGTCCGCGGCAACGTGGACGATCCGCATCGGCAGCGGGATCTCCTCCCCTTTTGCGGCGCCGACCGGGTCCTTCCCGTCCCAGCGCGCCATGAGGTAGGCGAGCAGCCCCCCCACCGACGGGGGAAGGCCGACCCCGTCGGCCAGCATCTGCCCCACCTCGCACATGGCGGTGAACTGCGGGCCTGCTACCCGCGCCATCCTCGGCAGCCGGCGCGCCGCCTGAGCCGCGCGAGCGAGCGCCGGACCGTCCGGGTCGGGCAGCGTGCGGAGGAGCCCCATGAACACCTCGCGTTGCGACCCGTACATGACGGGGTTGAAATTGGTCGTGAGCGCACCGCCGAAGATCTCCGCGGTGAGGTGGGCGTCGGTGGTGCAGCCCGAATGAGAGAGCATGGAGCCGTAGTAGGTCTCGGACACCATCGCGGGGTCGACCCCGAGTCTTTCCGCGAGTCGCGTCGCGATCAACGTGGTGTGCAGGCCGTGCTCGAACGGGAACCCCATGCCGAGGTCGGTCGCCAGGCACAGCGCCCCGATCACCTCCGCGGCGCGGACCTGCTCGGCGCCCTGGGACGGCTCGTGTCCCACTCGCCAACCGTATATCCCGAGCGCCGCGGGACGGCTGGCTCCCGTGTCGCGAGCTCTGGGTTTTCGGCGTGCTCCGCTTCACCGACAGAGTCCGGCCGCCCGGTCCCCTCGCTTCCCCTTCCGCGTGCGAGCAGGCGTCTCAGCGACCGGCCCGAGACGCTCGGTATGGACGACAACGGAATCGCTGCACGCTTCACGGCAGCCCTATGCACTGCCTATGCACGCGGTCAGGTTCCGACGGCGATGCTGGGCGAACACGCGACTGCTCCCTTCGCGTGGATGCGAGCGTTTTGCGAGACCGACCGCGGCAGACGCCTGCTCGGGACCCAGCGGTTGCCTCAAGCCCGTCGGCGGGCATGAACTGGCCATAGGCCAGGCAGCACTGCCCACACCCAGCGGCGGGGCTCGCCGGGTGTCAGCACAGTGTCAGTCTCGGCGGCATCCGTTGGAGTCCGGTCGGCTGGCGACGACGGCAAGGATTTAGCTCCAGGAGCGCCAGTTCGGGGGCTCCACCGGATTCCACCGAAGGGGCCGGATAGGCTTCCCAAGCCGAAGGTCGCGGGTTCGAGACCCGTCGTCCGCTTTCTAAAGGACCCCTGCAAACGTGGCGTTTCTGCTTTCGCGGCAAGCGCCGAAGAGCGCCCTATGCGCCAGTGGGCAACGAAGAGGGCAACACGCCGTGTCGAACGCGAGAGGCGAGGCACACAGACGGAGGGCATGGTCAGAGAGGGATCAGGAGTTCCCGGCGGGACCGATAACCCGTCGTGCGGCAAAGATCGCAAGGGCAAAGCTAGGTGCGGCTGGTGTGATCTTTGCCGAGCGCGCCTAGCTCGCTCCTAGCTTTAATCCGGATCGGCCTAGCTTTTCTCCTAGCTTCAGCGGAAGCGGGGGACTCCCCTAGATTGCGCACCGTGCTCTCTGTGGAGAGTAGATTCGCGGCCGTGCCGTACACGCTCAAGAACCTCAAGGAGGACCTGGAGGACGTCGGCCCGCGGTTCGACGGTGCGCCGGACCTCGAGTTCCGCCTCGCAAGCCAGGCGCTCGAGCTCGAGC
>JBKPLC010000038.1:0-25319 GCA_046731495.1 Actinomycetota bacterium | reverse complement strand
GGCGGGTGAATCCGCCCAGCGCCCCAAGGCCTCGTTGAGCGAGTCCAGCGCTCGGCGAACTCCCGGTGCCCCGCCGGCGGGCAGCCCTCCCTCAGCCTCGGTGGGGAGCAATGAGGTCGCGGTCTCGCGCAGCTCCGCGGGGAACTCGTCCTGGGCAATGGCCACGTTGAGGCCGACCCCGATCACCGCCCACCCTTCGTCGGGACGCGCCTCGACCAGCACCCCGGCGACCTTGCGCTCGTCGATCCAGACGTCATTCGGCCACTTGACCTGACAGCGCACCGGCGCCACTTCCTCCGCGGCCTCGCAGACGGCGATCGGGACCGCCAGGGGGAGCAGCGGGCCCCGCTCCGCGTCGAAGGGGCTGAGCAGCGCCGAATAGAGCAGGCAGGCGCCCGGCGGGGCGAACCAGGCGTTGCCGCGGCGTCCGCGGCCGGCGGTCTGCTCCGAGGCCGTGACCACCAGGCCGCCCGGGGCGCCGGCCGCCGCGAGCTCCTTGCCGCGCTCGTTGGTCGAGTCCGTGCTGTGGAAGTGCCGGTGGGGAGAGCCGAATCTCATCTCAGCGGCCGGAGGGTGACCTCGCGGTTGGGCTCCAGGTCGAGCAACCCCGCGGCACTGCCGCCGCTCACCGCCAGAGCCAGTGCACCGGAAGAGTCCTCGAAGAGAAGAAGCTCACCCGGCTGCACATCGGCGAAGGTGCGGGCCCAGAGCCCCTCGAAGCGCCCGTCCGGCGCCCGGACCTCCAGTCGCTCTCCCTCGCGCAGCGGGCCGTGCGCGAGCATCGAGGCGTCGAGGTTGAGCGTGACGTTGCCGTAGCCGTCGGCGTGGATCGCCTGAGCCACTACCTCATCGCCCCTGATCTGGGGCAAGGGAAGGTCGAGCATCGTCAGCGATCCGGGATCGACCGGCTCGCCGGCCTCCTCCAGCCGTGCACCGAGCGAGAGATGGGCGGCGACCGGCGCGAAGAGGTCGCGGCCGTGGAAGGTCGCCGAGACCGGTTCGAGCCGGAATGGCGAGCGTGACAGCTCCACCGCGGCCCGCGGGCCGCCGAGGCGGTCGATCGCCCTGGAGAGCAGCCCATTGTCGGGACCGACCAGGAAGCGGTCCTGATCGGTCTCCACCGCCACGGCGCGGCGATCCGAGCCTACGCCGGGATCGACCACGGCCAGATGGACCCCGGGAGGGCAGGACGGGAGCGCGTTGGCGAGGGCGATCGCCCCCTGGCGGACGTCTTGACGCGCGATCCCGTGGGTCAGGTCGATCACCGGCGCGCCGGGCACGATCTGCGCGATCACCGCCCGGCAGACGCCGGCGAACTCGTCCTCGTAGCCGTAGTCGGAGAGAAAGGTGATCGGCCGCGGTTGCGCCACCTGCGAATCCAATCAGCCGGCGGCGGCGATGAGCAGCGCCTCGACCAGCCCGTCGATGTCGTGGCGCTCGGCCTCGATGTCGACCGTCAGCCCCGCCTCGCGAGCGGCCTCGCTCGTGACCGGGCCGATCGAGACGACCTTCGCGCCCTCCGGGATGCCGTTCGGGCTCGCCTCCATGAAGTTGCGGACGGTGGAGGAGGAGGTGAAGGTGATGAAGTCGGCGTCGCGGGCGCGCTCCAGCTCCTCCGGGTCGGGCTGCTCGGCGACCGTCTCGTAGAGGGTCACCACGTCGACCTCGGCTCCGCGCTTCCGCAGCGCGTCCGGGAGCAATTCCCGCGCCTCCGCGGCTCGCGCGATCAGCACCGGCTTGCCCTGAAGCTCCAGGGCCTCGAGCGCCTGGACCAATTCCTCCGCGACGAAGCGCTCGGGAACGATGTCCGCGATCACGCCGTGCGCGGCCAGCGCCATCTCAGTGCCGGCACCGATCGCGGCCACGCTGGCGTTGGCGAGGGCGCGCGCGTCCCGGCCCTGGGCGGCCATCGCCTCGAACAGGAGGCGGACGCCGTTCGTGCTGGTCAGGCAGACGAGCGCGTAGGTGTGGAGAGCCTGGACCGCGTCCCGCACCTCATCTGTGTCGACGCGCGCCTCGATCCGAATCGCGGGCAACTCGACCGGCTCCGCGCCGAGCGCGTCGAGGCGTCGCGCCAGCTCGCTCGCCTGCGCGCGGGCGCGCGTGACGACGACCTTCTTACCGTGGAGTGGCCGGTTCTCGAGCCAGGCGATCCGCTCGCGGCGCGCCGCGACGGGGCCGACGACGGTGATCGAGGGTGGGCGAACCTGCGCATCGGCGGCGGCCTGCGCGATACCGTCGAGCGTGGAGCTGATGGTGCGCTGTCCGGGCAGCGTGCCTAGCTCCACCACCGCCGCCGGCTCCGAGGGATCCCGGCCCGCCTCGATCAGCCGCTCGGCGATCCGGGCCAGTGCCTTCACCCCCATGTAGAAGACGAGCGTGCCGGGGAAGCGCGCCAGCGCCTCGAAGTCGACTGTCGAGTCCTCCTTCTCGGGGTCCTCGTGGCCGGTGACGAAGGCGACCGCCGAGGCGTCGTCCCGGTGCGTGACCGGGATGCCGGCGTACGCGGGAGCCGCGACCCCCGCGGTCACCCCGGGGACGACCTCGAATGGGATGCCGGCCTCGGCCAGCGCCTCGGCCTCCTCGCCGCCGCGCCCGAAGACGAAGGGGTCGCCGCCCTTCAGCCGCACGACCAGCTTGCCCTGACGGGCGCGGTCGATCAGCAGCTCCTCGATCCCCTCCTGCGGAACGCTCGCCGCTCCCGGCTCCTTGCCGACATAGAGGAGCTCCGCGTCCGGCCTGGCGGCCGCCAGCGCATCGCGGGGGATCAGCCGGTCGTGGACGATGACGTCCGCCGCAACGATCAGCTCGAGCGACCGCGTCGTCATCAGCCCGGGGTCGCCCGGGCCGGCGCCCACCAGGTACACGATCCCCACCGATTCGTTCATGCCACCGCCATCTCCTCTGCGCGCGCGAGGATGTCTCCGGCGCCTGCCGCCTTCATCCGCTCGGCCAGCTCGCGCCCCGCCCTCTCCGGCTCGGCGTCGTCCATCTCGAGCTCATCCCGGAGCCACTCGCTCCCATCCGGCAGCCCGCAGAAGGCGCGCATCCGGATACGGCCACCCTTCTCGAGCGTGGCGAGAGCCCCCAGAGGCGTGTTGCAGCTCGCATCGAGGGATGCGACCAGCGCGCGCTCTGCGAGCAGTCTCGCCAGCGCCTCGCGATCCGTGATCGACTCGGCCGCCGCGGCCGCCCGGTCGTTCGAATGGCTCGCCTCGATCGCGATCGTCCCCTGCCCGGGGGCGGGGGTGATCTCCTCCGGCTCGATCCCGAAGGCCATCTCCTCGGCGCGCCCGAGCCGATGCAGCCCGGCCGCCGCCAGCACGAGCCCGTCGAAGTCGCCGCTCTCGTATCGCCCGAGGCGCGTGTCGACGTTCCCGCGCAGCTCCACCACCTCCAGGTCGGGTCTCCGAGCGAGGATCTGAGCCCGGCGGCGCAGGCTCGACGTCCCGATCCGGGAGCCCTCCGGCACCTCGCCCAGGGAATCGACATGACCGATGTAGGCATCGCGCGGATCGGCGCGCTCCGGCACCCCCGCGATCTCGAGGCCCTCGGGCAGGTCGGTCGGCAGGTCCTTGGCGGAATGGACGCCGAGGTCGACCTCGCCGTCCAGCAGCGCCCGCTCGATCTCGCGGACGAAGCGCGCCTTGTCGCCACCCGCCTTGGGGGCCCTGTCCGGGGTCTTGATCGGGACGATCTCGGCGCCGCCCAGCGCCTTGGCGACGAGCTTCGCCTGGGCCAGCGCCAGCGTGCTGCCGCGCGTGCCGAGCCGAAGCTGGGGCTCCGCCATCGGCTAGGAACGTTCGTTGCGGCGGCGCCTCTCGTCGAGCGAGGCGACGTCGGCCTCGCCCGCTTCCGGCTCGGTGCCGGCGTCGAGGCCGAACAGCTCGCGGAGCGCGCTCACCTGCAGGTAGGCGTCCTCCCGGTCGGCGAGCCCCTTGAGGCGGACGGTGGGCTCGTGCAGCAGCCGGTTCGCGATCGCGCGGGCCATCTGCTCGATCCGCTCCCGGTCGGTCGGCGAGAGGCTCTCCCACCGTGTCGCGTTCTCGGCCAGCACCTGGGTGACGATGCGCTCCGCGCGCTCCCGCAGGGCGGCCACCGTCGGCATCACCTCCTGGGTCCCCAGCCAGCGCTCGAAGCGGGACAGCTCGGAGTCGAGGATCCCGCCGGCGCGCCTTGCCTCGGCCTCACGGCCGGAGGCGTTGCGCTCCACGATCGCCTGCACCTCGTCGACGTCGAAGAGGCTCACACCCTCGACCTCGCGGCACTCCGGATCGATGTCGCGCGGCACCGCCAGGTCGATGAGGAGCAGCGGCTTCCCGTCTCGGTGCCCCATGATCACCTCGAGCTCGGGTCGCTCGATCAGGTGATGGGGCGAGTTGGTGGTCGAGACCACGATGTCGGCGCTCGCCAGCTGCAGCGGAAGCTCGTCGATCCGCACCGCGTTGCCGCCGAAGCGCTCGGCGAGCGAGATCGCGCGGTTGTAGCCGCGGTTGGCGATGAAGACGGCGTCCGAGCCGCGCGCGGCCAGGGAGCGGGCGGTCAGCTCGGCCGTCTCGCCCGCGCCGATCAGCAGCACCTGCCGGGCCGAGAGATCCCCGAGAGTGCGCTGCGCGAGCTCGACCGCGACCGACGGAATCGAGACCCCCTTCTCGCCGACGGCGGTCTCGGTTCGCGCCCGCTTTCCGGCGGCAAGCGCACCGCGGAACATCCGGTTGAGGATCGGACCGGTCGCTCCCTCGACGAGCGCCAGCTCGTAGGCCCGCTTCACCTGGCCCTGGATCTCGGCCTCGCCGAGGATCATCGAGTCGAGGCCCGCCGTGACGCGATACAGGTGGCGGGCGGGGTCGGCTCCGCGGAGCGAGTAGAGAGGCCCGAGCAGCTCGGTCGGCGGGATCCCTGCCTCGCGAGCCAGGACGCCCAGCCCCGCGGTCTCGGCCTCGACGGCGTCGGTCGCGACGAGGTAGAGCTCCGTGCGGTTGCAGGTCGAGAGCGCCACCGCCTCCGAGATCGGTTCCTCGGAGACCAGTGCGGACAGCACCCCGGCCGCCTTGCCCTCGGTGAGGGCGAGCTTCTCGCGCAGGGCGAGCGTGGCGGTGTGGTGGGAGACGCCGAGGGCGAGCAGGCCGCTCATCGAGCCGCCTCCTCGCGCCGGGTTTCCTCCCGGACCGAGTCGATCTCGCGTTGCCGGTCGTGGATCTCCCCTACGTCGTGATCCGGTTCCGGTCGCGGCCGCTCCGCCAGCTCGGCCAGCGCGCTCAACTCGCGCTGGATCCGGGAGAGCTTCGCGGCCATGATCGCCACGTAGACCAGCAGGAGCAGCAGGAACACGACGTACGCCGCACCGACGTAGCCGCCGTTCTCGATCGCGAGCAGCGGGGTCATGCCGCGGCCTCCAGAGCGCGCCTGATCCTGCCGAGGTTCGCGGAGGCCGTCTTCGCGTCGAGCTCGAACCAGACGAGCGTCGCCCAGAGCATCGCCATCCCGGCCAGGCAGACCAGGAAGGCGAGCAGCATCTCGCCGGGCAGCCCGCCGGTCGAGGAGAAGGTGCGCGGGTGGATCAGCGGCTCGGCCAGTCGCACGGCGAGGAAGTTGAGGGGCACGAAGGCGCCGGCGGTGATCGCGAACACCGACGCGTAGCGGGCCTGCCGGTCCCGGTCCTCGATCGCGTAGCGGAGCGGGTAGTAGGTCGCGTAGAGCAGGAAGATGATCAGGAAGCTGACCAGGGTGGGCTCCTTCCACTCCCACCAGACCCCCCACTGGCTCTTCGCCCAGATCGCGCCGGTGAGCAGCACGGCGAGCCCGAAGATCACCGAGATGTGGATCGAGACGTAGGAGCGGGCGTCGTGCTTCGGATCGCCGGTGCGCAGGTGCTGGATCGCGTGCCCGGCCGCGACGATCCAACCGAGCAGCGCGACGATCGCCAGCGGCACGTGCAGGTAGAAGATCTTCTGGGCGAAGCCCTCGTTCGCGTCCTCCGGGGCGTAGAGGAAGGCCAGCAGGTAGCCGCCGCAGAGCACCACTACCGTCGCGATCGCGAGGCGCCGAAGGGTTATCGATTGGAGGGCACTTCCCATTGGTGGTCCTAGTCCTCGAGCAGGAAGTCGAAGGTGGCGTAGCCGACCAGGAGGAAGATCAGATCGTAGAGGCCGAGCAGCGCCAGCCACGTGCCGAAGCGCCCGTAATCGGGCCCTCCCGCGGCCAGCAGGTGCTCGCCGGCGCCTGCCGCGGCGATCACGAGCGGGACCAGCAGCGGCAGCAGGATCAGCGGCGCGAGCAGGTCGCGGGCGGTCGACATCGTCGCGATCGTGGAGATCACGGTCCCGGTTGCGGCAAGGCCGATGTTCGCGAGCAGCAGGATCAGCGCGAACGGGACCAGTCCGGACGCCGAATCGAGGAAGAACAGGGCGAAGATCGGCACGGCGATCAGCTCGAGGACGACCAGGTAGACGACCAGCGCACACGCCTTCGCCGCGAACAGGATGGTTCCGTCGACGGGGGCGAGCCGCACCAGGTCGAAGCCGCCCTCCTCACGCTCCGCCACGAACAGGCGGTTGATCGCGAGCAGCGCCGCGAACAGCAGCGTCGGGACGAGCACCCCCGCGGCGAGCTCCCCGGACAGCTGCTCACGATCGAGGCCGAAGCGGAAGATGACGAAGGCGGTGACCGCGAAGAGCGCCATCGCCGGAAGGGAGCGCAGGGTCCGCAGTTCCACCCGCAGATCCTTCCGGAGCAGTGCGGTGAAGGCGATCATGCGAGCTCCACCACCTCGTCGGCATCGGCGCTGGCGGTTCCGTGGTCGTGGCTTACCACGACCCGGGTTCGGTCCTCGCCGGCGGCGATCAGGGGCGCGACCAGCCTGCGCGCCTCGGGGTCGAGGTGCGCGTCCGGCTCGTCGAGCAGAAGGAGCTCGGGTTCGTGGAGCACGGCGCGGCAGATGTCGATGCGCTGCTGCATGCCCGCCGAGAGCTCGGCGACCCGGTCGTCACCGCGCGCCTCCATGCGGACCGCCTCGAGCAGCCATTCGATCCGCCGTTCGGCCTCCGCCGGGTCGAGGCCGTGCAGGGCGGCAGCCAGGGCGAGGTTCTCGCGCGGGGTGAGGTCCCGGTAGAGCAGCGGCCGATGTCCGAGATAGCCGACCCGGCCGCGCAGCCGGTAGGTCTCCTTGGGCAGCGCATAGCCCAGGACCGTGACCTCGCCACCGCTTGGCCGGAGCAGCCCGGAGAGGATGCGGAGCAGGGTGGTCTTGCCGGAGCCGTTCGGCCCGAGCACGGCGAGGCTGAGGCCGCGATCGAGCCGCAGATCGAGCCCGTCCAGGGCCACCCGGTCGCCGAAGTCCCGGCGCAGTCCCCGGAGCTCGATCGCGGCACCCGGCGTCGTCCCCCGCGCGCGCTCGCCTGGCGGGCTCTCGACCGCCATTCGTTCCATCATGCGAGCGAATCTAGCGGTGTTTGCTCGCGTGACATTCATCGTGCTTTGCGTGATCGCGACCGTGCTCGTGACGCGTTGGCCACTGGCGGCATCGGCGCAGTCGGAGGGGGAGATCGCCGTCGGCGCCTCGGTCTCGTCATACGACGAGGGAGAGGTCCCGTGGCGCGGCTCGGTCTCCGTCGGCAAGCCCTTTCACGGCAGCCTGATCCGCGGCGTCCAGCTTCCGGAGCAGGGGACCGACTTCTTCACCTGGGACTTTCCGCTCGGTGCCTCCCCGAACCGCCCCTGGCGCCGCTGGGCCGCCGATCGGACCATCCACAAGCTCCTCGCCGTGCTGGCCGCGTATCGCTTTGCCCATCCGGAAGCCCCGCGGGTCGGCATCGCCGATCTGAGCAGGCCGCATGGCGGGCCGTTCGGCAGGCGCTTCGGCGGTCTCGGCCACGCCTCGCATCAGAACGGCCTCGACGTCGACGTGCTCTACCCGCGGAGCGACCTCCAGGAGCTCGCTGCCTCGAAGCCCGCGCAGATCGACCGCCCTCTAGCCCAGGCCCTGCTCGACGACTTCGTCGCCGCCGGCGCCCAGTACGTCTTCATCGGCCCCCACACCCACCTGACCGGCCCGCGCAGGACCGTCCAGCCGCTCGTCTACCACGACGACCACATGCACGTCCGCTTCTTCGCCCGCGGGAAGAGGTCGGGCTAGCGCATGCAGTAGCCGATGGCCGTCAGCGACGCGCCGGAGCCCCAGTTGTAGCCCGAGGCGGACCAGGTGCCGTCGCCATTGATCATGCCGTTGGTGAAGAAGACGCTGGTCGAGCCGTTGGTGCTGAAGCCACCCGAGGTCAACCGAGTGCCGGGCGGACAGGTCGGGGTGGTCGCCGTTCCGACACCGGCCCCGAGGCTGGTCGTCGCTTCGACCGGCGTGAGCAGCGGCCGCTTGCTCCGGGTGCAGTACGCGATCGCCGTCAGCTGCCCGCCGAACTCGCCGAAGGCGTGGCCGGTGACCCGCCAGGCGCGCCCCGAGATCGCCCGGGACTCGAGCACGTAGTTGCCGCCCCGCGAGACGAAGTCGGTGCGCTGAAAGCCGCCGGCGAACAGCCGCCGGTGGCCTGGGCAGACGGCGACCGCGCTCTTCGTCTGGCCCGGCTTGACGTACTTCGTGGTGTGCGGCGGCGTGACGTGGCCGAGCCGGGGCCCGCAGGTGGCCTGCAGGGTGACGTCGCGTGGCTGCGTGCTGCGATGGTCCGGATCGAAGAGCACGGCGGTGACGTGCCAGCCGTGCTGGACGCCGAGGCGCTCGTAGGAGTGTGGGTAGACGCCCTCGCCGCCCGCGCTCGGGGGCGGATAGCTGCTCATGCCGCCGCCGAGCGGGGTGGAGCGGCCAGGACAGCCGACCGTAAGCCGCTGCTTCTGGTCGGGCCTGGTCAGACGGAAGCTCCGCTGCACCATCCGGACCTGGCTGGCCATGCTCGCCTTAGAGCCGTGGCCACCGCTGCCGATCGCTGAACCGGCGAACACGCTCAGCAGGAGGATTGCCAGCAACCCGATAGCTGGCAGGAGAGGGTGGCGTCGTTTGGCTGTCATCCGGTTTTTGCGTAGGTGCTTCTGACGAGTCCGAGCGGACTCGCGTTGCATCGCCCCGTCGATACGCATCGGCCATGGCTGGCCGGTGCTTTAGCGACATTGAGTTGTGGTTGGCCCGATTGGCGTCCGTGGGCCGGCTGCTTTAGAAAGACCCGATCCGAGTACCTAAATCATGCAAATGGGGAAGGACGAACTTCCAGTCCGGCAGTTCGCTTCCTAACCTAGACCTTCCTTCTTTCGTTGCTTACGGGGTTAGCTGACGGGCTCGCGCTGAAAGATCGCGCTACGCGGCGCACCGGCCGCGATTCGCCCCAACTCCTGGGGTCCCCCGGTCTCCTTTCCTTCCTGTGGATCGGAGATTCAGCGGAAATGCGCGCGGCAGGCTAGCAAACGCCTGACGCTGAAGATTCGCTCCGGACTCGCTATTTGCGCCAAAAGCGCTGCGGGAATTGCGGCTTAATAAAAGTCAAAAAGGCCGGAAGGTCACTCGCCCTTGCGCATCGTCCGCCGCGTGACCTCGACCAGCGGTCGGAGCCCCTCGCGCAGCGCCTTCAGGCGGTTGCCATTCCGGCTGTAGAGGAGTTGGGCCGAGGAGCGGATCGCGTCGCCGAGCTTGCGGTCATACGGCTGCCACCACATGTCCCGGGTCCAGCCCGGCTCCCAGGCGAGCTGCTTGATGTTCACGCACTCGTAGAAGCCGAACTTCGAGTGCGAGCGGCCCAGCCCGGAGTCCTTGACACCGCCCCAGGCGCACTGGCAGGCGCCGTGGGAGAAGGAGTGATCGTTCACCCAGACCATCCCGGATTCGATCTGATGGGCCATGCGCTCGCCCTTGGCGCGGTCCTTGGTCCAGACCGACGCGCCGAGGCCGAACTGCGAATCGTTCGCGAGCTCGATCGCCTGCTCCTCGGAGTCGACCGTGATCACGGGGAGCACCGGGCCGAAGATCTCCTCCTTCATGATCCGCATCTCGTGCGTCACGCCGGTGAGCACCACCGGGGCGATGAAGCTGCCCCGAAGCTCCCTCGTGCTGGTCCCGTACACCTCGGTTGGGCCGCCGGTGAGCTTGGTGGCGCCGTTCTCCACGGCGTCGTCGACCAGCTCGGCGACGAGCTCCGCCTGCTCTGCGGAGACCATCGGGCCGATCTCGGTGGTCCAGTCGCGCGGGTCGCCGACCGTAAGCCGCTCGGTCTCGCGCACCAGGCCCTCCAGGAAAGGCTCGGCGACCTCCTTGTGGACGTACACCCGCTCGATGCCGGAGCAGGTCTGCCCGGCGTTGGCGAAGCCGCCCCACACGGCCCCGGAGACTGCGTTGGCGAGGTCGGCGTCCGGGCAGACGATCTGCGGGTCCTTCCCGCCGAGCTCGAGCACCGAGCCCTTCATCCGCTTGGCGCACTCCACCCCGACCTTGCGGCCGACCTCCACCGAGCCCGTGAAGAAGATCTTCCCCGCGGTCGACTTGACAAGCGCGTCGCCGATCCGACCGCCGCCGTGCACGGTGCGGATCAGCCCCTCGGGCAGCCCGGCCTTCTCGAAGGTCTGCCGGATGCGCTCTCCGATCAGGGGCGTCAGGCTGGCGGGCTTCAGCACCACGCCGTTTCCCGCCATCAGCGCGATTGCCACCTCGCCGAACGGGATCGACCAGGGGTAGTTCCAGGGCGCGATCACGCCGACCACGCCGATCGGCTCGTAGGTGAACTTCGCGCTCTTCGACTTCAGGATGAGGGGCATCGAGAGCTTCTCGTCCGAGAGGATCTCGGGGCCGTTGTCGGCGATCCACTTGAGGGAGTCGATCGTCGGAAGGATCTCCATCGTGTAGCTCTCGACCCGCGGCTTGCCCTGCTCGTTGGTGAGCAGCTCCGCGATCTGGTCGATCTCAGCGAGCAGGACGTCGCAGGCGCGGCGCATGTAGCGAGCGCGGTCGTCGAGCGTCAGCGCAGCCCAGAAGGGCTGGACCTCGGCGACGTCGTCGACGATCCCCTGGACCTTGGAGGGCGTGATGGTCTCGACGGTGCCGACCAGCTCGCCGGTCGCCGGGTTGAAGGACTCGAGCGCGGGCTTGGACTTCGCCTTCCCCTTCGAGCGCTTCGCGGCCGGCTTGCCGTTGCGGCCGTTCGCGCTTGACTTCGTGCCGGTTCGGGTCTTGCCGGAGCTGCTCGCCTCCATCGCCTGATTCCTCTCGTCGGTTGCGCTCGTCCGCGCGATTCTACGCGCGGGCGATGCGTGCGCTTTCGGCGATGGAGGCAGCGGCCTCCCGCCGAGGCCGCTCCCTCCCAGTTTCCCCGAACCCGGTTGAAGTGGAGGCCGAGAGCAATCCCCGAGCTCCCGGCCTCCGTTGTCCACTCCCCGGCTTTTTACGCGCTGGCTCCGGCGAACCGCGCACGATTTCCGGAGCGTCAGACAACCCCCAGAACACGGGCTTCGCGGAAAGGTTGCGCGGCGCCTTGATTCGTTTTGGAGCGCGCTTAATCTGCGCCTAACGCTGCTCGTCGCTCCCGCCCAGCAGCCGGCGCAGGCGCTCGAGCCGCTTCCGCAGCTCAGCCTCGAAGCCCCGCTCGGTCGGCTCGTAGAAGCGCTCCCCTCGCACCGACTCGGGGGCCAGGGGCTGATCCGTGACCGCCTCGGGCTCGTCGTGCGGGTAGCGGTATCCCTGCCCCCGGCCCAGCTTCTTCGCGCCGGGGTAGTGGGCGTCCTGGAGGTAGGGAGGCGGCTCGTCGGCGCCGTGCTCTCGCACGTGCGCGCTGGCCCGCGAGATCGCTCCGGTGGAGGCGTTCGATTTCGGCGCCAGGGCGAGGTACGCCGCCGCCTGGGCGAGGTTGAGCGCGCACTCCGGCAGTCCGACCCGGTCGACCGCCTGCGCCGCGGCGTTCGCGACCATCAGCGCCTGAGGATCGGCATTGCCCACGTCCTCGGAGGCGAAGATCACCATGCGTCGGGCGATGAAGCGCGGATCCTCGCCGCCCTCCAGCATCACGGCGAGGTAGTAGATCGAGGCGTCGACGTCGGATCCCCGCGTCGCCTTGATCCAGGCGGAGATGTAGTCGTAGTGCTTGTCGCCCTCGCGGTCGTAGAGCAGCGCCTTCCGCTGCAGCGCATCCTCGACGGCCTCGATCGAGACCTCCGGCTCCCCGGCGGCGGCCGTCGTCTCGGTCGCGCGCTCGAGCGCCGCCAGGGCGACGCGGGCGTCCCCGCCGGCGCGCGCGGCGAGCATCGAGAGGGCCTCGTCCGGCACCGGCGGCGGATCAGGCAGGCCACGTTCGTCGGTGAGAGCGCGCCGCAGCAGCTCCTCGATCTCGTCGTCCGTGAGCGGCCGGAACTCGTAGATCTGGCAGCGCGAGAGCAGCGCGGAGTTGACCTCGAAGTAGGGGTTCTCAGTCGTCGCACCGATCAGGGTGACCAGCCCCTCCTCGACGGCGGGCAGGAGCGCGTCCTGCTGCGCCTTGTTGAAGCGGTGGATTTCGTCGAGGAAGAAGATCGTGGGACGCCCGGATGCGCGCCGCTCTTCGGCCCGGGCGATCACCTCGCGGACCTCGGCTCGCCCCGCGTTCACGGCCGAGAGCTCCTCGAAGGCGCCCTCGATGCGCGCCGCGATGATCCGCGCGAGCGTCGTCTTCCCCGTGCCGGGCGGCCCGTAGAAGATCGCCGAGTGCGGCTCGCCGGACTCGATCGCGACCCGCAGCGCGGAGCCGTCGCCGAGGAGGTGGGACTGGCCGACGAACTCGTCGAGGTCGCGCGGCCGCATCCTGGTCGCGAGAGGCGCCTCCTCGGGAGGGACCCCAGTGCGCGGCGTCTCGCCGCCGGTCTCGAAGAGCCGCTCGTTCACGCCGGCTCGACGGCGAGCCGCCTCGCCGCCTCGAGCGCCTCCTCGACGGTCGGGTAGACGTGGAATCGCCTGGAGAGCCCGCCGACCCACTGGTAGAGCCATCCGAAGACGCTGTCGATTCGCAGGCCGCTCACCGCGCCGACCCCGACGACGTGGACCGGCACCACGATCACGGACTCATCGACCTCGATCGGCTCCCCGAGCTCGTAGTTGATCTCGTCCCAGGCGTCCTCCCAGTGGGACAGCCACTCGCGAAAGCCCTCGTAGCCGTGGTAGGTGCCGGCGTTGATCAGACCCGGCGGCGCGTAGATCTCGCCCTCCGGATGCATGAGGCTGCGCAGCCTCTCCTCGTCTCCCTGCTGGTACGCGCCGAGGATCTCGTAGACGAGCGCGACGTTCGGGTTCGACATGCTCCCGCAGTATGAACCGCACGGAGGTGCCGCTTCGCGTCGTCGCCCGGGAGTGGCTGCGGATCGGGTTGATCGGGTTCGGCGGTCCTCCGGCGCACATCTCCCTGCTCCGCGACCTGGTGGTCCGGAGGAAGGGCTGGATGGACGCTCGCGCGTTCGAGGACGCGAACGCCGCTTGCTCGTTGCTGCCCGGCCCCTCCTCGACGCAGCTCTCGATCTTCACCGCCTACCGCGCCGGCGGCCCTGCCGGAGCCGTGATCGGCGGGCTCGGGTTCGTCGTGCCGGCGGTGGTCATGGTCCTGGCGCTCTCGGTGCTCTTCCTCGCCTCGGCGCCGCCGGAGTGGGTCCGCGGGGCCGGTGCGGGAGCCGGCGCGGCGGTCGCGGCCGTCGCGGTGCGCGCCGGAAGCGAGCTGGTCGGGCCGAGCCACGAGCACGCGATGGAGGGGCACGGCAATCGGCTGGTCTGGTTCGTCTACCTGGCCGCCGGCGCCGCGGCGGCGATCGCGATCGGCCCCTACCTCGTCCTGGTACTGGTGGCCTGCGGGATCGCCGAGCTGCTCCGCCGGGCGGGGACCCCGGATTCCGCTGCCCTCTCGGTTTCCCCGGCGCTGGTGCTCATGGCCGTGGCCACGACCGGCTCCGTCGGGGCGCTCGCCTGGATCGCGTTCAAGGTCGGCGCGCTCTCTTTCGGTGGAGGGTTCGTCGTCATCCCGCTGATGCAGCAGGACGCGGTGGACGTCTACCACTGGATGACCGACGCGCAGTTCCTGAACGCAGTCGCACTCGGACAGGTCACCCCCGGGCCAGTGGTCTCGACGGTGGCGGCGGTCGGTTATGCCGCCCACGGCATCTGGGGTGGAATACTCGCCGCGCTGGTCGCCTTCGTCCCCTCGTTCTCGTTCATCCTGCTCGGCGGAGGTCGATTCGAGCGTCTGCGGCGAAACGACCGCGCTCGCGCCTTCCTCGACGGAGCGGGACCGGCGGCGATCGGCGCGATCCTGGGTTCAGCGGTCACCCTCGCCGGCGGCATCGACGAGGGATGGCAGTGGGCGATCCTGGGTGCCGCGGCGGTCTCGCTGCTGATCGTGCGCCTGAGCGTGGTGCTGACCCTCGTCGCGGCCGGCGCCGTGGGGGCCGGGCTCGCGCTGGCGGGCGCGCCCCTGCCCTAGAACGGAAGGCCGTTACGCTGAGCGAATGGAGGAGGGCACCGTCGCGGCCGCCGTCCCGCAGGGCCTCGGGTCTCGGGCCGTCGAGCTGCTTGGCCGCCTGATCCAGACCAACACCGTCAATCCACCGGGCAACGAGGCCGCGGCCCAGGTGTTCTTGGAGGGCGCGCTGACGGCAGCCGGCTTCGAGTGCGAGCTGCTCGCCGCCGAGCCGGGGCGACCGAACCTGGTCGCGCGGCTGCGGGGCGAGCGAGAGGGCCCGACGCTGACCCTCCTCGGCCACGTGGACACGGTGCGCGCCGACCCCGACGAGTGGACCTTCGATCCGTGGGCGGGCGACGTCGTCGACGGCTGGGTGCGGGGGCGCGGCGCGCTCGACATGAAGGGCCAGGTCGCGGCGGAGGTGGCGGCGTGCGTAGCCCTCGGCAGCAACGGCTGGCGCCCCGCCGCCGGCGAGCTGCTGCTCGTGATCACCGCCGACGAGGAGGTCGGCGGGGGGCTGGGAGCGCAGTGGCTCTGCGAGCAGCATCCCGACAAGGTCCGCAGCGACTTCATCGTGAACGAGGGAGGCGGGGAGTCCTTCGAGGTCGCCGGGCGTCGGCTCTACACCCTCTGCGTCGGCGAGAAGGGCATCTTCCGGATGCGCCTGCGGGTAAAGGGGCGCGCGGGCCACGCCTCGGTCCCGCGAATCGGCGACAACGCCCTGCTCAAGCTCGCTGGCTACCTCTCGGCCCTCTCCGAGCAGCCGCCGCCGCAGCCGAGCGAGGCCGGCGAGACGCTGCTCGAGACGATCCTCGGGGAGCCGTTCGTCGGCGAGGAGGGGATGCGCGCGGGGCTCGAGCGGCTGCGAGCGGAACAGCCGCAGCTGGCGAACTTCCTGGTCGAGCCGATGCTCGGGGTCACGCTCGCCCCCACCATCGCCGAGGGTGGCAAGAAGGCGAACGTGATCCCCTCCGAGGCCAAGGCCCTGATCGACTGCCGGGTCCCACCCGGCTACGGCAAGGAGGAGGCGCTGCACCAGCTGCAGGCGCTGATCGGGGAGGGCGACTACGAAGTCGAGTTCAGCGAGGGGGTGGTCGGCAACAGCTCACCGGTGGACTCGCGGCTCGCCGGCGCCATCCGCGACTGGCTCGCCGAGGCCGACCCCGGCGCGGAGCTCGCCCCGATCGTGATGCCGGGCTTCAGTGACAGCAATCCCTTCCGGACGGCGTTCCCCGACGCGATCGTCTACGGCTTCTGCCCGCACCGCGAGATCGACCTGGTCGAGGCGGCTCCCCTGATTCACGCCCCGGACGAGCGGGTGCCGGTCGCGGACGTCGAGCTCTCGGCCGGCTTCTTCTATGAGGTGGCTCGGAGGATGCTCGGTTGAGCGAGCTCTCCCAGAACGGCGACCGCGCGGCGGAGCAGGAGGACGAGTACATCCTGCGACTCGGCGGGATGGCGCTCCGGAATGGACTGCTCATTCACGGCCCAACCTCCTGGGCGGCGGCGGCCAGGGATACGGAGGGCGAGATCCAGGTCGCCTCGGGCCCGAAGCCGGTGCTCGCGCCCGAGCTCGCGGTGCGGGTGCCGCTCCTGCGAGGCCCTCTGCGGCTGGCCGAGGCCTTCATGCTGATTCCGACCGTCCGGATGAAGCTGCGGGCGGCCCGGCTCCCGTTCGAGGACGTCCGGGTGATCGCGGCGATGTTCATCGCCTCGTCCGCGAGCCGCGCGCTGCGGCGGCGCCGCTCGAGCGCGACCGGCGAGCTCGTTCAGGCGGTCCTCGGCCTGGCGCCGGCGATGGTCGCCCTCAGCGACCGCAACCTGGCCGCCTACCACGGCGTCGAGCACAAGGCGATCGGCGCCTACGAGCAGGGCTCCGACGACCCGACCACCGCCACCAAGGAGCACGAGCGCTGCGGCTCGAACCTGGTCGTTCCGATGCTGGTGCTGTCCGCCGCCGGCCAGCTCCTGCTCGAGCGGCTCCTCGAGCGCCCGGGTCCCCTCGCTCGCGCCGGCGTGGGCGTCGCAAGCGCCTCGCTGGCCGCCGAGATGTTCGCCTGGAGCGAGCGCAACCCCGAGACGAGCGCCGCGCGCGCCTTTCACCGGCCCGGCCACGAGATCCAGCGGCTGATCGCGACCAAGGAGCCCACGCCCGAGCAGCTGGAGGTCGGGATCGCGGCGCTGCGGGAGATCCTGCGAGTGGAGCAGGAGGCCGGCGCGGAGCCACCCGCCCCCGGGGAGCCGGCGCCCGCTACGTAGACTGCAACGCCCATGTTCGGCCGCATCGACCACATCGGCGTCGCCACCGACGACCTCGACGGCGCGCTCGACCTCTACGAGCGGACCTTCTCGATGCCACTGGTCCACCGCGAGACCGTGGAGTCCCAGGGCGTCGAAGCGGCGCTGCTCGACGTCGGTGACGGCCACGTCGAGCTCCTGCGGCCGCTCGGCCCCGAGACACCGGTCGGCAAGTACCTGGACAAGCGCGGTCCCGGGCTCCATCACGTCGCCTACGCCGTCGACGACATCGACGCGACGCTGGGCAAGCTGAAGGAGGCGGGCGTGGAGATGATCGACCAGGAGGCCCGCCAGGGCATCCGCAACTCACGCGTCGCGTTCCTGCATCCGCGTGCTACCGGCGGCGTGCTTACGGAGATCGTCGAACCCCCGGAGTCGCACTGATGGCCGAGGCCGAGCGAGTCTCGATCGGGTTCTCAGGCGGCGGCGTCGTCGAGGTGCGGATCGACAACGCGAAGCTCACCGAACTGAGAAAGGCGCTGGAGAAAGGCGAGGGCTGGTACGACATCGACGCCGAGGAGGGCATGGTGGCGATCGACGTGAGCCAGGTGGTCTTCCTCCGCAGCGCCACCACGCCGCAGCGCATCGGCTTCGGGGGGTGAAGCTCCGCGGCCTAATCCTGGCCGCAGCCGCCGCGGTCGCCGGGGCGGCGCTCTGGTGGCGGAAGAATCCCTCGGCCTGCCCCTATGGGCAGCGCTTCTGGGTGGAGGCCCCGCATCCGCTGATCACGAGGGGCCGGCTCGGCGAGATCCTCGAGGCGAGAAAGGGCGAGCGGATCCTGGAGGTCGGTCCAGGCACCGGCTACTACACACTGGATGTCGCCGAGTGGATCAAGCCCGACGGCCGGCTCGACATTCTCGACCTACAGCGCGAGATGCTCGATCACACGATGCGCCGCGCGGGTGAGGCGGGGCTTGCGAACGTCACGCCGGCCCAGGCCGACGCCACGTCGATGCCGTATGAGGACGGGACCTTCGACGCGGCCTACCTGGTCGCGGTGCTCGGCGAGATCCCCGACCAGGACGCGGCCCTGCACGAGCTCTCCAGGGTCTTGAAGCCCGGCGGCCGCCTCATCGTCGGCGAACTGCTGGGCGACCCGCACTATGTCCGGCTCGCGCCGCTCCGGCTCCGGGCGAGCGGCGCCGGACTCACCTACGCCCGGCGCGTCGGCAACGCGCTCGGCTACTTCGCGCGGTTCGAGAAGCGCTAGGACTTCGGGCTACCGAGGGCGGCCCAGAGCCGCTCCTCGGCGTCGAGCACCTTCGCCGCCTCCTCCGAAAGCGCCTTCCAGTGCGTCGGGTCGGGCTCATCCGGCTCGCTTGCCGTGCGCGCCGCGAGCGCGAGCCGGGTCCAGTCCTCTGAGGCCTCCTTTGCGAGGGCCGCCTCCTCGTAACCCGCCTCCTCGAGGAACCGGGAGTACATCTTCCGGAAGTTCCCGCCGCCGGTCCCGCGCCGCTCGATCACCTGGTAGAGGAAGCGGGCGCACCACTGCCAGTCCTCGGCGGCCTCCGGCCAGTCGCCGACCTCGGCCGCGAAGCGGCGCAGGGCCGGAAGCCCCTCGAAGTCTCCGAGCGGTGGCTCCAGCATCTGGCTCGCGGCCCGCTCGATCGCTCTCGGGGCATGGGCGAGCAGATCCTCGCGGCTCACCTCGACTCCCTCGGGCAGGTCGATGGCGTGCCCCTCGAGCGGGAAGATCGGCTGCTGCGAGTGGCGCGCCTCCTTGAGGCTCTCGAGCGAGGTCGTCTGCAGATCCTCGAAGGCCGTGTCGGAGAGCCAGGCGAGCTCCTCGTCGTAGCCGGCCAGCACGACGGCGTGACCGGGGAAGTGGGCAGAGCGGCCGTAGTGGTCGAGGTAGTAGAGGTCGGTCAGCAGCAGAACGGGATGCCCTGCATCGACGTCCTCCCGCGCGAGCTCCCAGGAGGCCTCGGTATCGCTCTCGGTCCGCAGCCGCAGAGGGACCTCGGTGAGCTCGAGGAAGTTTTCCTCCAGCCGCGCGGCGCGCCCATTGGTAAAGCGGGAGGGCGAGTGCTCGTCGAGCACGACGTAGTAGAAGCAGGCCCCCGCGCCGAGGCCGAAGGCCATCTCCTCCGAGATCTCGACGCCGTGGAACCCGAGCAGATTGCGCAACGCGGTCGAGCCGCAGTGGTTCCCCGGGACGTGCCGGTAGCCGGGCACCATCACCCTGTTCGCCGTCTCGGCCATCAGGCCGATTGTCTCAGGCCGCCTTGGCCCGCAGCCGCAGGTACTCGGCCCGGTCCTTGAAGCTGCGCCGCATCTCCGAGGTGAGCTCGCCGAGGAACTCCTCGCGGTAGGTCGAGTCGGTGAAGATCGAGATCGCGAAGTAGAACCCGGAGAACGCCGCCAGGCCGACCGCGACGCGCACAAGCTCACTGGTCAGCTCGAGTCGCTCGCCGAGCAGGTGGAAGTGGAGGATCTCGTGCCCCGGATAGCCGAGCCACTGCTCCCGGATGCCGTCATCGACGGCGAGCACGCCGAACACGGTGAGGAAGAGGCCGATCATCAAGCTGACCAGCAGCACCTGCACCGCCTGGCTGACGAACATGACGAGCTCGACGTTGAAGAGCTGCGCGCGGCGGAGCGGCGCGCTGTCCAGGCCGACCTCGCGCTCGAGCTCCCGCGCCTCGCGGGGAAGCCGCACGGCGAGGAAGGCCGCCCCAAGCAGCGCGAGCAGGCCGAGGATGACCGCGTAGATCCCCCGCGTCGGGTCGGAGAAGATCTCCCAGAGCTCCTGGGTCGGGAAGGAGAGCAGCACGAAGATGGCGAGCAGCGGCACCGCCCGCGCCAGGAGCGTGAAGGCCGAGCGCAACTGGGCGGCGATCCGCCCGAGCACCCAGCGGATGATCGAGACCAGGCCGAGGCCGACGACGGCGTAGATCAGTGCGAGCAGCAGGATGTTGGCTCCGGCGGTGACCAGCGCGCTGCCCAGCTGCCCGCCGAAGATCAGCGGGAGGACCGCCGGCACCAGGACGAAGCCCGCCAGCTCGGTCTTGCCGAGGCGCTCGGGTATTGCGCGGAGCGGCTGCCCCCGCGCCCGATTCGCGAGCGCCATCGCCGCGAGCAGAATCGCGAGGGCACCGCCGACCGCGAGCACGTTCTGCCACCAGGTCCAGTCGAGCTGGCCGGCGCCGAGCAGCTCACCGATCAGGACCAGGCCGAGCAGGGGGGCGGCACGGTTGAAGATGTCCTCGTAGGGCGAGATGTCCTCGCTGAAGAGGGGCAGACCGGCGCGGCGAAAGGACTCCTCGTATTCCTCGAGACGCTGCGAGTCGGAGGCCATCGGGCGGCATTCTGATCCGCGCCCCGGCCACCACCGAGGGCCTTATCCTCGCCGCCGTGCTGGGTCGCCTCGACAGCCGCATGCTCTACGCGATGCGGACGCGCTTCCACGGGCGCGTCGTGGAGACCGTGGCCAAGGTGCTCGGGCGGCTCGGCGAGTACGGGGCGATCTGGCTGGTGATCGGGATCGTGCTCGCCTTCGCGGACCCGGACAACGGGGAGGACTGGGTGGTAGCCGGGATCCTCGGCCCGATCGCGATCGGGCTCAACTTCGTGGTCAAGCTGATCGTCCGGCGGCCTCGGCCGGTGCTCGAGGGGCTGCCGCCGCTGGGCGGCGCGCCCAGCTCGCTCAGCTTCCCGTCCGCCCACGCGACCTCGTCGTTCGCCTGCGCGACCGCGATGACGCGGATCGCGCCCGAGGCGGCGGTGCTCTTCCTGCTCGCTGCCGCGCTTGCCGCCTGCCGCCCCTATCTCGGGATGCACTACCCGTCGGACGTGGTCGGCGGGGCGATCCTCGGGACGGCACTCGGTCTGGTAGTCCCACTCTGATGAAGATCGGCATCGTAGGGATGCCCAACGCGGGCAAGTCGACCCTGTTCAACGCGCTCACCGCGGCAGGGGCGGAGACCGGCGACTATCCGTTCACCACGGTGGAGCCGAACGTCGCGGTCGTGCAGGTGCCGGATGAACGGCTCGAGCGCATCGCCGAGACGCTCCGGTCCTCCGAGCTGGTGCCGGAGACGATCGACTTCCACGACATCGCGGGCCTGGTCAGGGGCGCGTCGCAGGGCGAGGGACTCGGGAACCAGTTCCTCGCTTCGATCCGCGAGACCGATGCGATCTGCCACGTGATCCGAGCCCACGGCGCGAGCGCGGTCGCCCATCCCGAGGGCCGCGTCGACCCGGTCGCCGATGCGGAGCTGATCGAGACCGAGCTGCTGGCCGCCGACCTCGAGGGCGCCGAGCGCCGGCTCGAGCGCGTGACGAAGCAGGCGCGTTCCGGCGACAAGGAGGCGGTGGCGGAGCGGGAGTGGCTCGAGCGCGTGGTCGAGGCGCTCTCCTCCGGCCGCCCCGCCCGCGAGATACCGGTACCGGAGGCCGCGCCGGACTCGCTGCGCAAGCTCGCTCCGCTGACGGCGAAGCCCGTCCTCTATGTCGTCAATGTGGACGAGGGGGAGACCGAGGCGCCGGCGGATCTGATTGCTCACGCGGATCAGACCGAGGCCAAGGTGGTGGTGATCTCGGCGCGGGTCGAATCGGAGCTCCGCGAGCTGGACCCGGCGGAGGCCGAGGACATGCGCCACGAGCTCGGCATCGAGCGCTCGGGGCTGGAGCGGCTGATCCGCGCCGCCTTTGTGCTGCTCGACCTGGTCACCTTCTTCACCGCGGATACCGACAAGGAGGCGATGGCGCGCACGCTGCGCCGGGGCGGGACCGCCTACGACGCCGCCGGCCGTGTCCACGGGGACCTCCAGCGCGCCTTCGTGCGGGCCGAGGTGATCCACTGGGACGAGCTGGTCGACGCCGGCGGCTACGCCGCCGCCCGCGACCGCGGGACGCTGCGGATCGAGGGCCGCGACTACGTCGTCCAGGACGGCGACGTGGTCCACATCCGGACCTAGGCAGCGAGATACTGGGTGGGCGATGTCGGCGGAGAACGTCGAGCTTGTCCGGCGGCTGTATGCGGAGGGGGACCTGCTGCGCGCGACACCCGAGCAGCTCGACCGCATCTTTGAGGACGACCTGGACGCGAACTTCGAATTCCGACTGCCCGCTGACTATCCGGAGGGAGAGCCGGTGTTCCGTGGCCGCGAGGGGGTTGACGACCTCCGGGCCATGCTCGGCGAGACCTGGGGGGAGTGGCATTTCGAGCCGGAGCGCTTTCTCGACGCCGGCGATCAGGTGGTGGTCTTCGCACGCATCATCGGCCGCGGTGGCGCGAGCGGGGCGCCCGTTGAGTTGGAGACCACGCACGTCTGGACGATTCAGGCGGGCCGGGCTGTTTCCGTTCACGCATATCGCGACCGCTCCCAAGCCCTGGAGGCCGCCGGGCTGCAGGAGTAGTCACGCGTCGCTGGCCAGCGGCATCCCGCTTTAGAGTCCCGCCATGACCGCCCCCCGGCCGACCGGAAATCGACTCTGCCTGATCCACGGATACAGCCTCCCGGAGGGCGCCGAGCCGATCGAGGGGGAGCGGGTCGAGCTCGACGTGGGGGGAACGAACGTGGAGGCGACCGACGGCGGCGACATCGTCGGAATCCCTCGCCACGGCTTCGATCGGCAGACGCCGGCTCATCTCGTCGACCACGAGGCGAACATCAGGGCGGCGTGCGAGCTCGGCTGCAACCGGGTGCTCGCGCTCGGCTCGGCCGGCAGCCTCGACGAGGACCTCAAGGTCGGGACGCTGATCTGCCCGGACGACTTCTTTGCCCCCGAGGTGGCGCCGAGCTTCTACCGCGACGCGCGTGGTCACTCGGTGCCCGGCTTCGATGAGGAGTGGCGCCGGGTCGTGATCAGCGCCTGGAGCTCGCTCACCAAGACGAAGCTGGAGGACGGCGGCGTCTACGCGCAGACGCGTGGTCCCCGATTCGAGACGCCCGCCGAGGTCCGCGCGCTGGGCGAGGTCGCCGATATGGTCGGGATGACGATCGCGGCGGAGGCGATCCTCGCCGGCGAGGCGGCGCTCGCCTACGCCGCGGTCTGCACCGTCGACAATTGGGCCAACGGCGTGCTCGACAAGCGGCTCACGGTCGAGGAGTACAGGCGGGGTCGCGACCAAACGGCCGAGGTACTCGCCGAGTCCCTGCGCTACGTGCTCCCCGCCCTCTCCAGGGAGCTCCCGGGCACTTGAGCCTCGCGGTCGCCGGCGCGACTCTGGATGGCCACCCCGTCGGGCTGCGTGCCGAGGACGGCGTGATCGCCGAGATCGGGGCGGAGGTCGTCCCGCAGCCCTCCGACGAGGTGATCGACGCCACCGGGATGCTGCTCAGCCCGCCGATGGTGAACGGGCATACGCACGCCGCGATGACGCTCTTCCGCGGCTTCGGCGACGACATGCCGCTGATGGAGTGGCTGCGGGAGAAGATCTGGCCGGCTGAGGCGAAGCTCGAGCCGGAGGATGCCTACTGGGGGACGCGCCTCGCCTGCATCGAGATGATCCGCGCGGGCACCACCCGCTTCCTCGACATGTACTGGTACGCGCCGGACGTGGCCCGGGCTGTGGCGGACTCGGGGATGCGGGCGGTGGTCAGCCCGGTGCTGATCGACCAGCTGGACCCGGCCAAGGGGGTGGAGATGCGCGAGCAGGTGCTCGACTGGCTCGACCGCATCGACGACGCCGGCGAGCGGGTCGAAGCGGGCGTCGGCCCGCACGCGATCTACACGCTCAGCGGCGAGTCGCTCGCCTGGCTGGCGGAGGTGGCGGCCGAGCGCGAGATCACGCTGCAGATCCATCTCTCGGAGACCGAGCAGGAGGTCGCCGACTGCCTGGAGCGGCACGGGAAGCGGCCGGCCGCCTATCTGGACGAGCTCGGCTCCCTCGGGCCCCGGACCGTGCTGGCCCACGGCGTCTGGCTCGACGAGGCCGAGCTCGAGCTGATCGCGGAACGCGGCGCCACGGTCGTCGCCAACCCCGCGGCCAACCTGAAGCTGGCGGTGGGTGGCGTCCTGCCGTACCCCGCCGCCGCGCGGGCCGGCGTCGCGCTCGGCCTCGGTACCGACGGCGTCTCCTCCAACTCGAATCTCGATTCCTTCGAGGAGGTGAAGCTGTTCGCCCTCACCCAGAAGCAGGCGAGCGGCGACTCCGCGACGCTGCCGGCGGGCGAGGCGCTCGCGATCGCTCGCGGCCGGCGCTCGCCGGCGCTGGGTGGCACCCCGCTGGAGGCCGGGCAGCCCGCTGACTTCCTCCTCCTCCGCGGCCACGACCCGGAGCTCTCGGCCGGGGACCTGGACGCCGACCTGGTCTACGCGGCCGGCGGAGCGATCGTCGACACCACGGTCGTTGCCGGTGAGGTGCTGATGCGCGCGCGCCAGGTCGAGGACGCGGAGGACGCGGTCGCCGAGGTCCGCTCCAGGGCGGCTCGGCTCACGCGATAGCGTGCCGCCGGTGCGAACCGAGGCCCGCTTCCCGGCCGTCGGCGAGAGGGCCGGCCACTACGAGAGCTTTTATCTGAAGCTCACCCAGCCGCGAGGGGGCCGCGGCGCTTGGATCAGGCACACCGTCCACAAGCGGCCCGGCGAGCCTGCGAGCTGCGCGCTGTGGTTCGTCCTCTTCGATGCCTCCGCCGCCGGTCCCAGGGCCACAAAGCGGCAGTTCGGAGCCGACGAGCTCGCCGCCGACGCGGCCACGTACATCAGGGTCGCCGACGCGACGCTCACCGACGGGCGGGCGGTCGGCCGGGTGGAGACGCCGGCGCTCGAGGCGAAGTGGGATCTCACCTTCTCGGACGACCACGAGCCCTTCCACCACCTCCCTCGCGACTTCCTCTACCGGGCCCGCCTGCCGAAGACCAAGTTCCTGAGCCCCTACCCCGACGCCGTCTTCAACGGCCAGCTCGAGGTGGGGGGCGAGCGGATCGCGGTCGAGGGCTGGCGCGGGATGATCGGCCACAACTGGGGCGCGGAGCACGCCGAGCGCTGGGTCTGGATCCAGGGATCCGGCTTCGAGGGCCACTCGGCAGAGGACTACTTCGACATGGCGGTCGGCCGGATCAAGGTCGGCGGCCGGACGACGCCCTGGGTCGGCAACGGCATGCTCATGCTCGGGGGAACCGCCCATCGCCTGGGAGGTTTCGGCCACGTGCCGAGCACCCAGGTCGAGGAGAAGCCGACCGGCGCCCGCTTCGAGCTCAAGGGCAAGGGGGCGAAGGTGTCCGGCTCGGTTCGTGCGCCGGCCAAGGACTTCGTCGCCTGGATCTACGCCGACCCGGTCGGGCCCGAGCACAACACGCTCAACTGCTCGATCTCAGACCTCGACCTCGACGTCGAGCTCGATGGCCGGCCCGCGCAGCGGCTCTCCGTGAAGGGAGCCGCCGCCTACGAGTTCGGGACCCGCGACAAGGACCACGGGATCCCGGTCCAGCCATATCCCGACGGCTAGGCCGGGCTCCAGTAGCTTGGTCCGGTGAGCCCACGAATCGAGAGCGAACCCGGCACCGAGCTGCACGATGTCTGGGTCTACCTCACGCCGGCAGAGGCCGCGGAGCTACTCGTTGCACTTGAAGATCGAGCGAACGACCCAGCGCCCGATCCGGAATGGCACACCCATTTGACGGATTCAGCTGGTCGCGAGCTCACGGTCGCAATCGATAGCGCTTCGGGATCTCGGCA
>JBKPLC010000037.1:0-12312 GCA_046731495.1 Actinomycetota bacterium | reverse complement strand
CAGGTTACCCACGTGATACTCACCCGTTCGCGGCTTTGCCCCGGGCCGAAGCCCGGTTCGTCGCTCCACTTGCATGTGTTAAGCACGCCGCCAGCGTTCGTCCTGAGCCAGGATCAAACTCTCCGTAAAAAGTGTGGCGTGACGTGAAAGAACACGCCACAAGAGAGTTGTCATGTCGCTGACTCGCCGCCGCGTACACAATGCGGCGGCAGACATGACGGAGTTATTCAACCCCCACCCGGTGCATGATGGGCAGGGGTCGGGCTCGAGCAACGAAGGACGGAATGCCCTTCGTCGCGCGCTGCTCAGTTTTCAAAGACCACTTGGCGGGGTCGACGGGTCTCGCCGCCTCCAGCCACCTGCGTTGGTCTCGAAAAAAAGGCCCCTCGTCGTGAGGGGCCCGATCCGAGGCCGGCTGTTCGCCGACCGAAGTTGGACTCCTCGCTACGAGGCTGCTCCTCTCGAGAACCGTCGCAAGAGCGACCGAGAAGTATAGCCCGCTGGTCAGGAAGAGACCAGCCGGGCGAAGCGGCGCTTGCCGACTTGTAGCACGCGACCGGAAATCTGCTCCAGCGGCACGTCCAGGCGGTCACTCTCGAGCGTCTCGCCGTCGAGCTTCACGCCCCCTTGAGCGAGCAGCCGGCGCGCCTCGCTCGTCGACATCTGGAAGGCGCCCGCGATCAGCGCCGGTAGGTGCACCTCCCCGTCGTTCACCCCGTCCGCCTCGCTCAGGGAGAGCTCGGGCACATCGTCCGGGATCTCGCGCGCCACGTGGACAGTGTCGAAGCGATCCTCGGCGGCCTCCGCCGCACCGGCATCGTGGAACCGCTCGACGATCCGCCGGGCGAGGGCGCGCTTCGCGGCCATCGGATCACCCTCGGGCGCCGGCTCGCCCAGCAGGAGCTCGTAGTAGGTGCCCATCGCCTCGTCGGGCACCCGCATCAGCTTCCCGAACATCTCCTCCGGCGGATCGGTGACCCCGACGTAGTTCCCCAGCGACTTGCTCATCTTCTGCTTGCCGTCGATCCCGGGCAGGATCGGCATCGTCATGATCGACTGCTCGGGCACGTCGTAGGCGCGCTGGATGTCCCGGGCGAACAGCAGGTTGAACTTCTGATCGGTCCCCCCCAGTTCGACATCGGCGCGCACCGCGACCGAGTCGTATCCCTGCAGAACCGGATAGAGCAGCTCGAGCGAGGAGATCGGCTGATCCGCCTTCATCCGCTTCGTGAAATCCTCCCGCTCCAGCAGCCGGGCGATGGTGACCCTGGACATCAGCCTGAAGAGCTCCTGGGCGGGCATGTCGAGCCACTCCGAGTTCCGCCTGATCTCCGTCCGCTCGCGGTCGAGGATCTTGAACGCCTGGTCCTGATAGGTCTCAGCGTTCGCCTCGATCTCCTCCGCGGTCAGCACAGGCCGCGTCGTGTCCCGCCCACTGGGGTCGCCGACCCTCGCCGTGAAGTCCCCGATGATCAGAACGACGGTGTGACCGGCCTCCTGGAAGTGGGCCAACTTTGTGAGAACCACCACATGGCCCAGGTGGATGTCCGCGGTGCTCGGGTCTATCCCCAGCTTCACCCGCAGCGGCTCGCCCTTGGCGAGCTGCTTTTCGAGCGCGCCCTCCGGCAGCGCCTCGTCCGCCCCGCGCTTCAGGATTTCGAGGTCAGCCATGCCTGTGGATGCCCGGACCGACGCCCGCTCTGACCCCGAATTCAGCCACGAGGCCAATGCTAGACTCCTCGCTTCCGCCTGGCCGGGCACGTTGATCCGTGGGTGCGCGCTGCAAACGCAACCCGGGTGCGGTTGCGGTGTCCCTAGTTCTACGTTCAGGCGCAACTGGATGCGGATCCGAGCCGCGGGCGAGGTAACGGGCGTCGCCCACGCGACATGACAGACGACTTCGACTTCGACTTCGATCTAGACCGGGGCAGATCGGCTTCGCGGACCAAGGACCGCGAGCCGGAGGAAACCCCTGCCCGCGAAGAGGCCCCTGCGCGCGAGACCAACGGCGGTCGGAGGAAGGGCGCCCGCGCGAACGGTTCGAGCGGCAACGGCTCTCGGGGGAATGGCAGCCGGGACAACGGCTCCGACGCCGACGTCGCCCCGCCGGTCGGCGCCGGCGACTGGCTCAGCCTGGGTGACGACGAGTACTCCCCTGGCAGCCTCTCGCCCCTCCGGCAGCGCGACGACGGCCCGGCCGGCCCGCCGACCCCAGGCGAGGGACGCCAGTTCGCCAAGGAGGCTCGCCGCCGCGCCTCGCGTCGCCCCAGCCCGATCCTCGACCTCGACTTCGAGCGCGAGCGCCTGGAGCGGGAGGAGGCCGAGCCGGAGGACGTCGACTTCGAGTCCCTGCTCGAGCGGCAGCCACAGAAGGGCCGCGTGGCGCGCCGCGGGTCCGCGATCCGCAACGCGTTCGAGGGAGGCATGCAGAGCCTTCGACGCGTCGGCGGCGAGCGGATCGCCGAGAGCCGCGACCGCGTTCAGGCGCTCCGGGAGCGGGTGCCGTCGCGGATCCCCCAGCCGCGTCCGGCCGACGGCGCCGGCAAGCCCCCTCCCCCGCGGCTGCCCCGCCGAATCAGCGCCCGGCGGCCGCGCAAACCGCAACCGGGCCGGATCAAGAAGCTCCGCATCCTGGTCGTGATGGCGGGGCTCGGCCTGCTCGGAATCGTCTCCTTCTTCTTCGGGATGATGATGGCGATCACGCAGGACCTGCCTCAGCTCGAGAGCAAGAAGGAGTTCGCGACAGCCAGGAACTCCGTCGTCCTGGACGACCAGGGCAACAAGATCGGGACGCTGCTCAACAACAACGACCGCATCCTGGTCGACTCCGGCGACATCTCGCCCTACATGAAGGAGGCGGCGGTCGCCATCGAGGACCAGCGCTTCTACGAGCACAACGGCGTCGACATCAAGGGCATGGCTCGCGCCGCGATCGCGGATGTCCTGCCCGGGGGCTCGACCCAGGGCGCCTCGACGATCACCCAGCAGTTCATCAAGAACGCGCTCGAGGCTCAGGGCAACCGGACCGTCTTCGAGAAGTTCCGTGAGGCCGCGCTCGCGTACCAGATCGAGCGCCACTGGACCAAGGACAAGATCCTCACCGAGTACCTCAACACCATCTACTTCGGCGAGGGGGCCTACGGCATCGAGGCCGCCGCCCGCACCTACTTCGGCTACAAGCACCCCGGCTGTGGTCAGGCCGGCCAGGAGATGTGCGCGAAGCTGCTCACCCCGCCGGAGGCGGCGATGCTCGCCGGAATCATCAGCTCGCCGTCCGCCTTCTCCCCACGGATCAACCCGCAGGCTGCGATCGACCGCCGCAACCTCGTCCTGGCGAAGATGAAGGACCAGGGCGACATCGACGAGCTGGAGTACCAGGACGGGGTCAACGACCTGAGCGAGATCCCGACTCCGTCGGACATCGAGCACCCGAAGGACGACTCTCTCTCCCCCTACTTCACCTCCTGGCTGCGGCAGCAGGTCGTCGATCTCTACGGCCCGGGTCGCGCCTTCGGCGGCGGGCTCCAGGTCCACAGCTCGCTCGACCTCGATATGCAGAACACGGCCCAGGAAATCGCCGAGGGCACGCTCTCCGGAGTCGCGCCCACCGCCTCCGTCGTCGTGCTCGACAACGCGACCGGCCAGGTCAAGGCGATGGTCGGCGGCAACGACTTCGAGGACCATCCCTTCAACCTGGCGACGAACGGACACCGGCAGCCGGGCTCCGCCTTCAAGCCGTTCACCCTCGCGACCGCGCTCAGCCAGGGAATCTCACCCAACACGACGTATTCATCGAACGAGAAGATCTTCAAGGTCCCCCACTCGAAGCACGAGTACTTCGACGTCCACAACTACGACGACACCTACTACGGCAGCTCGAGCCTTGCGACCTGCACCATCCACTCCGATAACTCGTGCTACGCGGAGCTCGCCCTTGGCCGGACCCTGCGCTGCACGTCCGGATGCGGCGGCAGCCCGGCGGTGAAGGGCGGCACGAAGGCGATCGCCCGCGTCGCGCATCGCATGGGCATCGACACCAAGTTCTCGACCAACCCTTCGATGGTCCTCGGCGCGATCGATCCGGGCGTCAGCCCGCTCGAGATGGCGCACGCCTTCGAGACGATCGCCACCGGCGGTGAACGCGTGGGCGGCAACCTAGACGCCACCGGCGGCAACGACAACGGCACCCCCTACGGATTGCAGCCCGTGGCGATCGACAAGATCACCGACCCGAAGGGCGACGCGCTGGCCGAGGACAAGACCAAGAAGACCCGGGTCCTCTCCTCAGGCGTCGCGGACACGATGAAGAACATCCTCCGCGAGAACGTGCTGGCGGGCACCGGCAAGCTCGCCCAGTCCGCCCCGAACGCCTGGGGCAAGACGGGGACGACCGAGAACAACGGCGACGCCTGGTTCTGCGGAGGCACCGACCACTTCACCGCCTGCGTCTGGGTCGGTCACGCCGACACGAACACTCCGATGGAGACCGAGTACAACGGCGGACCGGTCGACGGCGGCACCTGGCCGGCGTACATCTGGGGGCGGATCATGTCGGCGGTCGAGGCGATCTACCGCGAGCAGAAGGCGCAGGAGAACGCCGACAAGGGCGGCTCGGACTCGAGCGACAGCACCTCGTCCGACTCCGGCAGCTACGGCGACTACTCCCCCAGCTCGAGCTCGTCCTCCGGCTCCTCCTCCGGCGGCGGCGGTGGCGGTAACTCCGGCGGCGGCGGTGGCGGAGGCGGCGGGCCCGCCGCGACCCCGGCCCCCTCAGCGCCTAGCACCGGTGGCTCCACCGGCGGCACCGGCGGAACCGGCCTGTAGCTAGGCGGCTCTCTCGATCTCCCGGGGCCACGGCCGCGAGACGAAGCGGCTCCCCTTGACGCAGTAGCGCCAGGGCAGCTCAGCCGCCTTGGTGATGCCGATGCGCGGGCCGGTGACCACCTCGGCTCGCCGCCACTCGCCGGAAGGCGGACGGAGCTCGAAGGGAGGCTCGAAGAGATCGGCTCCGTTCAGCTCGAGACCGACGCCGAGCGCCTCCGTCAGCTTGCCCGGCCCCGAGCAGAGCGCCGAGATCTCCTCCTGACGGCGCCGCTCGCGCATGAGGTCGATCCCGCGCGTCGGCTCGAGGGCTCGGATCAGGACCGCGGAGGCCGTGCCCTCCGGCTCCGTGACGAAGTTGAGCAGGCTGTGAATGCCGTAGGAGAGGTAGACGTAGGCGTGGCCGGGCTGGCCGAAGAGGACCTCGTTGCGGGTCGTCTTCCCGATGTAGGCATGGCAGGCCGGGTCGGCGGCCTCGTATGCCTCGGTCTCGACGATGACGCCCGCCGTCTCCCCCACGGCGAGCTCGAAGCCGATCAGCTCGCGCGCCACCTCGTGCACGGAGCGGTCGAAGAAGCGCCGCTTCACGCCTGCAGAGCGCTGAGCGCCTCGCGCGCCCGCTCGAGTTGCTCCCCCACCCTCGCCGACGCGGTCCCGCCGGCGGAGACCTTCGACTCGATGGTCCGGCCGGATTCCAGCGCTCGGCGAACCGCGTCGCGCGCCCCCTCGGGCACTCCATTGAGCTCCGAGTCGGCGAGCTCGGCCAGCGACTTGCCCGAGTCCACCGCGGCCTTCACCAGCCCCCCGACCAGCCCGTGTGCCTCGCGGAAGGGCACGCCCTCCTGGACGAGGGCGTCGGCGAGGTCCGTGGCCGCGAGCAGCTCGTCGCCGGCCGCGGCGGCCAGCCGCTCCCGGTTGAAGGCGATCCCGGAGAGCATCCCGGTCGCGGCCGCGAGGCAGAGCTCCAGGTTGTCGATCGCGTCGAACAGCGGCTCCTTGTCCTCCTGGAGGTCCTTGCTGTAGGCGAGCGGCAGCGCGTGCATCGTGCCCAGCAGGCTCTGCAGCGAGGCGGCGATCCGCGGAGCCTTGCCGCGCAGTAACTCGGCGGCGTCGGGGTTCTTCTTCTGGGGCATGATGCTCGAGCCCGAGGCGAAGGAATCGGACAGCTCGACGAAGCCGAACTCCTGGCTCGACCAGAGCACGATCTCGCCGCCCAGGCGGGAGAGGTGCATCGCGCAGATCGAGGCGGCCGAGAGGTAGTCGAGCGCAAAATCGCGGTTGGAGACCGCGTCGAGCGAGTTGGGGTAGGGCCGCTCGAAGCCGAGATCGGCGGCGAGCGCGTCGCGGTCGACGTCCCAGTTGAGACCGGCCAGCGCCCCCGATCCGGCAGGCATGTCGGTGGTCGCCTCGGCCGCTCTGAAGAACCGCCGGGCGTCGCGATGGAACATCCAGAAGTAGGCCAGCAGGTGATGCCCCAGGTAGACCGGCTGCGCACGTTGCAGGTGCGTATAGGCCGGCGCCGCCCAATCCTTGTGGGACTCGGCCTGCGCGACCAGCGTCTCCATCAGGCTCTCGAGCAGCGCGATCGCCCGCGCGGCGTGTGCGCGGACGAGCAGCGCGAGGTCGGTCGCCACCTGGTCGTTGCGCGAGCGCGCCGTATGCAGCTTGCCGCCGAGCGGCCCGATCAGCTCGGTCAGGCGCCGCTCGATCGCCATGTGAATGTCCTCGTCGTCCTCCCGGAACTCGAAGGAGCCGCCATCGAGCTCGGCCCCCACCTTCTCGAGGCCCTCGGTGATCGCTTCCAGCTCGGCGTCGTCGAGCACGTCCAGCCTGCGCAGCACGCGCGCGTGCGCCTTGGACTGCTCGATGTCGAAGGACGCGAGGCGCCAGTCGAACGAGATCGAGGAGTTGATCCGCCGGAAGAGCGGGTCCTGGTCTTCGCCGAAGCGCGACATGCTCCGGAGTCTAGGGTCGGATTCCGAGAGCCTCGCCGAGCGCCGTGCAGACGCGATCGACCTGCGACTCGTTCATCGCTGTGAAGAACGGCAGCGCGAGCGAGCGTTCCGCGACCCGCTCTGCGACGGGGAACTCGCCTCCCTGGAAGCCGAAGCGCTCGCGGTACGGCGGCAGGAGGTGGATGCACGGCAGGTAGGCCTTCGAGGCGATCCCCTGCTCGGCGAGCTTGCCGATCACGGCATCGCGGTCCGTCCCCTCCGGGAGCTGTACGCAGAAGACGAACCAGCTGCGCCGCTCGTCGCCCCGGTTCTCGCAGGGCAGGACGATGTCGTGGTCCTCGTCCTCGCCGGCGGGCGCGGCTCCGAGCTGCGTGAGCCGCTCGCGGTACATCGCGGCGACGTCATCGCGCGCGTTGAGCAGCTCCTGCAGGCGCTCGACCTGCGCGATCCCGATCGCCGCCTGGAGATCGGACATCCGGTAGTTGAAACCGATCCGGTCGTGCTCGACCTGGCCCATGTCCGGGGCACGTCCCTGGTTGCGCTCGCTCCGGACCCGCTCCGCGACCTCCTGATCGGGCGTGATCAGGATGCCGCCCTCGCCGGTGGTCATCTGCTTGTTCGCGTAGAAGGCGAAGGTGGCGATGTTGCCGGCGGTGCCGACCCGCCGGCCCTGCTTGTCCACCGCCCCCAGCGCCTGGCAGGCGTCTTCGACCATCCCGAGCTCACGGTCGACGGCGATCTCGGCGAGCGCCGGGAGGTCAGCCGGATAGCCGAAGATGTGCACGGGCAGGATGCCGGCGGTGCGGTCCTTGACCGCGCCGGCCACCTTGGCGGGGTCGAGGTTGAGCGTGACCGGATCGATGTCGCAGAAGACGGGTGTGGCGCCCTCGTAGAGCACCGTGTTGGCGGTCGCCACGAAACTCAGGGGCGAGGTGATCACCTCGTCGCCCTCCCCCCACCCCATTGCGCGCACGCCGAGATGGAGCGCGGCGGTGCCGCTCGAGACCGCGACCGCATAGCCGCCGCCCAGCCACTCGCCGAAGTCGTGCTCGAACTGCTCCAGCTTCGGCCCGAGCGACAGAAAGCCCGAGCGGACGACCTCGAGGAGGAGCTCCTCCTCGCGGGGCCCCAGCTCAGGTCGTGCGAGCGGTATCGGTTCGTTCACTCGGGCTTGTCTCGGGACGCGGCTGGAAGGCGTATTCGAGCGAATCGACCAGTGCCTCCCAGGAGGCCTCGATGATGTTCTCGGATACGCCGATTGAGCCCCATTCGCGCTCGCCGTCCGAGGAGTCGAGCAGCACGCGGGTGACCGCGCCGGTGCCGTGGTGCTCGTCGAGGATGCGGACCTTGTAGTTGGTCAGCTCGATGTCGGCGAGGTGCGGGTGGCGGTCGATGATCGCGCCCCGCAGGGCCTTGTCGAGCGCGTTGACCGGACCGTTGCCCTCGGCGGTCCGCAGGTAGCGCTCGCCGTCGACCCACACCTTGATGGTGGCCTCGGTGACCACCTTGCCGTCCTCGCGCTTCTCGACCAGCACTCGGAACCCCTCGAGCCGGAAGAGCGGCTCGTACTGATCGGTCTCACGGCGAAGCAGCAGCTCGAAGGAGGCGTCGGCAGCCTCGTAGTGGTAGCCGCGATGCTCGCGCTCCTTCAGAGTGCGGAGGGCCTTCGCGGCCTGCTCGTCCGCGAGCGGGATCCCCGCCCGTTCCGCTCGGCCGAGGACGGTCCCCTTGCCCGAGAGCTCCGAGACGACCGCCTCGCGCTCGTTCCCCACCTCGGCCGGGTCCATGTGCTCGAAGGTGCGGGCGTCCGCGTTCACCCCGGCCACGTGCATGCCGCCCTTGTGTGCGAACGCGTTGCGGCCGACGAAGGGCTGGTCGGGGTCCGGCGTGATGTTGAGCAGCTCGTCGATGAAGTGCGCGATGCCGGTGAGCCGGGCGAGTTGCTCGGGATCCACGCACTCGTAGCCCATCTTCAGCTGCAGCGCCGGCAGGATCGAGGTGAGGTTCGCGTTGCCCGTGCGCTCGCCGATCCCGTTCATCGTCCCCTGCACCAGGCTCGCGCCCTGTTCCACCGCGGCGAGCGAGTTGGCGACCGCGCACTCCAGGTCGTTGTGGGTGTGGATCCCGACCGCGACGTCGAGCGCATCCGTGACAGCCTTGGTCGCCTCGGCGACCTGCGGCGGCAGGCTGGAGCCGTTGGTGTCGCAGAGGGTCACGTTCTCGGCGCCGGCGTCTGCAGCTGCGCGCAGGCAGTCGAGCGCGTAGCCCGGGTCGTCGCGATAGCCGTCGAAGAAGTGCTCCGCGTCGTAGATCACTCGCTTGCCGGCGTTGGCGAGGTAGGCAACCGAATCGCGGATCATCGCCAGGTTCTCGTCCCCGCTCACCTTGGTCACCTTCTCCAGGTGGAGGCCCCAGGTCTTCCCGACCAGCGTGACCACCGGCGCGAACCCGGTGGCGAGCAGCCGCAGCGCTTCGTCCTCCCAGGCGTCGGTGTCCCGGCGCCTGGTCATTCCGAAGGCGCAGACCTGCGATTGCCGGAGCTCGACCTCGGCGAGCATCTCGAAGAGCTCGAGTTCCTTCGGGTTCGACCCCGGGAAACCGGCCTCGATGAAGTGGATGCCAAGCTCGTCCAGCTTGCGGACAACCCGGACCTTCTCCTGCGCTGAGAGGGACATGCCCTGGCCCTGCATGCCATCGCGCAAAGTCGTGTCGTAGAGGAGTATTCGTGTCATCGCTGCCTTTGCTTCGTCAACGGCGGCCTCCTGGCCCATTAAACGGGTTGCTCCTCCGGAGCACCCTCGCATTAACGGGGGCAGCCGGGGGCGGACTGGGACTGGAATGGCCGCTAGGCGGCCTGCGTAATTCGCCCTGTGAAGCGGTGCAGCATCAGGAGCCCAGGGTACCGGAGGCGGGTTCCCCCACCTCCTCGGCTTCCACCTGTGCAGGAGCCGGCTCAGGCGGGGCCTCGCCGGTCGGTTCGCCGACCGGATCGAGCCACTCGCGGTACTCCTGGAGGCGCCCGTGGAGGGCATCGTCGAACTTGCCCTGGATCACGCGCGTGATCTCCCCGGGCTCGCCGAGCGGATGGTCATCGATCTCGACCACCGGAACCAGCTCGGCAGCCGTGCCGGTGAGGAAGACCTCCTCGGCGAGGTAGAGCTCGGCGCGCGCAATGTCGCGCTCGACCACGGTGTAGCCGAGGTCGCGAGCGATCTGGATCACGGACTTGCGGTTGATCCCGTCGAGAATCGAAGAGGCGTGACCGGGGGTGACGATCTCCCCCTCGCGGACCAGGTAGATGTTCTCGCCCGACCCCTCGCAGACGAAGCCGCGCTCGTCGAGCAGGATCGCCTCGTCGTAGCCGGCGTTCGCCGACTCGGTCTTGGCGAGGATCGAGTTGAGGTACTGCCCGGAGGCCTTCGCATGCGGAATCAGTCCCGCCGGAGAGATGCGGCGCCATGACGAGACCTTGGCCCGCACGCCCTTCTGCTTGCCCTCCTCGCCGAGGTACGCCCCCCAGGGCCAGACCGCGATGTACACCTCGACGGGAGCGCTCTTCGCGTACAGCCCCATCTCGCCGTAGCCGCGGAAGGCGATCGGCCGGATGTAGCACTCGCGCAGGCCGTTGCGCCGGATCAGCTCCTTGGTCGCGTCACGGATCTCCTCCAGCGAGTACTCGAGCGGCAGGTAGTACAGCTCGGCGGACTTGGCGAGACGGTCGAGATGGTCCTGGTGGCGGAAGATCGCCGGTCCGATCTCGGTGTCGTAGCAGCGGATCCCCTCGAACACACCGGAGCCGTAGTGCAGCCCATGCGTGAGCACGTGCACGTTCGCCTCGTCCCAGGGGACGAACTCGCCGTTCTTCCAGATGAGCTCGGCCTTCTCCACGAGTCGAAGAGTATGAACGATGGACCCGGCTACAGGGATTGGAGCACGGCGTCTGTCATCTCGTCCGTGCCGATCTCTTTGGTGCCCTCGCCGCCGGCGAGATCCGGCGTGCGGAGCCCCTGCGCGAGCGCCGCATCGACCGCTCGATCGAGGCGGTCGGCCTCATCGTGCATGCCGAGCCCGTAGCGCAGCATCATGGCCACCGAGAGCAGCGTCGCGAGCGGATTTGCCTTGCCGGTGCCCGCGATGTCCGGGGCCGAGCCGTGCACCGGCTCGAACAACCCAGGTCCCTTCTCCCCGAGGCTCGCGGAAGGCAGCATGCCGAGCGAGCCGGTGAGCATCGCGGCCTCGTCGCTGAGGATGTCGCCGAACAGGTTCTCGGTGACGATCACGTCGAAGTCGGAGGGCCGCGAGACAAGCTGCATGGCCGCGTTGTCGACCAGCAGATGGTCGAGCTCGACGCCCTCGTACTCCGGCGCGAGCCTGGTGACGGTCTCCCGCCAGAGCCGTGAGGTCTCCAGCACGTTCGCCTTGTCAACCGAGGTCACCCTGCCCCGCCTCTCTCCCGCGGCCTCGAAGCCGACGCGCGCGATCCGCTCGATCTCCTCGACGGTATAGGCGCAGTCGTCGTGGGCGCGGTCGCCGTCGCGGCCGGAATCGCCGAAGTAGATGCCGCCGGTCAGCTCGCGGACCACGAGGAGGTCGGTGTCCTGGATCCGATCGCGCTTCAGCGGGCTCGCGTCCAGCAATGCCTCGCTGGGCCGGACCGGGCGCAGGTTCGCGAACAGGCCCAGGCCCTTGCGCAGGCCGAGCAGGCCCTGCTCGGGCCGGGGTTTGTCGGGATCCGTCGTATCCCACTTCGGGCCTCCCACGGCGCAGAGCAGCGCCGCGTCCGACTCGCGGCAGGCCTCGAGCACCTCATCGGTCAGCGCAGTCCCGTGTTCGTCGATCGAGGCTCCGCCGATCAGCTGCTCGGTGATGTCGAAGTCGCCGAGGGGCTCGAGGACGCGCTTCGCGGCGGCGCCGATCTCCGGGCCGATGCCGTCACCGGGCAGCAGGACGATCCTAGGCACGGGTGGCTTCGATGTTGAGACGGACGTAGTTGAGGACGAGCGGATCGTCCTCGAGCTCGAGCACGGCCTCGGCGAACGAGCGGCGGAGCCCCTCGGGGAGGCGCGCGAGGTGCGGGCCCATCGTCACCGTGGTCGTGAACTCGTACGGCTGCTCGGGTTGGACCGGCTTGTCCTGAAGCCAGCAACGCACATCGCTGAAGCCGGCTCGTTCGAGCCGCTCCTTGGTCTCCGCCGGGGTTGCAAAGTTCCACATGATCGTCATGTCCTGGAAGTGCTCGGCGAACTCCGGACGCGCGGCGACCTCGACGATGTGGCGGGCGTGCTCGGCGACGTTGCCCGCGCCACCGCACTGAGCGACCATGCGGCCGCCGGGCTTGAGTACTGCATGGAGCCGGGCGAAGAGGCGAGTGTGGTCGGGCAGCCAGTGGAAGGTCGCGGTCGAGAAGACCACGTCGACGGGCTCCGCGACCTCGAGCTCCGCCAGGTCCGCGACCAGGTAGTCGGCCCGCTCGCCGAGCGCCTCGCGCGCCACCTCGATCATCTGCTCGGAGGCATCGACGCAGAGGACCCGTCCA
>JBKPLC010000036.1:0-6044 GCA_046731495.1 Actinomycetota bacterium | reverse complement strand
GAACGCGGCCTCGTCGATCTGGTCACCCTCGTGGAGGTCGATGGCACGTCGGACCTTGCTGTCGAGACCGGCGTTGAACAGACCCTTTGGGTCCTCGAGCTCCGCACCCTTGGCGAAGGTGAGCTTGACGTGGCTCTTGTAGGTCTCCCCCGTGCAGATCATTCCGTCGTGGGACCAGACGGGCACACCTGCCGGAGCCGACGGCTTCCTCCACTTCACTTCCTCGACGACTTCGGGGTCCGCTTGCTTGATCAGCGCTCGGATCTTCGCGAGCGTCTCGCCCCGCCAATCGCCCAGCTCCTCGATCCTCGCGTCGATGAGCTGAGAGGGAGAGTCACCGCTTGCCATGGTCGGGCCGACTGTATTTCAACCAACCACCGTTCGGCCCCGAGCCGAGCAGCGTGATGGGCACCGGCCACCACGCGGCTGTCGTCGCCAAGGTCGGACCGGGCAAGAGCGTGGCTGTAGTCGGGGACGGCGCCGTCGGCCTGTGCGGCGTGATCGCGGCCAAGCGGCTTGGGGCTGAGCAGATCATCATCCTCGGCCGCCACGAGGATCGCTTGGCCTTGGCGCGCGAGTTCGGCGCCACAGATGTCGTCTCAAAGCGCGGCGACGAGGCGGTGGAGCGGGTCCGCGAGCTGACAGGCGGCTACGGCGCGCACTCCGTGCTCGAGTGCGTCGGCGTCGAGCAGTCGACGGCATCGGCGATCGAGATGACGCGTCCCGGTGGGGCCGTCTGGTGACGCCGTGAACGGCTGCACGCCCTTGACCTTTTCCCACCAACTCAATAGGGTTGGCGACCAGGCGCGATGGCCGAGTGGCTCGACTCGCCTCGATTTTGTCTGCGCCTCCGCGAGGGTCAGGAAGGCCCCCGAAATCGCAAAGCTAGGAGCCGCAGATGGATGCCTCTGACTCGACCTCAGCGGCCGCCGCCGATCAGACGACGGCCGAGAACGGCGCAATCCGTCCCTTTGACTTCGATGTTCCGGAGGGGAGCCTGGACGAGCTTCGCACCCGTATCCTCGCCACGCGCTGGCCCTCCAGGGAGCTTGTCGACGATCGCTCCCAGGGCGTGCAACTCGCGACGGTCCAGGCGCTTGCCCGCTACTGGGCCAGTGACTACGACTGGCGCAATTGCGAGAGCAAGCTGAACGCGCTCCCGCAGTTCACGACCGAGATCGACGGCGTCGACATCCATTTCATCCACGTGCGGTCGCCGCATGAGGGTGCTCTGCCGCTGCTCATGACGCATGGCTGGCCAGGATCGGTCATCGAGCTGCTCGAGACAATCGGCCCGCTCACCGATCCCACCGCGCATGGCGGCAGCGCCGAGGACGCGTTCGATCTCGTGCTGCCCTCCCTGCCCGGCTACGGCTTCTCGAGCGAGCCGACCGAGCTCGGCTGGAACGTCGGCCGCGTTGCGCAGGCCTGGGCGGAGTTGATGCACCGCCTCGGCTACGACCGCTATGTCGCCCAGGGCGGCGACGTGGGCGCCGCGGTCACCGACGCGATGGGACGGCAGGGACCCGAGGGGCTCCTCGGCATCCACATGAACTTGCTCGTGACCGTGCTCGCCGGCCCTCCGCCGGCGGAGTCCGAGCAGGAACGCGCGGCGGCGGACCAGCTCGCCACATTCAGGGAGAGCGGCTTCGGCTACTTCCTGGAGATGGCCACGCGGCCGCAGACGATCGGCTACGCCATGCTCGAGTCACCGGTCGCCCTGGCCGCCTGGCTGCTCGACCACGACACGGACAGCTACTACAAGATCTCCCGCGCCTTCGTCGACGGCGAGCCCGTGGGGAATCTCACGCGGGAGCACATCGTCGACAACATCACGCTGTACTGGCTGACGGGCACCGGCGCCTCAGCGGCCCGGTCGTACTGGGAGGACGGACGAGCCCAAGCCGAAGCACTTGCGGCCGGCCAGGCTCCTCCGGAGGTCTCACTCCCGGTGGGCTTCACCACCTTCCCCGGCGAGATCTGGCGGACGCCGCGCAGCTGGGTCGAGAACTCCTACCCGAACGTCACCTACTTCAACGAGGTCGACAAGGGCGGCCACTTCGCCGCATGGGAGGAGCCGGAGCTCTTCTCCACGGAGGTGCGGGCTGCATTCAGCTCACTGCGCTAACCCACCGCCGGACTAGCGCTTCGGTACCGGAACGCGTTAGCCCTCAGGATTGCGGCCTTGCACCCGCTCCTGCTGGATCTGCGATCGAAACTCGTCGTCCTCTGCCTCGACGGCGCGCGCACCCGCGATCACTTGCTCGACCTGGTCATCCGGGATCACCACCGCCCCGGAGCTGTCCGCGAAGACGTAGTGGCCGGGTAACACCCCTACGCCGGACACGACGACCGGAACGTTGACCTGGAAGGGGGTCACCTCCCCTCCGCCCCATTTGGTCGCCTCGCCCGAGCAGTAAGCGACGAAGTCGTAGCCGGCCAGCTCGTCGAAGTCGCGCAGGCGGCCATCGGTGAGCACGCCGGCGCACCCCTGGTTCTGAAGCCGCGAGAGCTTCGTACCGCCGCCCATCGAGACGTCGGTGTAGCCGTTACTCGCCAGCACCAGGACCTTCCCCTCTGGCTCGTCCCCGACCGCCTCGTAGAAGAGGGTCTGGAGGTTGTAGCGCTCGGGATCGAGCGCCGCCGAGCAACTCGGGAAGTACGAGATCGTCACTGCGGGACCGAAGAGCACCCGTCCGGGTGTGGGGCTGACAAGGTCGAGGATGTGACAGCGGTGACGGTGGAGCCTGCCCATCGAATCGACGAGGTCCGCTGCCTTCAGGCCCGCTATCGAGAGGACCTTGCGCCCGCCCGCATTCGCAGACCTTGTCTTACGCCACCTCGCCATCCGTCGACTCAGGTTACGTCGCCGCGCCCTAGACCTCTGGAAGATCTGGAGGTCTAGGACGCGTCAGACCCCGAACTCGAGTCGGGCCAGCCAATCGATCAGGCGCGCTGTTCGACCTGGATCTCGAACGCAGTCTCCTCCGGGGGGCCCTGTAGACCCTTGTCGCCGACTTCCTGCAGTCCCGGAAGCAGCGTTTCGTCGCGGAACCGCTCCCAGCTCTCCTTGGAATCGTGGATCGCGGCCACCATCCAGCCGTCCTCCGTTGCCCCCGCGATGTGCTGGAGCTGACCCTCGGGCAGCCCGTCGGGCGGATGGACCACCGCAACGGTGGCGTCGTACTGCTCCCTCGTTCCACCTTTGAACTTGTGCGTGATGGCGTATGCCATGTTGAGACCTCCGGGTCAGTAGTTGACGGCTCGAGGGGGAGGCCAAGCAGTTGGCGGTCCCGAGATGCAATGCACGGCTGTCAGCCGTTCAGCATCCCGTCCCGAACAGTGTGGACGAGCCTACTCTGTCTCGGTTGGCCCGCAGCCCGCCGGCAAGGGAAAGCGCGATGCGATTAGCTTCGACGCGTCCCCCGGTCTTAGGAGGACCAACCCCGAAGAGAAACGTGACCTGTGGGCAAGCTGATCTACTCCATTAGCGTTTCGGCGGATGGATTCATCGCCGGTCCGGACGGGGATTTCAGCTGGGGTGAACCGGGCGAGGAGCTCTTCCGCTTCCACACCGATCGGGTACGCCAGCTCGGCGCGCATCTCTGCGGCCGCCGTCTGTACGAGACGATGCTCTACTGGGAGACCGCCGACCAGGACTCCACGCTCGGGACTGCCCAGCGCGAGTTCGCCGAGATCTGTCAGGAGCTCCCGAAGGTGGTCTTTTCGACGATCCTCGAGAGCGTCGAGGGGAACGCGAGGCTCGCCATCGACAGCGTCCCCGAGGAGGTCCGCCGTCTCAAGGAGCAGGTGGACGGCGACCTCGAGGTCGGCGGCGCCGCGCTTGCGGCTGACTGCATCGAGCTCGATCTCGTCGACGAGTACCGCCTCTTCGTCTACCCGGTGATCGTGGGCGGCGGCACGCCGTTCTTTCCACCCATGCATGCGAGCCTCGAGCTCGAGCTCGTCGAAACGCGCTCATTCGCCTCCCGGGTCGTCTACCTGCGCTACAGCGGTCGAGGCGAGAATGAGCCGGCCAGGCCGACGAGCGGACTCCCCCTGAACTGTCAGGCGGATGTGATGCGACCCTTCATCGCCGACGTCGCCCACGCTGAGACAGCGCCTCTTTGATGCGGGCCGCCGGTATCAGCGAGTTCGGCGATGCTGTTGGGCGGATCGACCTTCCAGATCCGCGCCCTCTCGCGGACGACGAGGTCCTGATCGAAATCCGAGCCGCGGGCGTCGGCAACTGGGAGGAGTTCGTCCGGACGGGCGAGTGGGACGTTGGCCGCGCCCCTCCGATGGCGCTCGGCGTCGAGGCCGCCGGGATCATCACGGCGATCGGAGATTCCGTCGAGGACTGGGAGCCGGGCGATGAGGTGCTCAGCCACCCCCTCCCGCTGCGGGATCAGGGAACCTGGGCGCCCCTGCTGATCGCCTCGGCGACGGTGCTCGCGCGAAAGCCTGCCGCCCTCTCGTGGGAGCCCGCTGCAGCGTTCCCCGTTCCGGCCCTGACCGCCACGCAGGTGATCGACGGAGCCCTGGCGGTGCGCCCTGATGACCTGGTCCTCGTCAATGGTGGGGGCGGGGTGACCGGCACGGTGCTGGTTGGACTGGCCGCGGCGCGCGGCGCTGAGGTGATCGCGACCGCAGGACCTGCCAGCCATGAGCGCCTGCGCCGGCTCGGAGCGGCCCACGTGCTCGACTACCACGACCCCGACTGGCCGGAGCAGGCGCGCGCCGTTGGCGGTGGCTTGGGCGTGACCGCCGTCGCGAACGCGGCGCCCAACGGCTCAGCCGACGCGATCGGCACCGTGCGCGACGGCGGTCGCCTTGCGACGATCACCCAGGACCCACCGGACGAGCAGCGGGGCATCGAGATCTCGTCGGTGATCGTGCAGCCCGATGGCCGCGCGCTCGGCGAGCTCGCCGAGCTGCTCGCGGCCGGGAAGCTTGAGGTCTCGATCGCGGCGACGTTCCCGCTCGAGGATGCCGCCGCGGCCTTCGCGGCAGCAACCGGCGGCGGCGCCGGCGGAGCGGTCGTGCTTCGCCCCTAGAGTTCCGCTTCTCCCGCAGTTGAGCACGCCGCTGGGGGAGTCCCTCCGGTGCCGCTCCCGCCTCAATGCAGCGGCGTCGCAGCCAGGTTACTTCTTCCTTTCCTTGTTCCTGATCTTCAGCGTCGCCGTCCGGGTGTTTGCGAGGCCGCTCCGGGCTTGCCCACCTGCTCGCGGTCTCGGGCGAGACAGGAACCCGTGGTCCGCCAGGTGCCCAGGATCGCTCCGGGGGCCAGAGCGCTTTGCACGAAGACGAACGTCCTTAGACGCCGGTCGCGTTACTTGTCGTAGGCGGACGGCGACGATCCAGCGTTGTTCCCAGACGTTGCCATTTCCTTCCACCAGTCCGCGCCCGCCATCATCTCCCTGATCTGGCTGTCAGTGAGCTCCGGATGGGCCTCGGCGGCGTGCTCTTTGATGCTTTGGAACAGCTCGTCGTCATCCGCGCCGGTGAACTCGACCCTATCGTGCGACGGATCTACACAGTGGAATCCGCGCATTGGTCCTCCTTCCGACGTCTACCGATCGATGCGACTATACGACAGCAGGGGTTGCGTCTGCCTCTCACTATTGAGGCTGTCGCGCAAAGACGCCCTGGGCGGCGCTTTCCTGGCAGTGAAGGGGCCGACCCGGTGACCTCATATCGCGATTACCAGGGAAAATCGGGGCGACGGGAGTTGAACCAGCGACCTTTCGGCCCCCAGCCGAATGCGCTACCCGTGAATCGGTGTGTCGCCAGGTGCCGCCCACGCCGGTCCAGGCGTGTCTACGTCATCCGAGTTCTGCTGAGTTATGTGCAGATTGGGCCCTCGAATCGGGCCTCGGCGAAACGCGTCGGGAAAGGCACGCTTGGATGGAAGCAACGCGGCTAGAGTCATTTCGTGGACACACCTCTCGGAGTTGATGCTCTTCAGGGGCTCACCCGTGAGCACGCCTCACTGCGGCGCGTGGCGACTTTCGTCGCACGGCAACCGCCTCCGGCGGAAGTGT
>JBKPLC010000035.1:0-18443 GCA_046731495.1 Actinomycetota bacterium | reverse complement strand
CATCCAAGCCGTCGACTTCGACCAGGACACGCAGCGCTTCATCGCCGGCGGCAGCGAAGACTGCCTGTACCTGAACGTCTTCGCGCCGAGCAGCGCGAGCGCGCGCTCGAAGCTCGCGGTGATGGTGCACCTGCACCCCAGCGGGAACTTCTTCGGCAAGCCGCTCGAGAACGCGAGCGCATACATGGCACGCAACGCGCAAACTGCGGCTTTTTCACGGAGCTGGACCCCCGGCTCTCATCTCGTAACCCAAAGGTCGCGGGTTCGAATCGCGCCCCCGCTATCCGCCGACGGTGACGGTGACACGCCATCGCCGACGGCCGAAAGCCCCGCAGCCGCGGGGCTTTCGCGCGTCTAGGTACGGTTGACGCAGGCCCGTGCTTCTCGGCACTGCGCCTCGCGAAGGCGCCCGTGGTTCCAACCTGGACCGGGGCGAAACGGAGCGCGCCGCGGCATTGGCGCCGCCAGCGTCCGCGCCGCTGCTGGTGCCAGGCGAATGCAGCGGTCATGCGTCGACGAAGACGACGCCTGCGAGCTCGAACAAAGCCTTGGCGCCGGCCGCGTACCTGCGGCTGCGCGATTCGAGCATGCCCGCAACGGTAGCCTCGGCGCGATGTTCGACCACGTCCTCATCGCCGTCTCGGACCTCGCCGCGTCGGAGCGCTTCTACCGCACCGTCCTCTCGGTGCTTGGCGCCGAGCCGAGCCACGCGGACGCCGACATCGTCGAGTGGCAGGACTGGGACATCCTGGCGACGGACGCCGAGCACCCCGTGACCCGCGGGCTGCACATCGGCTTCCGCGCGCCGTCCCGCGAGGCCGTGGACGCCTTCTGGCAGGCCGGCGTCGACGCGGGCTACCGCGACGACGGCGCGCCCGGCCCGCGCACCGTCTACGGCCCGGACTACTACGGCGGCTTCCTGCTCGACCCGGACGGCAACAGCGCGGAGGCGGTGCACACGGAGCGCGAGGACCCCGTACCCGACGGCTGCCTCGACCACCTCTGGATCCGCGTCCGCGACCCCGCCGCGTCCAAGCGCTTCTACACGACGATCGCCCCGCACGCCGGGCTGCGGATCGGCGTGGACGAGCCCGACCACGTCCAGGTGGTCGGCGAGAACTTCAGCTTCTCGCTGATCGACGACGAGCGGCCGCTCACCGAGCACGTCCACCTCGCGTTCCCGGCGCAGAACGACGCGACCGTGCGGGCGTTCCACGCCGCCGCGCTCGCCGCAGGCTACGAGGACCACGGGGGTCCCGGCGAGCGCGCCGTCTACCACCCGGGCTACTACGGCGCGTTCGTCCTGGACCCCGACGGGCACAACGTCGAGGTCGTCAACCACAACCGCTGAGCCATGGCCGACGACGCCGCCCGCCACATCTCGCAGGCCAAACATGTCAGGACGGTCGCTCGCGACAGGCCCGACAAGGTCGCCGGCCTCACCGATCGACGGGCGGCGATCGAAACGAGGACCGTCCGTTTGTAGCTCGCCGCCGCTGTAGTGGGGCGCTGGTCGCGGGGCAGTCGCTCGTTCAACTTCGCGACTCCTAGAACGCGCGCTCCGTCGATCTCAGGCGGGATGTCCACGCGGCTGCGAGTGTTTCAGGCTCGCTGCCGCAGCATCGAGGAGATGGAGCAGTCGCAGCTCCGCTCCATGTCCTCGGACACGAACTCGTTCGGCTGTCCGACGCGTACACCCGGTCCGGCGAGGCGCTGATGACTCGGACGGCGGTGTCAGTCCGACTCATCGCGGGCGCGCCGGTAGCGCTCGTAGATCACCCGTGAGCCGAACGTCCTGGTCTCGATCAGGTCCAGCGAGATATCTGCGGTGACCGGCGGCAGGAACGGCGTGCCGCCACCGACCACGACCGGACAGCGGAACATGCGCAGCTCGTCGACGAGGCCGAGCTCGATCGCCGCCGCGGCCAAGCCGGCGCCGCCGATCTCGACGTCCTTGTCGGTCGCGTCGAGCGCCGCAGCGACCTCCTCGGCCACCGACGCCTCGGCGAGCCGGGCGTTGCCCTGGACGCCGTCGAGCGTGCGGCTGAAGACGACCTTCGGCAGCGCGCACCAGGCGTCGGCGAACGCCGCCCTGAGCTCGTCCTCGCGCAGCGACGGATCCGTCTCCCACACCAGCATCGTCTCGTAGAGCCTGCGGCCGCACAGACAGCCGCCGAGCTCGCGGACCCGCTCGAGGTGGAACGCAAACAGCTCATCGCTGGGGGCCGACCACCCGAACGCGCCCTCGCGGTCGGCGATGAAGCCGTCCACCGAGACGCTCATCGAGTAGATCAGCATGGCTTCAAGCTCGTCGCACCGGAGCGACGGACGATGATCGTGATGACGTTCACCACTGAGCTTGACACCGGGCTCTCCCACCTTCTGCGGTCTGCTCTGCCGACAGCTAGTGACCGATCGCGAGACGAAGACTCATCGTCGTGGGCCAAGCGATCGTACGGCGATTGCCGGCGAGCGCGCGCCGTGCTTGCTGTCGCATCGAGGCACATGCGGCAGCCCGCAGTGCTGTGGTGCCGACTAACGCTCTGGGCGAGCACCAAAGAGCCGGCCGGTGATCTCGGCCGGTGCCGCTTCGGCCTCAGAGCACCAGCCCGGGAGGGTCCACTGGGCGCTAGTCCGCCCACCAGTCGCGCTGGCCCTCGACGTCTTCGCGGCGAGCCTCGCCGAGACTGGGCGCGCCGATCACGATGATCTCGAGGCCCTCCGGCCCTGCCTCGTAGCCTCGCCACGTACCGGGCGGGACGCGCACCGCATCCCACTCCTTGAGCTCGACGATCTCGTCGTCGAGCTTCATCCGCCCGCTCCCGCGCAGGACGACGTATACCTCCTCCTGTTTCTTGTGCGTGTGGCCGTACGGAAAGCGATAGCCGGGCGGCACGCGCTGGTGGCTCAGACCGGATTGCTCGAGTTCGAGCGCCTCGGTCGCCAAGCGGAACTCCAGGTCCGGCGAGCCGTCGAACCTGGACCCGACGTCCTCCAAGTCCTCCTTGAGGTTCCTGAGCGTGAACGGCACAGTCGCGATCCTACGCATCATCAGCGTGGCCGAATCGCTCCTCCTTTCGCCTGGCAGCCGGCGCGGTGCACGGGCTCGCTCGCCACAGCGCACACGCAAGGGCAACGTCCCCGCGGATGATCTCCACCGCTTCGCTCGACGCCCCAGCCTCCCTCAACCCCGCGGCGGTTCAGTCTGGTCGTTCAGCGCGGCGCGCCGTCGAGCCGCTCGGCGAGCTCGACGATCAGGCCTTCGGGTCCGCGGACGTAGCAGAGGAGGAAGGTGTCCTCGAAGTTGACGATCTCCCCGACCGTTTCCCAGCCGGCCTCTCGAACGCGGTCGACGACGCCACGCACGTCGTCGACCTTGAAGGCGACGTGCCGGAGCCCAGGACGGTTCGCGGCCGGCGCCGGCTCTTGAGCGCCTGCCGAAGGGGAGCGGAAGCGCACCACCTCGAACATGTCGCTGCCGTCGGGGACGCGAGCCATCACGGTCTCGACCGTCACGTTCTCCAGACCGATGATCCGATCGATCCACTCGCCGCTGAACACCCCGGGCTCGCCGCAGTCGAAGCCCAGCAGCGCAAGGAACCGGACGGTCTCGTCGAGGTCCTCGACGACAAGGCCGACGTGCACGAAGTTGGTGACGCCGGTGCGGTGGCTCTCCATGGAGGTCAAGCGACTCGCGCGAGATCGCGGGCTGCCGGAGTCGTGAGGATACGGCTGTCCGCGGCGGACGCTCGCGGCGCGCTGCTCCGTCGGCGAGCTCGGCGTCAGACGGTTTCGACGGCGTCGGCGTGTGCGGCGCGGATGCTCCCCCTACCCGGCCGTGCCCATCGCACGATCACCTGCCCGTCGAGGAGCGCGGCCACATCTTCGGCCTTGATCCGTGGGATGCTCGCCGCATGGCTGTGATCGAACGACTCGATTTCCTCGGCGTCCCAACTCGAGATCCCGAGCGCTCCCGTGCCTTCTACCGCGACGTCCTGGGCATGCGCCCCGACGAGCACGCCCAATGGGAGCAGTGGGCCGGCGACACGTGTTTCGGGATCTGGGAACCCGAGAAGCAGGGAAGGCCGTTCGTCGCCCAGAAGGGCAACCCGTGGCCGCTGCGCTGCGACGACGTCGCCGAGATGCGCGCGGCGCTCGAAGCCAAGGGCGTCCAGTTCTTCGGCGACACGCTCGACACCGGCGTCTGCCACATGGCGTTCTTCGCCGATCCCGACGGCAACCAGCTCATGCTGCACCGCCGGTACGCGCCGTACGACTAGGCACGCCGTTGGGTTCGACGCGCCGTCGGTTGAGAGGGCGCGCGCTTCGGACTGCGGAGCTGCGCCGGCGCATGGCCACCGAGGTCGTCGTCGCCGGCGCCCAGCGGCGCACGGTCGCTGAGGATCCTGCAGCAGCTCCGGATCATCCCGACGATGTATGCGGGGTGGACGGGGCCGCTGCGGACGCAGGTCCGCTCTCACGCGCGGCCTCGGCGCGTGTCGGCGCCGCCCTTCCCCACCGCGCCCGCACCGCGAAGTCCGCGAGCCGGTGGAAGTAGCGCTCGACCGGCGTCACGCGGATTCCGCGAGGCTCGAGCCGGCGCCGCGCGCGCTCGTCGCGGTAGCGAACGCGCATCGCGAAATACGGGAAGAGGGCCTCGCTGCGCTCCAGCGCCTGGCGCGGCCTCCCGCGCGACGCGCGCAGCAGGAGCGGGTGCACGAGCCGGCGGTAGAGGCGGGGCGGCAGCAGCGGGGGTGGCCGGCGCCGGAAGTAGCCGGCCGAGAGCTCGACGAGGCGGCCCACCGTCGTTGCGCGGCGGCCGGCCACCAGGTGGTAGGTCTCCGCGTCGCGGTCGGGAGCCGGACCGTTGGCCAGCTCGAAGATCGCATCGGCGACGTAGTCGACGGAGACGACGTCGACCGGCGCCGTCGGCGACCCCGGCAGCGCGATGTACTCGCCCCGGCTGAAGGCCTTCAGCGGCGCGTAGAGGACGTTGAAGGACGCCGTCCAGCCGGTCGGCCGCTCGCCCACGACGATGCTCGGGCGGAAGATCTGGATCGGCAGCCGGCGGCGATGCGTGCGCACCAGCCGCTCGGCCTCGAACTTCGACTGCTCGTAGGCGTTGCGGAACTCCTGCCCGACCTCGAGGTCGTCCTCGGAGAACTCGCCCTCGTGCTCGCCGGCGACGTACGCCGTGGAGACATGGCAGAAGCGTCGCAGCCCGCCGTGGTCGCGGCACAGCTCGGCGAGCTCGAGCATCCGGCGCGTGCCCTCCACGTTGATCGCGCGCGACTCGTCGAGCGGCAGCGAGAACGACACCGACGCGGCCGCGTGGACGATGTCGCCCACCTCGCCGGCCAGCCGCCGGCGCACGTCCGGCGCCAGCCCGAGGTCCTCTTGCTCGATGTCGCCGGGCACGGCGCGGACCCGGCCGGCGTGCGCGTCCGCCCTGCCGAAGAACGTGGAGAGCACGGAGCGCAGCCGCTCGTCGGCGCTCTCCTGGTCGGGCGCGCGGACGACCGCGTAGACGTGCCGGTCCGTGCGCTCGAGGTAACGGGCCAGGACCTCGATCCCGACGAACCCCGTCGCGCCGGTGATCAGGACGGCGCCCATCAACGGCACCCCAGCGCCAGCAGCTCGTCGACAGACTCCTCCAGGCACTGCGCGAGGACGTCGGCGTCGGGCAGCGACTCGCGGTCGGCGTAGACGCCGAAGAACGCCTGGTCCTTGATCGTGGTCAGCCCGATCGAGAGCGCGTGGCGGTCCGCGAGCGGGACCACCGGATAGACCTCCTCGAGCTCGCAGCCGAGCATGTACACCGGCTCCGGCGGCCCCGGGATGTTGGAGACGACGAGGTTGAACGTCCGCGGGCTGGCCACGGCCTTCGAGAGCAGCTTCTGGATCGTGCGCGGCGCGTAGCCGAACGCCTTGAGCACGCCGTCGGCGCCCTCCGGCTCGCCGCTGCGCTTGCGCTCGTCGACCTCCTCCTTGACTGCCATCAGCCGCCGCAGCGGGTCGGGCTCGTCGCATGGGAGGTCGACGAAGACGAACGAGATCTGGTTGCCGAACTCGGCCGCGCCGTGCTCGGCCCGGACGCTGACCGGCACCATCGCCTTGAGCCGGACCGGCGTGGCGCCCCGCCGCTGGTTGAAGCGGCGCACGCCGCCCGAGGCGACCGCGAGCACCACGTCGTTGACGGTCGTCCCGAACACCTGCTTGATGCGCTTGAGGTCGTTCAGCGAGGCGCGGGCTCGCGCGAGGTGGCGCCGCGGCGAGATCGGATCGTTCAGGCCGGTCTGGCTCGGGGCGGGACGCACCGAGTCCAGCAGCGCCCGCACGCCACGCACGCCTTCGTAGGGCAGGGCGGCCAGCCGCCCGGGGCGGCGCGCCAGCCGCAGCGGCCAGGTCGCGACCTCCAGCGCCTGAGCGCCCCGGTCCACCACGCCCTCGACGAGGAGGCTCGCGGCGCCCGGACGCGGCCGCGGGCGCCAGCCGTCGCGCTCAGGCGGCGCGGGCTCGGGCGTAGGGTCCAGCAGCAGCGTCGCCAACTCGACCGCGGCCAGCCCGTCGGCCATGGCGTGATGGGCCTTGCCGATGGCGCCGATCCGCCCGTCGGGCAGGCGATCGGCGATCCACAGCTCCCACAGCGGGCGGTCGCGGCCGAGCTGCGCGGACATGACCTCGTCGGTCGCCTCGGCCAGGTCCGTCGAGCCGGTCCGCCGGACATGCCGCTCGATGTCGAAGTGCTCGTCGTCGACCCACACCGGATCGTTGACGCCCAGCGGCACGTGCGCGAGCTTCTGCCGGTACCGCGGAGCGCGGGACATGCGCCCCGCGACGTGGTCGCGCAGCCCCTCGAACGTCGGGCGCGGCTGCCCGTGCGGAGGCGCGAACAGCGCGGCCCAGCCGACGTGCATGTGTGCGGAAGCGCTCTCGACTTCGAGGAACGAAGTGTCGAGCGTCGACAGGCGACTCTCGGACATCGCGCTCTCCTCTCGCGGCGACAGACGGGCCCCGTCTGCTGTTCCCGCCGCCCGCACGACGAAACGTGGATCGGGCCGAACGGCTGGAGGGCGGTCCGCAGGCGGTCCTCCGGGCAGCGCCATCGCCGACGCACGAAAGCCCGCATCCACCGGGCTTTCGTGCGTCTGGGGACGTCTGTGATTCCAAGTTCAGGCGTGCCTTCCGGTCATGCCTTCCGAGGCGATGAGCAGCACGCGTGTCTGCTGATTCGTCCCGAGGTGCTCGCGAAGCCCACGACAGTCCTCGTCGTTCTGGAGGGCGCGCAGCCCGGCGAGCGCAGCCGCGCCGGACTCGCCGATGGTCAGGCCCTCCGCGGCGAGCTCGTGCATCGCGGCGTCGGCCTCCTCGTCGCTGACGGTGACCGTCCCGGCGATCCCGCGCAGAAGGCTGGGCCAGGCCGCCAGGGAGACTTCGGCGCAGTCCAGGCCGGCCATCGCGGTGCCGGGCGTGGGCACCGCTCTGGGCACGCCGTGGGCGAGCGAAGCGCTGAGGCACGCGGCCGTGGCGGGTTCGACGCCGATGACCTTCGCGCCCACCTGGGCGCCGTGCCTGGCGGCGGCAGCGGCCAGCGAGCCCACTCCCACGGGCACGACGACGAGGTCGTAGGTGGCTTGGTCGGCCGCCTCTGCGAAGAGCGTGGCGTACCCGTCGATCACCCATGCCGCCGGGCCGCTGTCTCCGACGTCTGCGACGAGCGCCGTCCTGTCGTCGCCCGCCGCTAGCGCGGCTGCGTGGACGGCGTCCTCGTAGGTCCCGTCGACCACGACGACCTCGGCGCCCTCAGCGACGATCGCTTCACGACGAGCGGCGAGCGAGCGCTCGGGCAGGAACACGCGGCAGGCCAATCCCCGGAGGGCGGCGGCGTGCGCGACCGCCCGGCCGTGGTTGCCGGCGCTGGCGGCGACCAGCGTGTCAACGGCCGGCCCGTCGCGCAGGGCGCGTTCGACGGCCCACGACGCCCCCAGGATCTTGAAGGCAGGCAGCCCGAGCCGGTTGGACTCGTCCTTGACCTGCACGGCAGCGACGCCGAGCTCGGCCGCGACGCGCTTGAGCCGGTGCACGGGCGTCGGGGCGTAGCCGGCCAGGCCGCGGTGGAACGCGAGGGCGTCGTCGCTCGGCGCAGGGACCGCGGTCGGGTCCAGCGCCGCGTTGATGGCCGCTCTCATCCGCAGAAGCGTGTGGCGAGCGCCACCAGCGTGCGGGCCACCGCCTCGGTGTCGGAGAGGCTGACCCACTCCTCGACGGCGTGGGCGCCCTCGCCCCCCGGACCGAACAGGACGGTCGAGATGCCGGCGGCGGCGATGAAGGCGGCGTCGGCCCAGTAGCTGGCGCCACCGATCCTGACCGGCGCGGGCAGCACCTCGGCGGCGGCCTCTGCGACGAGCGCCACCAGCTCCTGCTGTTGGTCGATCTCGAAGGGCTCGCGCACCAGCAACGTGCGCTGACACGCCTCGAACCCGGGATCGGTCGTGCGGCAGCGCTCCAGCAGCGACTCGATCTCCGCCTCGATCTGGCGGCCGGTCTCGCCGGGCAGCGTGCGGCGTTCGAGACCGAGCCGGCAGTGCGCCGGGTAGCTGGACAGCTCGACCCCGCCCTCGATCAGCGACGCGTGCACCGAAGCGCGCCCCAGCAACGGGTGGGTGCGGTCCGCCAGCGCGCGGTCGAGATGCTCCAGGCCGTTGAGTACGGCGCCCATCTTGAGGATGGCGTCGACGCCGAGGTGCGGTCGCGAGCCGTGCGCCGAACGGCCGGTGACCTCGATCTCGCTCCAGACGAAGCCCTTGTGTGCCACCGCCAGCTTCAGCTCGGTCGGCTCGGTGACGACGGCTGCGTCCGCAGCGACGTGGCGCAGCGCCTCCTGGACGCCGAGGCTGGCGTGCTCCTCGTCGGCCACCGCGGCGACCACCACGTCCCCGGCCAACCCGAGTCGCGAGGCGTCGCGTGCCGCGACCAGAGCAGCCGCGACGCCGGCCTTCATGTCGTAGGCCCCACGGCCATAGAGCCGGTCGCCCTCGATGCGCGGCGTGTGCGGGTCGGTCATGCCCTCGACGTTGACCGTGTCGACGTGCCCGCAGAGCAGGAGCGTGCGACCGCCCCCCGTGCCGCGCGCGCGGACGAGCATGCTCGGGCGGCCGGGCGTCTCCTCGAGCCGCTCGGTCTCGAGCCCGGCGTCACGTGCCCAGCCTTCGATCAGGGTGGCGATCTCGTGCTCGCCCGCGCCCCCGGGCACGAGCGACGGGTTCACCGAGTCAGCGGCGACGAGCGACGACAGCAGGGCGGTCAGATCCGAGGTCATGCACGCATGGTCGGTCCTGTGCTCCACGCTCGTCGGCTGACGACGCTCCAGGGCCGTCGTGCGCGACAGTACCCGGGCCGCCGCCGGGTAGAGGTGCCCTAGGCGGTGCGATCTTCGCCGGCGAGGCGTTCCACAACGGACTCGATGCCGTGCTCTACCTGCTGTTCGCCGGCAGTGTGATCCTGGTGGGTGTGGTGGGGGCGATCGTCAGCTTCCGGGAGGGGCGTTACCGGGGCTCCCCCGGCGTCATGGCCGCGTCACGCTGAAGGTGGTCGAGCGGCCGGCCGTCGAGCTGCCGCCGAGCCAGACGTCGAAGGTCGAGGCGTCGATCACCCAGTCGCGCGCGGCCGCGTTCCAGTGGCGCAGCTCCGCGGGCCCGAGCGCGAACCGCACGGTGCGCGTCTCCCCGGCGTCGAGCGCGATCCGCTCGAAGCCCTTGAGCTCGCGCGCGGGGCGCGACGCCGAGCCATGGCGCTGATGGAGGTAGAGCTGAACGACCTCGTCGGCGTCGCGTGGGCCGACGTTCGTCACGTCCACCGACACGGTGACCGTCTCGCCGGCGCCGATCGAGTCGCGGTCGACGGTCGGCTCGGCGTAGTCGAAGCGCGAGTAGCCGAGGCCATGGCCGAAGGGGAACAGCGGGGTGCTCTCCTCGTCCCAGTAGCGCCTGTGCTGGTTCTCCGGCTCGTGGGAGCGGGTGTGGGAGTACACGATCGGGACCTGCCCGACGGTCCGCGGCCAGGTGAACGGAAGCCGGCCGGCCGGCGAGACGTCCCCGAACAGCAGGTTGGCCACGGCCGTGCCGCCCTGCGTGCCCGGGTACCAGATGTTGAGGATCGCCGGCACGTTGTCCGCCGCCCAGCGCAGGTCGAGCGGGCGCCCGTTCATCACCAGCAGCACGATCGGGGTGCCGGTCGCCGCGACGGCCTGCAGCAGGTCGAGCTGGCGGCCCGGCAGCTCCAGCGACGACCGCGACGCGGCTTCGCCGATCATGTTCTGCCACTCGCCGGCCACGACGACAGCGACGTCGGCGCTCTGTGCCGCCTCGGCGGCGCGCGCGAGCTCGGCCTCGTCGTCGAAGCCCTCGGGGTCCTCGGGCGTCGCGTTGTCGCCGAACATGTCGAACATCGAGGCGAACAGGCGATGCGCCGGACGGATCCCGGGCGCATAGGCGACGCGCTCGGCTCCGGCCCTGCGGCGGATGCCCTCGAGCACGGTCACCGTCTCGTCGCGGTCGTAGTCGAAGCACCACGGGCCGAGCGTGTCGCGCCTGGAGTCGGCCAGCGGGCCGATCACGGCGATCGCGCCCGTGCCGGCCGGGTCCAGCGGCAGCAGGTCGCCCTCATTGCGCAACAGCACGGCTGAGCGCTCGGCGGCGATGCGCGCCACCTCGCGATGGGCGGGATCGCTCAACACCTGGCGAGCGCGATCCTCGTCGACGTACGGGTCGTCGAAGAGCCCCATGCGCAGCTTGGCCTCGAGGACGCAGCGGACGCGCGCGTCGAGCGTCTCCCCGCCCACGACGCCCTCCTGGAGCGCCTCGGGCAGGCGCGCGTAGGCCGGGTCGTCCATCGCCATCTCCAGATCCACCCCGGCGCGCAGCGCGCGCGCCGCGGCGTCGGGCAGATCGCGTGCCAACCCGTGGGTGACGAGATTGCGCACCGCGTTCGCGTCGCTGACCACGAACCCCTGGAAGCCCCAGGTCTCGCGCAGGACGTCGGTGAACAGCCAGTGGCTGGCGGTCGCGGGGATGCCGTTGAGGTCCATGTACGCCGTCATGACGTTTCCGGCGCCGGCCGCGACCGCCGCCTCGAACGGCGGGAAGTAGACGTTCCACAGCGCCGCGTCGGAGACGTCGACCTCGTCGTAGTCCCGCCCGCCGAGCGCGGCGCCGTAGGCGGCGAAGTGCTTCGGCCCAGCGATCAGCCGCTCCGGCGTGCCGACGTGCGCGCCCTGGAAGCCGCGGACCTGCGCGGCGGCCGCGGCGGCCCCGAGGAACGGATCCTCGCCGGCGCCTTCGACCATCCGCCCCCAGCGCGGATCGCGGGCGATGTCGACCATCGGCGCAAACGTCCAGTGGATCCCGACCGCGCGAGCCTCGCGGGCGGCGACGGCCTGCGCGCGCTCGATCGTCCCCGGGTCCCACGACGCCGCCAGCGCGATCGGCACCGGGAGGATCGTGCGCAAACCGTGGATCACGTCGAACCCGAACAGGGCCGGAACGCCGAGCCGGTGGCCCTCGATCGTCAGCCGCTGGAGGCGGTTGACCTCCGCCGGGTCGGTGACGAACAGCAGCGATCCGGCCTCGCCGCGCCCGAGCGCCGCCTCGACCTTCGCCGGCTGGCTGTCGGCGCCCGTCCCCGGGTCGAGGCCGGTCGCGACGTCTCGCTGGAAGCCGAAGTAGAAGTACTGGGTCAGCTGCCCGGCCTTCTCGGCGGGCGTCATCCGGGCGATCAGCTCGTCCACCCGCGCCTGGAGCGCCTGCTCGCCGGTCATGCCGCCGGCACCTCGACACGGTCGGCTTCGCCGATCTCGCGCAGCACGCGAGCGGGCACGCCGGCCGCCACGACGCCCGCGGGCAGATCTCGCGTGACGACGGCACCCGCTCCGACCACGGTGTCCTGCCCGATGTGCACCCCGGGACAGACGATCACCCCGCCGCACAGCCACACGTTGTCGGCGATCGTGATCGGCTCGGCGTACTCCCACCCCAGCCGGCGCGGCTCGGGGTCGATCGGATGGGCCGCGGTCAGCAGTTGCACCCGGGTGGCGATCTGGCACGCCGCGCCGATCGTGATCGGCGCGACGTCGAGCATCACCGCGTCGACGTTCACGAACGTCCGCTCGCCGATGCTGATCGCGCCGTATTCGCAGTGAAACCGCGGAAGCACGACGACGCCATCGCCCACTTCCCTCAGCGTCTCGCGGAGCAGCGCGTCACGCTCATCCCAGGCCCCCGGCGCGGATCCGTTGAACCGGGCCAGGAGCTCCTGCACCCGAGCGAACTCAGCGGCGTTCTCGGGATCGTCAGCGATGTACAGGTCCCCACGCAGCATCCGCTCTCGCATCTCGCCCATGCGACCCTCATTCCCCGAGGAGGCATCGCCAGACCGCAGTCCCGGGCGCCTGCGGCGCGTGGGCCGCGGCCCGGCCAGAGCTGCGCGATCGATCACCCGGGTGAACATGGGCCTGCGGGTTGACCGCTAACCCGATGTCGAGGACCGACGTACGCAGCAGGAACTCCCGCAGCTGCTCGTCCAGGGAGCCGAGCACCTCGCTGCGCAGGTACTCGAGGATGTGGCGGTCGTCGCCGGCGAAGTCGTCGATGAACTCGTCCGCTACCTGAGCGCGCCGCTGGACGAGCTGTCGCCAGGTCCAGGTATCGAGGTCAGAGTGACAGCATCACCGCCGGGGAGCAGTTCGAGCATCTCCTCGGGGAGGAAAGGCAGGTCGAGCAGGCTGAGCTTGACCTCGCTGCGCCGCTGGTAGCGCTCGGGGTCGAGCCGCACCACGCAGCCTGCCCGGGGTCGCAGGCGAACCTCGAGCGTGTCGCCGGGCTGCATTCGTCGCAGGATCGTGCCGTCCACCTGGAGCGCCGGTTGGCCGCTGCCTTCCAGCAGGGCCAACGCAATCGGCTCGGCGGCCGAGATCACCGCCGCTCGGGAGATGCCGGAGATGGGCGCCACCGGGCTGATGGTCAAGGCGTCGAGCATCGGCGACACGAGCGGCCCTCCGGCCGCGTAGGAGTAGGCCGTGGAGCCGATGGGCGTGGCGATGACAAGAGCGTCGCAGCGATAGCGCCCGCTCGCGCGCCCCCTCATGGTCAGCGACGCCTGGACCGCTCCCTCGCCGGGCACGCTGCCGAGGGCGATGTCGTTGAATGCGATCGCCTCCTCGCGTCCATCGGTCAGCACGGCCGCGCTGTGCTCCTCGATGGTGTAGTCGCCCGTCTCGAGCTGGTCGAGCGCTGCGTCGAGCTCGCCCGGTTGAACCTCGACCAGGAAGCCGAGGCTTCCGAGGTTCACGCCGAGGATCGGGACGGGCCGTTGTGCGACGAGGCGCAGCGCGCCGAGCAACGTGCCATCGCCACCGAGACTGATCAGTGCGTCGGCCTCATCGACCAGCTGGTCCTCGCTCACCGGTTCCACGTCCGCGGGCACGCGGGCGGCGTCCCGGGCGTCGACGATCACCCGTTTGCCGTGCGACCGCGCCCATGTCGTGAGCTTTTCGACGATTGGCGTGGGGTCGCGAGTGGGATGCAGGACGAGCCCGAGCCGCCCGCCCCGCTTGAGCGTCCGCATGCGTGGAATCGTCGCACGCCCGATGCGGTTAGCTGGTCACGGGCGCTCCGGCGAAGCTGATCTCGTTGCCGTCGGCGTCCCGGTAGGTGACCTTGCGCACCCCGTTGTCGTACGTCTCCCGCTCGGCTGGCTCCAGCCCCCGTGCGGCGGTTCCTACGACCCGAACTGCAGGACCGTCTCTCCCTCGGTGATCGCGGGCGGGTCGGCGGTCGCGCTGACGTTCTCGCTGACCCACGCCGCTGCGCGCCGGGAGGACTCGTCCGTCCCGGCCTTGTCCTCGCAGACCGTCACGGTCACGCCGCCGGCACCGCTGCGAAGGGCCGCATACGTGACGAACCCCGGGACCCCGCTGATCAGCTCCTTCACGTCATCCTCGCGCTGCCCGAGGAGATCGAAGAGCTCCGATGCCCCCTGCCCGGAATAGGTCCGAACGACTGCGTACATGCCGGCCTTCCTTCCCGTGGCTGGCGCCACGTCGATGGGTTCCGGTCGAACCTATCCGACCGCGTGGGTGCCCGATCGGGTGGGGGACCCTCGCGCCGGGCGAGGGACGTGATGTGGACCGGTTCATCCGCACCTCATCTCGGGGCTGTAGACCGCCGGGGGAGATGATCCGACAGCCCAAGGCGCCTGCGCCGATACTCGCGCTCTGCTCGATGGCCCTGGCGGCGCTCGCGGCGACCGCCGTCGCGTCGACGGGGCCCCCGCCCTCGACGCTGGCCCCGATCCACGGGCGTTACCGCCCGCACATCGACCCCGCGAACTTCGTCGCCACGGTCGACAACCGCTATCTGCCCTTCATCCCCGGCACCGCGTTCCACTACGAGGGCGTCAAGGGCAGGACCCGACAGACCGACGACGAGGTCGTCACCCACAGGACCAAGCGGATCCTCGGTGTCACGGCCACCGTCGTGCGCGACACCGTGTCGGAACACGGCCGGCCGATCGAGCGCACCTTCGACTACTACGCCCAGGACAAGCAGGGCGACGTCTGGTACATGGGCGAGCTCTCGCTCGAGCGCCACCACGGCCGCCTGGTCAAGGTGAGCGACTCCTGGCTGGCCGGCGTCGACGGCGGGAGGCCCGGCATCATCATGCCGCCGACCCGCGGCGCGGCGACGTCTACCGCCAGGAGTACTACCCGCCCGGCGAGGCGCTCGACGAGGCACGCGTGGTCGGCCATCGGCGCACGGTGACGGTGCCTGACGGCACGTTCCGGCGACCGCTGGTCACGCTCGAGCGAAGCCCGCTCGAGCCGCAGACGGAGGAGAAGGTCTACGCCGCCGGGGTCGGCGAGGTCAAGGAGCGCGTCGTCAAGGGCGGCCACGAGGCCTTCGAGCTGGTCAGCGTGACCGCGGGAATGCGCCGATGAGTTGCGCCGGTTACGGTGGTCTTCACCGCCATGACCGATTCCACACCCTCAAGCAGCACGACCATCTCCGACCTCGGCGTCGCGATGTTCACCGTCGCCGACCAGGACGCGGCGCTGGCCTTCTACACCGAGAAGCTGGGCTTCGAGGTGCGCTCCGACGTCCGCTTCGGCGAGGGCGGCGCGATGCGCTGGCTCGAGGTCGCCCCGCCCGGTTCGCACGCGCGCCTGGCGCTCAACCCGCCGATGCGCGACGAGCCGGGCGGCAGCGCCATCGGCGTCGAGAGCCGTGACGTCCTCGGCGAGCACGCGCGGCTGAAGGCCGTCGGCGGCATCGACGTCGACCCCGAGCCGATGCGCTCGCCCGGCGCCCCGCTGATGTTCGGCGTCCGCGATCCCGACGGCAACCACATCTGGGTCGTCGAGGCCGCGCCCGCGCAGTAGCGGAGGGTGGCCATGGGCGCCATCCACGTGCACGAGTTCATGACCCTCGACGGCGTCGTCGACGCACCGACGTGGACGTTCGACTACGGCTTCGACCCGAGGATGGCCGAGCTCCTCGGCGCGGTCACCGGCCGCAGCCGGGGCATCCTGCTCGGGCGGATCACCTACGAGATGTTCGAGCCGGCGTGGTCGACCCGGACGGTCGAGGACGACCCCGGTGCGCCGTTCTTCAACGACACGACCAAGTACGTCGTCTCCGGGACGCTGACCGATCCGACTTGGCGCAACTCGACCGTCGCCGGGCCCTACGACGCGGGGACGATCCGCCGCCTGAAGGAGGAGGTCGACGGCGACCTCTACGTCAGCGGCAGCATCACGCTCGTCCGCGCCCTGCTGGCGGACGGGCTCGTGGACCAGCTGCACCTGTTCGTGTATCCGCTCACCCGGGGGGCCGGCCCCCGGTTGTTCCCGGAGGATGCCGCCCCGCTCGAGTTCTCGCTCGCGGCCTCGGAGGCGTACGAGAACGGCGTGGTGTACGCCGCCTACCGCCCGCGGGCCTGAGGCGCCGAGGCGCGCTCTGCCCGATGACCGACGCCGACCTGCTCGAGCTGGACGGCCGCGAGGTGCGGCTGTCCAGCCCGGGCAAGGTCCTGTTCGCCGAGCGGGGCGAGACCAAGCGCGATCTGGTCGAGCACTACGTCCGCGTGGGCGGGCCGTTGCTGCGCACGACCGGCGGCCGGCCGGTGCTCATGCAGCGCTTCCCCAGGGGCGCGGACGGGCCGTCGTTCTTCCAGAAGCGCGTGCCCGAGACCGCGCCTGAGTGGCTGCAGACGACGACGGTCACGACGGTCAACGGCACGCCGTCGCGCGCGCTCGTCGTCGCCGACCTGGCGCACGTGGCCTGGGCGGTCAACCTCGGCTGCCTCGGCTTCCACGTCTGGCCCCACCGGGCCGCCGACCCCGAGCACTGCGACGAGCTGCGCCTGGACCTCGACCCGCAGCCCGGCACGGACTTCGACGACGTGCGCCGCGCGGCGGCGGAGCTCAAGGCGCTCCTCGACGAGCTGGGCATCGCCGCCTACCCGAAGACGACGGGCAATCGGGGGCTGCACGTGTACGTCCGCCTGCTGCCCCGCTGGGACTCCTACGCCGTGCGGGCCGCCGCCGTGGCCGTCGCGCGCGAGCTCGAGCGCCGCCGCCCGGACGTCATCACGGCGGCGTGGTGGAAGGAGGAGCGCGGCGCGCGGATCTTCGTCGACTTCAACCAGAACGCACCGCACAAGACCGTCTTCGGCGCCTGGGCGGTGCGCGCCCGTCCCGGCGGCCAGGTCTCCACGCCGCTGCGCTGGGACGAGGTCTTCGAGCTGCACCCCGACGAGCTGACGCTCGCCACCGTCGCGGACCGCCTCGACCGGCTCGGCGATCCCTGGGAGGACATGGACCGCGCGCCGCAGTCGCTCGAGCCGTTGCTGGCGATGCACGAGCGCGACCGCGCCGCCGGCCTGCCCGACGCGCCCTGGCCTCCGGTCTATCCCAAGATGGCGGGCGAGCCGCCGCGCGTCGCGCCGAGCCGGGCGAAGAAGCGGCCGTCCGCCGCGGCCGAGTAGCCGCCCGGGTCAGGGCACGGGAGGCGGCAGGTCCGCCACCGCCCGCCGCATGGCGCTCACGAGCGCCCGCGTCGACGGGCGCGACGCGTCGGACGCCCGCGTGACGGCGAAGATGGCCCGGCTGACCGGTCCCTCGGCGATGTCCCGCACGGCGACGCCTGGATGCCTGGCGGGGACCACGAGATCCGGCAGCAGCGTCACGGCCAGCCCGCGGGCCACGAGCACGAGGCTGACCGTGGCGTCGTTCGTCCGGTGACGAATGTCGGCCTCGAAGCCGCCGTACTGGCGGCACGTGCGCTGCGTGATGCCTTCCCAGCTCATTCCGGCGTGCCCGCTCGTCCAGGCTTCGCCGGCGAGCGCGGCCATGGGCACCGAGCGCGCATGCCGGCGCGCCGCCGGATGGCCCGCGGGGAGGACCACGCGGACGGGGTCGCGCAGCAGCTCGTGGCGTTCCAGTCCGGCGGGCAGCCGCCAGGGCTGGTGCTGCCACTCGTCGCCCAGGACGAGGTCGACGTCGCCGAGGGCCAGCGCGGGCAGCGACTGCTCCGGCTCGGCCTCGACGAGCTCGCAGCGCAGGCGCGGCGCGTCACGGGCCAGCGCCTGCATCGCCGGCAGCGCGATTCGCAGGAGGACCGACTGGAACCCCGCGATGCGCCCGCGCCCCGTGACCGTCCCGGCGGCTGCGGCCAGATCCGTCTCGGCCAAGGCCGCCCGCTCGAGCAGGGCGTCCGCGTGCTCGACGAGCACGAGTGCCGGGTCCGTGAGGCGCACGCCGCGCCCCACGCGCTCGAGCAGGCGCACGCCGGTCTCGCGCTCGAGCGCCGCCAGCTGCTGCGACACGGCCGACGGCGTGAACTGCAGCGCATCGGCGACGGCCGCGATCGTCCCGCGCTCCTTGAGCTCGCGCAGTAGGCGCAGCCGGCGCAGGTGGAGCATCGTGCAGCAACGCTACACGGTTCACATCACGAATCGGAATCGACACTGATGCGTCGAATGCGCACGCTGCGCGCATGCGCTCCTCCGGAACCCTGCTCTGCCTGGCCTCGGGCGCCGCGTTCGGCGCGATGGGCGTGTTCGGCAAACTCGCCTACGCCGAGGGCGCGACGGCCGGCACGCTGCTGCCCGTCCGCTTCGCGGTCGCGGGGGTGCTCTTCTGGGCGCTGCTGGCCGTCGGCGGCGGACGGGCGGAGGTGCGGTCGCTGCGCCCGCGCGACGCCGTGGCGGGCCTGGCGCTCGGAGCCTGCGCCTACGCGCTGCAGGCCGGCTGCTACTTCGCGGCCCTGGAGCGGATCGACGTCTCGCTCCTGTCGCTGCTCGTCTACACCTTCCCCGCGATCGTGGCCGTCGCCGCGGTCGCGCTCGGCCGCGAGGCGCTCGACGCGCGGCGCAGCGCCGCGCTCGCC
>JBKPLC010000034.1:0-8203 GCA_046731495.1 Actinomycetota bacterium | reverse complement strand
GGTCGTTAGGCCCTAGATACACCGACGCAACTGCGCCGCCCCCGCCGCAAGGTGGGGGCGGCGTGTTTTCTGGTCAGTCCGGTCGATACCGCGCCGCTGTGTCCCGCAGAAGCTCGAGCATCGCCGCGGCGGCCGGCAGCGAGACGCCCGATCCCGGGGTCGCGGCGACGACGTGCCGGACCGGCGCGACCGGATCGAGTTCCCGAACCGCGATGTCGTAGCTGACCGTCTGCGAGAGGGCGAGCTGCGGGATCAGGGCGACGCCGACCCCGGCGGCCACCAGGCCCTGGACGGTCAGGTAGTCGTCGGACTCGAAGGAGACCCGGGGCTGAAAGCCGGCCGCCCGGCAGATCCGCACGACGTGGCGTGCGCAGGCGCTCGCCTCGGAGGTCTGCACCCAGGCCTCCTCCGCCAGATCGTCGAGCGTGACGCGCTCCTTCCGTGCGAGTCGATGGCCCTTGGGCAGGGCGAGCTTCATCGGGTCCTCGAAGAGCGGCGTGGCCCGCAGCCCCGGGCCGAGCTCGCCGGTCCCCTCGAACACGAAGATCAGCCCAAGGTCGAACTCCCCGTCTCGGAGGCGGGGCGTGAGCTCCTCGGGCTCGCCCTCGACCAGGCTGAGCGTCACCGCGGGATAGCCGGAGCGAAAGGCCGCAATCGCGAGCGGCATCAGCGTCGCGCCTGCGGTGGGAAACGACGCCATCCGGAGCTCCCCTCCCTCGATTCCGGCGATCGCACCCAGCTCGGCCTCGGCGGCGTCGAGCTGGGTGAGGATCCGCCCCGCGTGCTCATTGAGGCGCTCGCCGGCGCTCGTCGGGCGCACGCCGCGGCGGTCGCGCTCGATCAGAGGCACGCCGGCCTCCGCCTCCAGGCGCGCAATCGCCTGGGAGACCGCCGACTGCGTGTAGTTGAGGGCGCTGGCGGCCTCGGAGAAGGAGCCCTGCGCCAGGACCTCCCGGAACACTCTGATGCGCTGCACGCTCAGCATTAGCAGTGCTAATTCTAGAGATCAGAAGAAGTGCTTGCGCTAATGCCAGGAGGCGGGCACCATGCCGTCGAACTTCGAAACGCAAGCTCAACGAGACCCCAGGAGACCACCGCAATGGCAAAGATCATCGTTTCCTACGACGACACCGACAACGACAGGGACGCGCTCTCGCTCGGCCGCGTCCTCGGCGAGCTGGGCGGCGAGATTTCGTTGGCCTACGTCCGCCACACGCAGCTGCCCGACAGCGCCCGCGAGGCGCTCGAGGAGAAGGAGGCCGCGGAGCTGCTCGAGCACGGCGCGCAAGCGCTCGGCGACGAGAAGATCCAGCGGCACGTGATCGTCCACGCCTCGACCGGCGCCGGCCTCTGGGAGCTGGCCGAGAGCGAGAAGGCCGACGTGATCGTCTTCGGCTCCGACTACCGGACCGCCGAGGGCGCCGTCCTGCCCGGCACCTCCGCCCAGCGGATGCTGACCGGCGGCCCCGTGGCGGTCGCGGTCGCGCCGGCCGGGTTCCGCAACCAAAACGCGGAGATCAAGTCCATCGGCGTGCTCGCGGAGGAGGACGGCGATGAGGCCGCCTTCAACACCGCCAAGGGCCTCGCGGACGCGCTCGGCGCCACGGTCGCGGACCGCCATGAGGGCACCGACCTGCTGGTCGTCGGCTCCTCGCCGGCCTCGCCCAAGGGCCACGTCAACCTGAGCGCCCGCGCCGGCTACGCGATCGAGACCGCCAACACGCCGGTGATCGCCGTCGCCCGCGGCACCGAGGTGAAGTTCTCCAAGCCGGGCATCGTCAAGCGAGTCGCGGAGAAGATCGAAGCGGCTACCTGAATAAAGCCTGCCAGGCAGGTATCGAGCATCGCGGGGCGTCCTTCGGGGCGCCCCGCTTCATTTCGCGAGCCGCGCCTCGAGCGCTTGCAGCGAAGCCTCATTCTCGGGATCGAGCCGCATCACCTCGATCCCGGCGAGCTGAGAGGGGATCGACGCCTCCCCCACCTGCACGAAGACCGCCCGGGTGCCGAGTGCTCCCCGGGCCAGACCCGCGTCAAAGAGCCATTCGGGCGGAGGCGAGGAGCTGTCGAAGGCCAGGACGGCGGCAAAGCCGCCCCCTCGCCCGTCGCGCGGCGGGTTCAGGATCCGTCCCCTGAGCTCCGACCATGGCGCGGTCTCGAGCCCGAGGCGCTCGACGGCCCGCGCGACCTCCGCTCCCGCGTCGTGGCTCTCCGCCAGAACGACCACCAGCGGCCCTCCGGCCGGGACGGACCCGGCGTCCACGAGGCGACGGGTGACGTTCTCCGCCGTTCGCTGTGCGTTCGACCAGCCGCGTCCCATCGCGAGGTCCATTTCGCTCAGCTCCGGCCCCTCCAGGACGATCAGCTTGCAGTCACGAGGTTCCCAGTCCCGGTCACCGAGCATGACCACGCGGCCCCGCATCCAGGGATCCAGGACCTCGGCTTGGAGCCTCGCCTCGTCCAGGTTGAAGGCGCGAGCGCGGCGATACCCCCTGCTGATCTCGACGTGAAAGGGCATTGCCTCGATCGTATGCGCCGCTCAATACCCTTGCGTCTAATGAGAATTGACGAAATTCTCGCCGCCTCGACGTCGCCGAGCTTCTCAGTCGAGTTCTTCCCCCCGAAGACCGAGGAGGGCCGCGAGTCCCTGTTCGAGACGGTCGCCGTCCTGCGTGAGCTCGAGCCGGACTTCTTCTCCGTCACCTACGGAGCCGGCGGAGCGACCCGTGAGGGCACGCTCGAGACCACCAGGGCAATTCGCGACGACTACGGCGTCGAGGCGATGGCCCACCTGAGCTGCGTCGGGGAGACCGTCGAGAGCCTGCGGGAGATCATCGACCGCATCGCGGACGCGGGGATCGAGAACATCCTCGCGCTCCGCGGCGACCCGCCGCGCGGGCAGGCCGACTTCGTGCAGCCCGAGGGCGGTCTCGGCAACGCCGCCGAGCTCGCCGGGCTGATCACGGAGACCCACCCCGAGATCTCGATCGGCGGCTCCTGCTTCCCCGAGGTCCACCCGGAGGCGCCCAGCCTGGAGGCGGACATCGCCTACCTGAAGACCAAGCTCGAGAACGGCGCGGGTTTCCTGATCACCCAGCTCTTCTTCGACAACCGCTCCTACTTCGACTTCCTCCCGGCGGCTCGGGCGGCGGGGATCGACGTGCCGATCATCCCGGGGATCATGCCCATGACGGCCTACAAGCAGATCGCCAGGATCTCGGAGCTCTGCGAGGCGAAGATCCCGGAGCCGCTGGCCGAGGCCATGGAGGCGGCGGGTGGTGACGAGCGGGTCGAGTTCGAGCTCGGCGTCGCCTACGCGGCTCAGCAATGCGCCGACCTGCTCCGCCGCGGCGCTCCCGGCATCCACTTCTACGCCCTCAACCGCTGGCCCGCCACGCGGGCGATCCTCTCGGCGCTCCGGGTTGCCAGGCCCTGGGAGGCGCCGGAGGCCGACGAGCCCGCCGCCGTCCGGGCCGGCTGAGGCCTCTCCTTCATGCGAGGGTGCGTCGCAGCCGGAGGCGAGGCGCAACCCGGTTAATAATGCCGGGATGCCGGAGTTCGACTACAACGGTCACCGGATCTCGTACGACGAGTACGGGGCCGGAGAGCGGCCGCTGATCCTGATCCATGGCCTGCTGCTCAACCGGCACATGTTCGACCGGCTCGGACCCGAGATGGCGAGGCGCGGCAACCGGGCGATCGCGATGGATCTGCTGGGGCACGGCCGCTCGGACCGCCCGACGGACATGTCGAACTACTCGATGACCTTCTTCGCGCGGCAGGTGGAGGCGCTCATGGACCATCTCGAGCTCGACGAGGCCGTCGTCGGGGGCACCTCACTCGGGGCCAACACGACCCTCGAGCTCGCCTACCTCTCGCCCAAGCGCGTGCGGGGGATGATGGTCGAGATGCCGGTGCTGGACAACGCGCTGCTCGCCGTGGCGGTGATCTTCACCCCGATCATGATCGGGCTGCGGTTCGGTGCCCCCCTTTGGAGGACGATCGCGTCGGCGAGCCGGCGAATCCCGCGGTCGAATCCGCTGATCGACGTGGGCCTCGACCTGCTCCGCCAGGATCCCGAGCCCTCGATGGCCGTGCTGGAGGGCCTCTTCCTGGGCTCGTCGGCGCCCCATCACCAGTTCCGCGTCGAGATGGAGCAGCCGACGCTGGTGATCGGCCATCACCGGGACCCGCTTCACCCCTTCTCGGACTCGGGCATGCTCGCCGAGGAGCTCCCGAATTCGCGCCTGATCGAGGCCAACTCGATTCTCGAGTGGCGAATCTCGCCGGAGCGCCTCGATGACGAGCTCGCCCGGTTCCTCGACGACGTCTGGGCAGACAAGCCGGCTCCGCCACCGCCCTCCCCGGCCGCGAAGACCGCCGCCGGATAAGCGGGGCTTGAAGAGCCTCCGCTAGCTTTCCGCCCCCATGGCTTCCCGCAAGGAAGAGAAGGAGCGCCTGCGCCAGCAACGGCTCGCCGCCGAGCGCGCCGCAGCCTCCAGGGGGCGAGGCCGGCTGATCGCCGGCTACGTGGTCGCCGGGATCCTGACGCTCGCCGTGGTCGCGGGCCTGGTCGCGGTGATCGCAAGCGGCGGGGGCGGGGGCGGGACCGATGCCTGTTCCAACGCGCATATCAAGAACTCGGGCGGCAGCTTCAAGGGACTCGAGCCCGACTGCCGCGAGGGCACGGCGCCTCCGCCCATCAAGGTCGCGGACCTGAAGATCTCGGCCGAGCAGGCCGGCTGTGAGCTCAAGCTCAACCTGCCGGACGAGGGCAACACCCATGTCCCGAACTCACAGCCCGTCGAGTACAAGACCGTGCCGCCGACCTCCGGGAACCACAACCCCGTCCCGATCGACGACGGCGCCTACAGCACACCGATCAGCAGCAACCCCCAGACGGACGGGATGAACATCCGCAACGAGGTCCACGCCATGGAGCACGGGCGGATCGAGATCCACTACAAGCCGAGCCTGCCCGAGGCCCAGCAGCTGGCGCTGAAAGGCGTCTTCGACGACGACCCCAACGGCATGCTGCTCTACCCCGATCCGGACATGCCCTACGACGTCGCGGTCACGGCCTGGACCAATGAGGCGGTCTGCCCGCACTACAACGAGGCCGTCCTCGACGTGATCCGGAACTTCCGCGACACCTACCGCGGCAACGGGCCGGAGCAGGGCATCCCGGTCGATTTGCCATAAGTCGCGCATCCTGGGAGTGCGCCCCGGGTTACAAGTAGCGGATGCGCAAGAAGGTTCTGCTTGGGGCTCTCCTCGCGCTGATCACGGCGCTCGCCTGGGTGGCGGCGCCGGCGCTCTCGCTGCGCCCGTACACGCCGGGCGCAGTCGACTTCGAGAGCGCGATCCCCTCCGCCAAGCGCATGGCTCCCGCCGCTGTCGCGTCCGCGCGCAGGGCACATCCGGATGAGAAGGCGGCTCGCTGGATCTCCCCGCCTGTCGATGCGCCGCACCGATTCGACCTGGTGGGGGTGGCGCGTGAGCTGCGCTCCGTCCAGATCCGCGTCCGCGACGATGACGGGCGCTGGAGCGATTGGGTCGAGCAGGAGGACGGGACCCCGATCTACGCCGGCGGTGCCGACCAGGCGCAGGTGCGCGCACCGTTCAGGCCGCGCGGGCGCCTCCATTTCGTCAACGTCTCCGGGACCTCCGGTTCCTTCGCGAGCCGGCTGCTGGTGTCGGCGCGACGCGCGATCAACACCGCGTTCATCTCGGTCGCCTCGACACCGGTCGCGGAGGCGCTGGCACCGAAGCCGCGCCTCGTCAGCCGCGCCGGCTGGGGCGCGGACCTCCCCGACGGGGGCTGCCCGCCACGAGGGCCCGCCGAGTACGGGACCGTCCAGGCGGCGGTGATCCACCACACCGTGAACGCCAACGACTACACGCCCGAGGAGGCACCCTCGATCGTGCTCGGGATCTGCCGCTTCCACGTCTACGGCAACGGCTGGAACGACATCGGCTACAACGCGCTCGTCGACCGCTACGGGACCCTCTACGAGGGCCGCGCGGGCGGCCTGAAGCGTCCGGTCGTCGGCGCCCAGGCGCAGGGCTTCAACTCCCAGACGACGTCGATCGCCTCGATCGGAGACCACACGGCGGAGGTGCCGACGCCCGAGGCGGTGCGCTCGATCATCCAATTCCTCGCCTGGAAGATGGGCGTGAACCGCGCCTATCCGGTGACGGCGGCGGTCCAGCTCATCTCGGCGGGTGGGTCCGAGAGTCGCTATCCGAAGGGCGCCGTCGTGACCGTGCCGCGCATCATGGGCCACACCACCCTCGGGCTGACCGCCTGCCCGGGGGGCGCCATGATCCCGCTGGTGCCGCAGATCCAGGCTGCCGTGCAGAAGCGCATCAAGCACTTCGCGAAGCGCCGCTGCAAGAAGGGGAAGCGCTGCAAGAGGAAGCGCCGCGCACCGGGCGGTGTGGCCGCTTAGGTGCGAGGGTGCGCGTCAGCGCAACCCGATTAACGGTAAGCGGGGAAGAACCCCTCGCGCGGGGCCTCGACCGCCGCTGCGAGCTCGTCATAGGCCGGTCGGTCGCAGACGACCTCGTGGGTGTGCCACGGCGCCTCGCCGTTGGCGAAGCCTCGCTTGAACTCATCCAGCGAATCCCCCGGATTGACCCCCCCGCCGAGGCTGACTGGCAGCCCGAGCTCATCTCCGAGGCCGATCATCGCCCAGAAGAGGTTCTTCATCGGCGAGTCCGAAAGCGCCTCATCCGCGGTCCCGCCGAGGTAGTAGTGCAGGTAGCCGTCGCTCGCCGCCGCGATGGCGCCGGCCAGCGGTTCGCCCTCGTGCTCGGCGAGCAGGAGCCAACTCCGCCGGCTGTGCAGGAGGCGCCCGAAGTAGCTGGTCGGGTAGAGGTAGCGCTCCGCGGCTCCAGTGCGCGCCATCGTCTCCGCGTAGGCGCGCTCGAAGCCGCCGAGCTGTCCCATCTCCACCTCGCGACCCGGAACGAGCCGCACCTGCCATCCGCGCCGCTCGTTGCGGCGGATTTGCTCGCGGAGGCGCTTGCGGACGCCTCCCGTGCCCTCCGCGACGTGCACGTGGCTCCGCAGCGTGCCTCCGGCGAGGCAGGCTCGTTCGCCGACGCGGTCCCGCACGAAGATGCTGACCAGGCCGGTCTCGGACCAGTCGATTTCGGCCGGATCGGGTGGGTTGTCCGGCGAGCTGGCGGCCCCCGGATAGCCGTAGGGCGAGATTGCGTCGCGCCTGTCGCTGGAGTCGATCTCCCTGACGATCAGCGGGAGGCGGAGCTCTGTTTCTCCCTCGATCGCGAGGCTGTGCGTGGCGGCCTCCGCCTCGAGGAAGTCGGGCGAGCGGAAGAACTGCTCGGCGTCGGAGGCGGCTCGCCCGCCGTCCTCGATCAGGCGGGCCTTCACTCTTCGGGAGGCTCGGGCAGGTCCTCGGGGAAGCCGCCCCAGAGCTCGACGTCGATCAGCTCGTCGCCATGCCGCACGTGCCTCCGGAGCACCCCCTCCTGCTGCCAGCCGTTGTAGATCACGGCCTTCTTCGCCGCCTCGTTGGTCGCCGGAATCCGCCCGTAGACCTTGTGCGCGCCGAACTCCTCGAACGCCTTCAGGTTCGTGAGCCGCTCGGCCTCGCGGCCGACGCCCTTGCCGCGCACCCGCTCGTCGCCCATGATCGCCCCGAGCTCCGGGGCGGTCTGGCGACGCAGCCCGTAGAGCGCCGTGAACCCGACCGGCCCGTCGATCCCCTCGACCTCGACCGCCCACTTGCGGTCCTCGGAGGCCGGGTCCTTCGACTGCTCGATCGCCCGCTCGACCCAGCGGCGCGCGTCGCCCTCGCTGAACTCCCGCTCGCGGTGCTCCAGCAGGTTGGCGGTCGCGGCCGGTGAGTTGAACCAGCGGTGTACTGCATCGGCGTCCTCGGGCTTGAAGTCCCTGAGCGAAATCCCGCGGGCCATCAGCGCTCCCTCGCCTCCTGGCGCTCGCGCTCGGCGGCCTGGCGCAGCGGCGAGTCGGCCGAGGAGCCCGCGTAGGGATCGGGGGCGACGTTGCCGGCGCCGGCCAGGAGGGCGCCCGGCGTGTTCGCCAGGATCTTCAGGTCGAGCCGGAGGGAGCGGTGCTCGACGTACCAGACGTCGAGCTCGATGCGCTCCTCCCACGGGATTCCGGCCCGGCCATGGATCTGCGCCCAGCCGGTGACGCCGGGGCGCAGGTCGAGCC
>JBKPLC010000033.1:0-31216 GCA_046731495.1 Actinomycetota bacterium | reverse complement strand
CCTCGCTGCGGTCCCTCGGGGTCGCTGAGGCGCGCTAGCCTTAGGCGGCCTTGGCGAGATAGCTCAGTTGGTAGAGCACACGACTGAAAATCGTGGTGTCCCCGGTTCGAGTCCGGGTCTCGCCATCCGCAATCCCGCATTCCAGCGGGATTTTCTTCTTTTCGGATGGTCCGAGTCGAGCGTTCATTGGGCACTCGATTGGGTACCGAGCCGATTCCTGGCCCATCGTCAGAGCGTTCGGAATCCCGCTGGTGGCACGGGGTTGTGAGCCCGATTAGAGACGAAGACCACACGATTCCGGCGCGTGGTCTCGTAGGTTCGACGCGGGTCATGTCCCGGGACTTGACGCGCGCCGAAGCGTCCCAGGGATCGGACGGTGACGTGATAGGGGGCCGCCACCTCGGACGTCCGCGTGAGCGACGGGATTCCACCCGCGACCGCCGGGACCACAACCCGACAACTCTGGTTCTGCCGGGTGCTGATTCGGCTCTGGTGCCGTTTGAGTCGTCGTCAGCTTTACTCACTTCCCCTCACTTAGGACCCCGTTTGAGACCCCGCCGAGTTGTGGCGGCTGCAGAGAAAGCCGCCGTGGAGTCTCCCGCGGCCACCGACGCGAGGACGCTGCCAGCTACGCCGGTGTGGGCTCGGCCACGCCGAGCCGGCCGCGGACGTCCGCGACGATCGCGTCGGGCAGCGGCAGGAACGCGTCCTCGAGTGTCGGGCTGTACGGGATCGGGTGGTCAGCGGTCGTGAGCCGCCACGCATCGTCGAGGTCGTGGAGCGCGGCCTCGGTGGCGATGGCCAAGATCTCGCCCGACCAGCCACCCGTGCGCGGTCCCTCTTCGACCACGAGGAGACGGTTCGTCTTCTCGACCGAGGCGAGGACGGTGTCGGAGTCGATCGGGCGCAGGCTGCGCAGATCGATCACTTCGGCGTCGATGCCCTCCTCGGCCAGCGTCTCCGCGGCGGCGAGGCAGTCGTGGACGGATTTCATCGCGGACACGATCGTCAGGTCGTCGCCGGTGCGACGCACCGCGGCCTTGCCGAGCTCCCCCACCTCTGGGCCCTCGAGCTCGCCCTTGGTCGAGTAGAGCCGCTTGTGCTCAAGGCAGAGCACGGGGTTGTCGTCACGGATCGCCGCCTTGAGCAGGGCCTTGGCGTCGCTCGACGTCGACGGCGCGACGATCTTTAGGCCGGGGACTCCGAGGAACCATGTCGCCGGGTTCTGGGAGTGGATCGCGCCGAAGCGGCCGCCGGCGCCGACCGCCGACCGGATCACCAGCGGCACCGGCGCCTGCTCGTTGGAGAGGTACCAGTACTTCGCCGCCTGGTTGACGATCGCATCCATCGCGATCGGGAGGAAGTCGCCGAACATGATCTCGATGACCGGACGCAGTCCGTTGACGGCGGCGCCGAACGCCGCTCCCGAGATCGCCAGCTCGGAGATCGGCGTGTCGAACACGCGATCCGAACCGTGGCGCTCCACGAGCCCGCCCGTCACCGCGAACACGCCGCCGGGCTTGGCGACGTCCTCGCCGAAGAACACGACGCGGTCGTCGTGCGCGAGCTCTTCATCGAGCGCATCGCGGATGGCGTCGCGGTACTCGATCATGGCGCGAACTCCCTGGCCGGCGTGCCGGATTCGGGAAACGGTGCTGCCAGCGCCTGCTCGGCGATCGCCTCCATCTCCCTGTCAACTGCGGCGTCGGTCTCTTCGATCACGTCGGCGCCGAGCTCATAGCGCTCGCGCAGTGTGCGAGCACCGACGATGAGCGGGTCGCGCCGCTTCCACTCGTCGAGCTCCCCCGGCTTGCGGTACGCCCCGGGGTCGCTGCGCGAGTGTCCGACGAAGCGGTACGTCAGCGCCTCGACGAAGACCGGACCGCCTCCGGCCCGAGCCGTGGCCACCGCCTGCGACGCGATCTCGCGCACCGCGAACACGTCCATGCCGTCGACCTGGCGGGCATCGACGCCCATCGCACGCGGGCGGTCGAGGATCTGCCCCGCCGTGACGTCCTCCCACGGCGTGAACTCGCCGTACAGGTTGTTCTCGCAGATGTAGACGACCGGCAGCCGCTGCACGGCGGCGAAGTTCAGGCACTCGTGGAAGTAGCCGTGGTTGGTCGAGCCGTCGCCGAAGTAGGCGACGGCGACACCGCCGGTCCGGCGCAGCGCCAGCGCCGCGCCGGTGGCCGCGGCCATGCTGCCGCCGATGATCCCGAACGAGCCGATCAGGCGGTGCTCGAGGTCGACGACGTTCATCGAGCCGGCGCGGCCCGCGCAGACGCCGGTCGCGCGCCCGAGCATCTCGTCGAGCAGCGCTTGCGGCGACACGCCGACCGACAAGGCATGGCCGTGGCCGCGGTACGTAGCCGCGACGCGGTCGTCAGGCCCGAGCACGTCGCCGACGCCGGTCGCCACGGCCTCCTGACCGACGTAGAGATGGGTTGTCCCGTGGACCTCGCCGCGCAGGAACAGCGCCTGCACGGTCTCCTCGAAGCGCCGGATCAGGCGGATCGTCCGGTAGAGGGCGAGCGCGTGCGCGACGTCGAGCTCGACGGCGGTCTCGGTCGCCATCGTCAGTACCCCACGCCCGCGGGCGCCGGCTCCACCGCGGGACCGGACGACTCGGAGACGACGTCGGCGCCGCGCGTGTACGTCTTGCCACACACGAGCAGCTCCTGGCCCGGGAAGCGCGTGATCACCTCGGGCCCGTCCGGCGTCACCACCACCTCCTCCTCGATCCGCGCGGCGCCGCGGCCGTTGCGGGCGGGGCAGTAGGTCTCGAGCGCGAACACCATCCCGACCTCGATCTCGATCGGGTTCTCGAACGAGTGCAGTCGCGAGATCATCGGCGCCTCGTACAGCCCGACGCCGAGGCCGTGCCCGAACTGCAGCCCGAAGCACGACTCCTCGTCCTTGAAGCCGAGGTCCTCGGCGCGCGGCCAGACCGCCGCGATCTGATCGGTCGTGACCCCCGGACGCACGAGCTCGATCGCACTGTCGAGCCACTCGCGGCACTGCTTATAGGCGTCGAGCTGCTCCTGGCTCGCGCCGCCGACCGAGAACGTGCGGTAATAGCACGTCCGGTAGCCCATGAACGAGTGGATGATGTCGAAGAACGCCTGGTCGCCCGGCCGCAGCAGCCGGTCCGAGAACACGTGCGGGTGCGGTGAGCAGCGCTCGCCTGAGACCGCGTTGATCGCTTCGACCTGCTCGGACCCGAGCTCGAACAGCAGCTTGTGCGCCGCGGCGACCACGTCGCTCTCGCGGATCCCGGGCCGCAGCGTGCGGTAGATGACGTCGTAGACCGCATCGACGATCGCCGCCGCGTGGTCGAGCAGCGCGATCTCGTCCGGCGTCTTGATGCGACGCGCGCTTTGCATGACCGGCGCCGCATCGCCGAGCTCCAGGCCGCGCGCCCGCAGCGCGACCATCGTCGGCATGTCGCTGATGTCGATCCCCACGGGCTCGTCCTCGAGCCCGTGCTCGCGCAGCGCCTCGTACACGTGCGAGGCCATCAGCGCCGGCACCCCCGTCTCCGCCGGCATCGCGCCGCGCATCGCCGACACGCCCGCTTGCCACGACGACTCCGGGAACCACGGCGCGTACAGCTGGTGGTGGCGGGCCGCCGACCCGAAGTCCCAAAGGATGGGGTCGCCGGTGCGCGGCACGAGCGCGAAGCGCGCGCTCTTGTCCCGCGCCCACTCGCCGATGTGGGTGCTGGTGGTGTAGCGGATGTTGTTCTGGTCGTAGAGCAAGAGCGCGCCCAGGTCTGACGCCTCCAACGCGGCCTTCGTGCGCGCGAACCGGTCACTGCGCAGCCGTGCGAAGTCGACCCGCTGCTCCCAGTCCACGGCCATCGTCGCTCCGGGTGATCCGATCACGGCATTCCTCTCTCACACGCCCAATGCAGATGTACAGTATTACTAGACAGTCGTTCAGGTTCAACAGACGCTAGGAGCGCAAGATGCGGGTGGCGATGCTGGGTCTCGGCGCAATGGGAGCGGCGATCGCGCGCCGGTTGGAAACCACCGGCGCGGAGCTGCGCGCGTACAACCGCACGCCACAAAGAGGCGAGGAGTTCGGGGAGCGCGGAGCGGTCCTCGCCGCGACGCCCGCGGAGGCCGGCGACGGCGCCGACATCGCCATCTCGATGCTCGCGGATGGCCCGGCGGTGGAGGCGGTTCTGTGCGGACCCGGCGGCGTGCTCAGCGCCGACATGCTGCCGCCGATCGTCGTCGACATGAGCACGATCGACGTGCCGACCTCGGCCCGCGTCGCGGACGCCGCGCGCGCCCGTGGCGCCGCCTTCCTGCGTGCGCCGGTCAGCGGCAACCCCGGCGTGGTCGCCGCGGGCAACCTGACGATCCTGGTGTCCGGCGACGCCGATGCGTTCGGCCGCGCGCGCCCGGTGCTGGAGGCGATCGGGCCGACGCTTCGCTACCTCGGTGACGGAGAGCAGGCGCGCGTGATGAAGCTGGCGCTCAACGTGATGGTGGGCGGCACCACGCAGCTCCTCGCCGAAGCGCTGGTGCTCGGCGAGGCGTACGGGCTCGGCCGCGAGCAGATGCTCGAGGTGATCGGGGCGTCCGTCGTCGGCTCGCCGTTCGTCAAGTACAAGGCCGCCCCGCTGGCCGCCGACGACTACGCCACGACGTTCTCGGCCAGCCTCATGCACAAGGATCTCCGACTCGTCGTCGAGTGCTCGAACAGCGCGGGCGTGCCGGTCCCTGCGACGGCGCTGGTGCAGCAACTGCTCCAAGCATGCATCGGGTCCGGCATGGGCGATCTGGACTTCTCCGTGCTCGTCCCGCGGCTCGCGCGCGAGGCCGGCTTGACGGCGGCACTTCCCACGCCATGACCGGCGGCACTCATGACGCCGCCGCTGTCGCGGACGGTCGCGCGCTGTCGATCCACGGGTCGAAGAGGGTCTTGACCCGCCGGCTGTGACCCTCGGCCAGCGGCAGGATGCCCTCGTCGAGCAGTGATGCGAGCGGGAGCACCTCCGGCGCCGTGTCGCCCCAGCCACCGGGGCGGTGGGCGATCAGCCGGAGCGCCTCGGGGAAGTCGTCGTTGACGGCGTGCGCGACCGTCCCGATCAGCTCGAGCTCGTCGAGTGTCACACGCTGCATCTGGACGACCGGTGGCGACTTCTGGATGCCCACGGCGACGACGCGGCCGCCCCGTGGCGCAAGCGCCACCGCCTGCTCGAGCCCCGGCGCGGAGCCCGAGACCTCGAAGATCACGTCCGGCGTGACATCCGCGAGCGCGTCCTCGAGGCGCTCGCCCGCGCCCGCGCGTACGATCGTCGCCGCTCCCAGCGCGGCGGCGATCGCCAGGCGCTCGTCGTCGAGATCGCTGACGATCACCCGCGCGCCCCACTGCACCGCGGCGAAGATCAGGAAGCAGCCGATGCCGCCCGCGCCGATGACGATCACCGTCTCACCGGCGGCGATGCGGCCACGTCGCCCCGCGTGGACGGCGATCGACATCGGCTGCGCGAGCGCGGCAGCGTCCGCCGAGAGGCCGTACGCGCCCGCGTCGAAGCAGATCTCCGCGGGCGCGAGGCAGTACCCGGCCAGGCCGCCGTCACGATGGAAGCCGATCGTCGCGTAGCTCGTGCAAAGGTGCGTCCGGCCGACGCGGCACGGCCCGCACTCGCCGCACGAGATGCCGGCGCCGCACGCGACGAGCATGCCCGCCGCGAGCTGTTCGACGCCGGCGCCGACCGCCACGACCTCGCCGGCGAACTCGTGCCCGAGCGTGACCGGACCCAGATGGCCGGTCACGGGATGCCGCGTGTCGAGCCGATGCACGAGGACCGGGCCGGCGCGGTACTCCATCGCGTCGCTGCCGCAGATGCCCGACGTCGCGACGCGCAGGAGCACCTCGCCGGGACCGGGCTCGTCCGGGCACGGCACGTCTTCCACGCGGATGTCGCCCGCGCCGTGGAAGCGTGCGGCCGTCATCGTCGCGGTCATCAGCGCAGCCCCGCGCGTCGCGCGGTCGTGTACGTCGCTGCCGCTCCGAGCGTGAGCAGCCCGAGGAACCAGAACTGCCAGGCCTGCGAGAGCTGCAGGAACGTCGTCGCGTTCGTGATCTCGGTGATCAGGGCCGCTCCGAGCAGCGCCCCGACGAACGACCCGCGGCCGCCGAACAGGCTGGCGCCGCCGAGCACGACGGCCGTGATGCTCGCCAGCGTGTAGCTCACGCCCTGCGTCGGGTCGCCGACGCCCAGCTGCGCCATCAGCATGATCGCCCCGAGATAGGTGAAGGCCGAACAGGCGACATAGGCACCGACGATCGAGCGGTTGACCCGAACCCCGAGCCGGTGCGCGGCGTCTTCGCGCGACCCCACCCCGCGTATGGCGAGGCCCCAGCGCGTGCGCCGCAGCGCCAACTCCATGCCGATCGCCAGGGCCACCGCCACGAGGAAGGCGATCGGCACCTCACCCACCTTCGCCTCAACCACGTCGACGACGCTGGTCAGGATGAAGCCGCCCTGCTCGGGGCGCAGGATCAGCGAGACGCCCTGCAGCGCGATGTACATCGCCAGCGTCGCCGCGACCGCGGTGAACCGCCCGTACCGGATGAGCACGCCGTTGATCAGGCCGACCGCGACCGCAATGGCCAGCACGACCACGAACCCGAACGCGATCGCGCCGGTGGACTTGCCGTCGACGACGAAGAACGACCACACCACCACGCACAGCCCGGCGAGTGGGCCGACCGAGAGGTCGATGCCGCCGGTGAGCAGGACGATGAGCTGCCCGAAGCTGATGAACGCGAGCGCCGCGAGCAGCGTCAGCACGGACGTCACGTTGAACGGCGCCGTGAATCGCTCGTTGACCGTCCACGTGTAGAGGCCGAGGAGGAGGATCACGGCCGCCAGCGTGACGCTGGGCGCGTAGTCGCCCTTGGCGAAGGTCCGGACGCGGTCAAGGAACGACTCGTCGCCGGTCGCCCGCCGGCGTCCCGCCGACTCGGCGCGGTGCGATGTCGCGGTGACGATCACGCGGCCGATGTTCTCCTCCGACACGTCGTCGCCGCTCAGCTCGCCGATCAGCTGTCCGCGCGAGAAGACGACGACGCGGTCGCACAGGCCCTCCAGCTCGCGGCTGTCCGACGACAGCACAACGACCGGCGTGCCCTGGTTGGCGACGTCGCGCAGGATCCGGTAGATCTCGATGTGCGCTCCGGCGTCGACGCCCTGCGTGGGCTCCTCGGCCAGCACCAGCGTCGGCTCGCTCAGCATTGCCCGGGCCAGGACGACCTTCTGCTGGTTGCCGCCCGAAAGCGTCGAGATCCCTGATTCGATGGACGGTGTGCGGATGTTCAGCGCGGCGCGCTCATGCTCGACCGCCGCGGCCTCGCGCCGGCGGTCGACGAAGCCGCGGCGGGCGAACTGCGGCAGCGCGGACAGCGACGCGTTCTCGCGGACGGTCAGGCTCATCAGCAGACCCTCGCCGTGCCGGTCGCCCGGCAGGTAGGCGACGCCGGCCTCGCGCACGGCATCGGGCCGCCCGAGCTTGAGCTCGGCCTCACCCAGGCGCGCGCTCCCGGTTGCCGCCTCGAGCCCCGCGAGCGCGCGCATGAACTCGCTCTGCCCGTTGCCCGCGATGCCGCCCAGGCCGAGGATCTCCCCGGCGTGCACCTCGAGGCTCACGTCGGTGAACTCGTCACCCGACAGCTCGGTGACGGTGAGCGTGGCCGGCTCATCCCCCGCCCGCCCGGGCTTCGGCGGATACGTGGTCGAGATGGGGCGCCCGACGATCAGGCGCAGGATCTCCTCGTCGGTGACCGACTCGAGCGGCTCAGTGGCCTGGATCGCGCCGTCGCGCATCACGGTCACGCGGTCCGCGATCCGCCGAACCTCGGGTAGGCGATGCGAGATGTAGACCACAGCAGCGTCGCGCGTCGCGGCCTCGCGCACGGCCTCGAACACGCGCGTCACCATGTCCGCTCCGAGCGCGGCGGTCGGCTCGTCGAGGATGAGGATCCGGGGATTGAGCGACAGCGCCTTGGCCAGCTCGATCAGCGCGCGCTGCGCGACCGTGAGGTCCTGGATGCGGCTCGTCAGGCGCGCGCTGCAGCCCACCCGGTCGAGCTGCTCGCGCATCCACGATGTCCCTGAGCCGTTGGCCTCGCGCAGTGCGGCCGGCACGGCCAGCGCCATGTTCTCCGCCACGGTGAGGTCCGGCAGCAGCGCCGGGTGCTGATGGACGATGGCCAGGCCGCGGTCGCGCGCCATCGCCGGAGTGAGGCGATCGAGGCTCTCGTCGCCGAACGCGATCGTGCCCTCGCCGGCCACGATCTCGCCGCCCGCCACGCCCATGAGCGTCGACTTGCCGGCGCCGTTCTCTCCCAGCAGCGCGTGAACCTCGCCGGCGCGCACGGCGAACGAGACGTCCTTGAGCGCCGTGACACCGGGGAACCGCTTCCAGATGCCGGAGAGCTGGAGAAGCGTCGCTTGTTGACGTGGTGCCTCTACCTGGGCTGACATCAGCGTGTCTTCCCGGACGTTGCCGCCGGAGCGAGCGCTCCGGCGGCGCGGTCCGATCGGCGCCCTACTGGGCGAGCGCCGCCTTGATCTGGGGCTTGGTCAGGTGGCTGGACAGGAACGCGTCACCGGACAGCGACGGGTCGCAGGTGACCGGGTTCGGCTTCCCGCTGAGCGAGTCCTCGAACGCCTTCTGCGGCACCACCGGTGACGACGGCACCTGGCCGCCGGTCGCCTTGGCCACGGCGAAGTCCACGGCCGTCCGCGACATCCAGTTCTGCGAATCGACCGTGAACAGCTTGAACTCCGGGTTGTCCTTCTGCCGCTTCTTCCAGTCGCACGCGAGGACGTTGGCGTCCTCGGTGGCGACGGCGGGGATCTTGCGCCCGGCTTGGTCGAAGGCGCTGAACGAGCTGGCCAGCGCCGCGCCGAAGTCCGTCGTGATCGCATCGATCTTTGGATACTTGGCGAGCACGGCGGTCACGACCTTCTGCGTCTCAGCCGGGTCCCAGTTGGTGACGTGATACGGGGTCTGGCCGATGAACTTGATGTCGGGACGGTCGGCGAGGACCTCCTTCATGCCGGCGTACTCGTCGAGGCTCTGCGAGTTCGCCGCCGGGCCGCCGAGGTTGATGACGTTGCCACCGTGCGGCAGCGCCTTCTTGAGCCACTCGCCCCAGAGCTTGCCGGCCTCCTTGAAGTCGGTGGAGATGAAGTAGTCGTAGTCCTCGCCCGGCTTGCCGCCCGGGGCGACCCGGTAGGGGACCGTGACGACGCCGGCCTTATACGAATCGCGCAGCGCCGGGAGCATCGCCTTGCCGGCGTCGGGGAACACGACGACCGCGTTGACTCCCTGGGCGACCATGCCCTTGAGGTCCGAGATCGCCTTCTGCGTGTTGCCCTGGCCGTCGGCGTACTTGTACTCGGTCACGCTAGGGCACTTCTTGGCCTCGTCCGCGGCCTCCGCTCTCGTGATGCGACGCCAGTTGTTGGCGCCGAATCCGTCGGTGAGCGCGAGCGTGATCTTCTTGCTGCCGCACCAGGACGGCGCGCCGGCGACCGGCTTGCCGCTCGCGGCACTGCCACCGCCATTGTCATCGCCGCCGCAGCCGACCACGACGCCGAGTGCACAGATCGCACCCAAGACCAGCGCTGCCCGCAGCTTTCCACCCAAACGCATCTGAGTCCTCCTCCGATGATTGATGCCGAGCGACTCGAACGTCATTGCGGCGCCACGGCCGCCGAGCGGCCCGGGCTCCGGTCCTGCAGCGAGCGGCGCACGCGCCGCCACGGAACGCTGTAGATCGCAAGGCCGACCACGAGCGCGCCGGCCTCGACGAGGTTCTGCGCGGCGTTGCTGACGCCGCTGGTCAGGAGCAGCTGGTCGAGCTGGGTCAGGAACAGCGCGGCGACGGCGCTGGCCGCCACGCTGCCGCGCCCGCCCAGCAACGACGTACCGCCGAGCACGACGGCCGCGACCGACGGCAGCAGATAGCTGTCTCCCTGGAAGGCGCTCGGCGTCGAGACGACGCCCGCGAGCAGCACGCCGGCGGCGCAGTAGAGAAGGGTGGCGCCGACGTACGCGCTGAGCTGATACCCGCGAACGACGAGGCCCGCGGCGCGCGCGCCGGTGTTGCTCGCGCCCACGCCCTCGAATCGCCGGCCGGCGACGGTCCGCTTGATGGCGACCGCGACGATCGCCGTGATGGCGATGGCGATCGGCACGGTCGTCGGGATCCCCAGCACCCGGCCGCTGCCGAAGTTGTGCAGCGCGTCCGTCGTAGTGCGCGGCGTGCCGCCCGAGATCTGGAGGACGGCGCCGTAGAGCAGCGCGTTCATGCCCAGCGTCGTGACGATCGCGGTGATGCCGACGCGACTGACGAGCAGCCCGGTGAGCAGCCCAGCCGCCAGGGCCGCCCCGAACGCGTACACGAGCGCGAGCGGCAGCTTGCCGGAGTCGCCGTTCGGAACCCGGGTCATGATGACCACGGTCAGCGAGATCATGCCGGGGACCGACAGGTCGATCCCGCCCTGCTGGACGACGAGCGTCTGTCCCACGGCCACGATGGCGAGGACGGCGGCGAACGGCAGCATGCCGAGCAGGGAGCTGTGCCGGACGCTCTGCGGCTCGACCACCCAGCTGACGAGGAAGAGCAGCGCGGTGGCGACGACGATCGCCGTCGCCGCGCCGCCGATCGGAAGGCGCGGACGGCGGTGTGGCTGCTCCGAGCTGTCTGGCGTAGGGGCCGCTGAACGTTGGTGCGTGGTCATCCCGTTCCCCTCCTCCAGGGGTTCACGAGTATTACACAGCGGACGCGTCAAGTGTCAATCAAGACCGTACGATTGCGAGCATCCTCGAGCGCACTGCGGGGAACGTGAACGGCTGTGCAGAGCCTTTCGGGCATATCCGAGCCGATGTCAAGCTTTACTTGACGCTTTATAGGAGATGTACTTAGATGCTGGACGAGCCAGCGAGAGGAGAGACGGGGCGATGAGCGTTCAGAGCGCGACCCGCGAGGCGGCACGCGAGCGTGATCTCGACGGGCGCGTGGCCGTCGTCACCGGCGGCGCCAGAGGCATCGGCCGCGCGATCGTCGACGCGCTGGCGGTGCGCGGCGCCGACGTCGTGGTCGCCGACCTCGATCCCGACATGGCCGGCGCGGAGGAGGCGGTGCGCGTCGACGTCACCGATGAGGGGTCGGTGCGCGATCTGGTGCGCGACGTGATCGAGCGCCACGGGCGGCTCGACATCCTCGTCAACAACGCCGGCGTCTCGCGCAGCCTTCCCTTCGTCGACATCGACGAGGCCGAATGGGACCGCGTCTTCGCCGTCAACGTCAAGGGCGTGTACCTCGCCTGCCGTGCGGTCGTGCCCCACATGACGCAGCGCCGCTACGGGAAGATCGTGAACATCTCCTCGATGGTCGGCAAGGAGGCCATCCCGCTCTTCGTCCACTACTCGGCCTCGAAGTTCGCGGTCCTGGGCCTCACGCAGGGTCTGGCCAAGGAGATGGCGCCCTATGACGTCAACGTCAACGCCGTATGCCCAGGTGTCGTGCGGACGCCGCTCTGGGAGCCGCTGCTGGATCAGCTGTCGGCGACGAAGGGCATCACACGCGATCAGGCCTTCGACGAGTTCGTATCCGGCATCCCGCTGGGGCGCCCGCAGGAGCCGGAGGACATCGGCGCGGTCGTCGCGTTCCTGGCGTCGGATCGCGCGCGCAACATGACCGGGCAGGGCATCAACGTCACCGGCGGAATGCAGCTCCACTAGTCATGGGCATCCAGGGCGTGCACCACACCGGCATCATCGTCTCGGACCTCGAGCGATCGATCGACTTCTACCACGGCATCCTGGGCCTCGAGTTCGCCAACGAGCCGAGCCCCGTGTTCGACGACGCGGAGCTCGGGCCGAAGGTGGGCGTGCCCGGCGCCGCGCTGCGACAGGTCACGCTGAAGGCGGGCGACGACCAGGTCGAGCTGCTCGAGTACACCGCCCCTCCCTCGCCGGTCGATGAGCCGGTGCCCCAGAACGCGCTGGGCGCGCACCACGTCGGCTTCCGTGTCGACGACATCGACGGCAAGGTGCGGGAGCTCACGGACAAGGGCGTCGAGTTCCTCGGCGCCGTGACCGCGGTCGACGAAGGCGTGCTCGCCGGCTGGCGATGGGTGTACTTCCGCGACCCGGACGGCATCACGCTGGAGCTCGTCGAGGTCGCCTACACACGCGACGCCGACCGCCGCGCCGGCATCGCCGCGTACCTGGAGGCCCGGCATGTCTGACCGGCACGCGCTCGTGGTGGGCGTCAGCGGCATCTCCGGCTACAACACGGCCGAGCACCTGCTCGCCGAGGGATGGGACGTCTCCGGCGTCTCGCGCCGCCCGCCGCAGGGCCTGCCCGGCGTGGCGCACGTCGGCGTCGACGTCACGGATGCCGACGCGACTCGCGCCGCACTCGCGGACGGCGCCTACACGCACCTGTTCTTCTGCACGTGGGCGCGCCAGCCGACGGAGGCCGAGAACATCGCGGTCAACGGCGCGATGTTGCGCAACGTCCTCGCAGGGCTCCGGGACGGCGTCCAGCACGTGGCGCTCGTGACCGGCCTCAAGCACTACCTCGGTCCGTTCGAGAGCTACGGGCAGATCAAGCCCGACACGCCGTTCCGCGAGGAGCAGGGCCGCGTCGACTTCCCGAACTTCTATTACGAGCAGGAGGACATCCTGTTCGAGGCCGCCGAGCGCCGCGGCTTCACCTGGTCGGTCCACCGCGCCCACACGATGATCGGCTGGGCGCTCGGCAATGCGATGAACATGGGCGTCACGCTCGCCGTCTACGGCGCGATCTGTCGCGAGACCGGCCGCCCGTTCCTCTTCCCCGGCTCGCAGCAGCAGTGGGAGGGGATCACCGACGTCACCGACGCCCGGCTCCTGGCCCGCCAGCTCGCCTGGTCGGCCACCACGCCGGCGGCCGTCAATGAGGCGTTCAACATCGTCAACGGCGACGTGTTCCGCTGGCGGCGGATGTGGGGCGTCCTCGCCGAGGGCCTGGGCGTCGAGGCCGCGCCGTACCCCGGCGACCCGACGCCGCTGGAGGAGCAGATGCACGACGCAGCCCCGGCGTGGGAGCGGATCGTCGAGCGGCACGGGCTCGAACCCACCTCGGTGGACGACCTCGCGTCCTGGTGGCACTCGGACGCCGACCTCGGGCGGCCGCTCGAGACGTTCACCGACATGAGCAAGTCGCGCCGCTTCGGCTTCCTGGACTATCAGCAGACGGACCGGTCGTTCCTGGACCTGTTCGAACGCCTGCGCGGCGCGCGGATCATCCCGGCGCCGTGACGTCCTGACGTTCGTAGCCGGCCTGCTCGAGACTGGCCGCCCCACCGTAGGTCCAGAGCATCACGGTTTCGCCGTCGGACGTGTTCTCGAAGCCGTGCCACTCATCGCGCGGCACGAACACGGTGTCGCCGGCGTTCTGGACGATGTCCCTGTCCCCCACGCGCGCGAGGCCGGAGCCCGAGAGCAGGTACTGCGCCTCCTCGGCATGCGGGTGGCGGTGCGGGTGGTGCTTCGCCCCGGGAGCGAAGACGGTGAGGCCGACGACGTGCTCGGCCGCCCCGACCGTCTCGGCGGTCACGATCCACTGCACCTCCATGCCCGACCAGCCGCCCTCGTCGGTCAGTGAGCGGTCGACCGGGACGTCCGCGAGGCGGCGCTTGAACGGATGCTCGGTCACGCGCTCGATCTCAGCCATCGGCTTCTCCTACGGGCACGAGCTGCGAGCGCACCCACTCGAGCTCGCGTGAGACGTAGTCGACGATGTCGCCGGTCTTGAACTCGTCCGGCAGCACGTCCCAGGTGTACGTCTCGATCTCCAGCTGGCGTGACTGCGGCGTGGCCCGGTGCACGGCGAGCGCCTGCTCGATCGCATCGCGCGTGGTCTGGGTCTCGCCCAGCTCGGCGAGGAACACGGGCACGTGGAAGTGCGTCCGCCACTCGCGCGGCCCCGGATCGGACTCCCAGGCGGCCAGCGCGTCCTCCAGGTTCAGGTAGCGCGTCACCTGCCCGTTGCGCCGCTCCACCGTCTGCGTCAGGTAGATCGACTCCGCGAACTGCCGCAGCCGCTCGACCTCGGCGTCGGTGACCTCGGGGACCCGCAGCGCCGCCGCCAGCTGCAGCTTCAGGACCGGGATGCCGGCGTCGAGCAATTGCTGCAGGGCGTCACGCGGCTCCTCGTACTCGACCGCCTGGTGGCAGACGTCGTAGACGACGCCGACGTGCCGCCGCAGCGCCGCGTGCGCCTCGGACAGGGCCAGGTCCGCGCGGCGGGCGAACTCGCGCACGGCCGCCCCGCCATACAGGCGTTCCTCGAAGTACGCGATCGTCTCGCCGGTCGTCTCGAGGACGCAATGCGGCTCCGGCTCGATCGCGAGCGTCACCGTGACGCCGGTGTCGCGCTCGAGGTCGACCAAGTGCGCGACGACGTCCCGGATGTACTCCGTGATGAGATCGAGCGCGCCCGGGTCGGCCAGCGCCGTCTTAAAGGCCAGCGGCGGTGTCTGGATCGACGGGCTGACACCCTCCGGCGCCAGCTCGGCGAGCACGTCCGCGACGTCGATCGTGTAGCGGACGCGCTCCGCGGTCCGCCAGTCGGGCTCGTACACCCGCTCCTTGACGACGGTGTCCTTGAAGTCGCCGTACACGAACGCGTTCACCGTGTAGACGTACAGGTCGTGGGCGGCCAGGAACTCGCGCAGCCGCGCCCGCTCCTCAGTGTCGCCGGCGAGCGTGCGTGCCGACGCCGCGGCCAGCCGCAGCGAGACGCCGAACGGCGCGTCGGGCGACACGCGCGCCTTGACCCGCGGAAGGTAGGTGCCGAGGCTCGAGCGCATCGCCTCCCACGTGTCGCCCGGATGTACGAGCGTCGAATAGGAGAGGTGCCCGAGCCCGCCGCCGAGGTTCACCCGCCCGCCCCGGTCCGGATGTGGACCTTGACGTTCGACGTGGTGTCGCGCGCCGCGGTCAGCGCGTCGAGCGCGTCCGCGAGCGGGAACGTCGACGTGACGATCGGGGTCGGGTCCACGGTGCCGCTGGCCAGGAAGCGGATGGTCTTCGGCCAGATGCCGGGCGATCCGATGATGCCGCGGATCTGCAGCGCCTTGGACTGGATCAGGCCGAGCGGCGCGCTCGCCCGCGAGCCGACGTCGATCCCGACGTAGACGAGCCGCGCTCCGTGGCCGGCGATCTCGAGCGCGCCGGCCATGGCGGGCGGCGCCCCGGCCGCCTCGATGACGACGTCGAAGCCGCGGCCGCGCGTGACGTCGTCGACCGCCTCGCTGAAGTCCCCCGCGGTCGGGTCGAGCACCGCCTGCGCGCCGAGCCGGCTCGCCAGCTCGCGCCGGTGCGCCTGCGGCTCGACGAGCACGACGCGCGCGTTGTTCGCCACCGCGGCGATCACCGTCAGCAGGCCGATCGGGCCTCCGCCCATGATCGCCACCGTGTCGCTCGCATCCATGCCGCCCGCGGCGAGCACCGCGTTGTAGGCGACCGAGAAGGGCTCGACGAGCGCGCCGACGGTGTGCGACATGCCCGGCGGCAGCTTGTGCAGCCACTCGCCGCGTGCCTTGAAGTACTCGGCATCGGCGCCGTCGATCGAGAAGCCGAAGTGATCGCGTCCTTCGGGCCCGACCACGCATTCCCCGACCACGGCGTCGCCGGGCTCGAGGCCGTCGACAGCGGAGCCGACCTCCACGACGTCGCCCGCCCACTCGTGGCCGGGCACGATCGGGTAGCTCACCGGGATGATGTAGTGGCCGTCGAGCAGCTCGAAGTCGGAGTGGCAGATGCCCACCGCGCGCGAGCGGATGAGGACCTCGTCGGGTCCGATGCCCGGCGTGTCGCGCTCGACGACGGCGGCCTGCTCGGGCGCCTTGAACACGAGCGCCCTCATGCCCGCACCATGACCTTCATCTCGCGGCCCTGCGGGTCCAGCAGCGGCTCGAACGCGCCGGATACGACGTCGTCCGCGTCGATAGTCGCGGTCACGACACGCTCGACGGGACAGCGTCCGCTGGAGACCAGGCCGATGATCCGCGGCCAGTCGTAGATCGGGTAGCACCAGGTGCCCGAGATCGTGAGGTCCTTGAGGGCGACCTGCATCGGGTCGATGGCGGCCGGCCTCGTGTGCAGGCCGGTCTGCACGACCGTGCCGGCCTTGCGCGTCGCGTCGATGCACGTGTTGAGCGCGCGTTCGTTGCCCGAGCATTCGACGGACCCGTTGACGCCGAGGCCGTCGGTCACGTCGCGGATGCGTTCGACGGGGTCACCATCGGTGGGATCGATGACGTCGCCGACGTCCAGCGCGCGTGCGAACTCGGCGCGGTTCGGGTTCGGCTCGGCGACGATCACGCGCAGGCCGTTGGCAAAGGCGTACAGAGAGGCCAGCGCGCCGATCGGTCCGGAGCCCGTGATCAGCACGGTGTCGCCCGGCGCGATTCCCGCGCGGTCGACCCCGTAGGCGGCGACCGCGGTCGGCTCGATCAGCGCGCCCTGCACGTCGTTCACGGCGTCCGGCAACGGCGTCACCTGGTAGTCGGACACGATCGCCAGCTCGGCGATCCCGCCCCAGGGTGAGCTGAGGCCCGTGCAGGCCATCGAGACGCAGAGGTGGTTCATCCCGCGGACGCAATACGGGCAGCGGCCGCAGACCAGCAGCGGCATGATCGACACGCGGTCGCCGGCGCTGACCTTCGTCACGTCGGCGCCCGTCTCGACCACCTCGGCGGAGAACTCGTGCCCGAGGATCTGCGGCAGGACGGAACCGTTGAGCGGGTGCGGCACGGCAGGGATGACGATCGGCCCCTGCGCGAACTCGTGCAGGTCGGTGCCGCAGACACCGCACCACGTCGGCCGCAGGAGCACCTCGCGATCGCCGAGCCCCGACGGCTCCGGGACGTCCTCGACGCGGACGTCGCGGGCGGCATGGAAGACAGCTGCGCGCATGCCCTGGACGCTATGCCGACGCGCCACGTCTGTCAAGTACTATGCGACGCCCGTCCGCTACCGCTGGATGGATCGTCCGGCAGCAGGAACCACACGGCATGCGCCGGCTCGACTCCCAGCGCGCGCAGGTGGTGCGGAGCCGTCGATGCGAACGCGATCGCGTCCCCCGGCGCCAGCTCGTACGTCTCGAACCAGATCGATACCGCCAGGCGGCCGCTGATGACGATCCCGTACTCGCGCCCGTCGTGGCGCATGAACTCCCCCTCGCGGCCCGACGCAGAGCCCGGCTCATAGGTCAGCCACAGCACCTCGACCGGGTCGCCGGCGGCGTTCAGCTGCTCCCAGCGGACCCCGGACGTGAACTCGAGGCTCTCGCGCCCGCTCGCCCGCCGGATGAACGTCCCAAGCGCCGCTCCGCCGCCGGCGGGCGCCCAGGTGCCGTCGCCCGCCGCCGCTACGCCGTCAACGTGCGCGCCGCTCGCGGCGCGGTCGGGCGCCGCCCCGTCGTCCGTGAACAGCGCGTCCAGCGACAGACCCAGGGCTGACACGAGCGCATACAACGTGGTCACCGACGGGCGCGAGCGCCCGGTCTCGATCTGCGACAGGGCGCTGGCCGAGATGCCGACGTCGGCGGCAAGCTTGCGCAGGCTGAGCCCGCGCCGTTCCCGTTCCGCGCGCAGCCGATGGCGCATCGCTGCGCCGGGCTCGCCGTCGGGCAGCAGCCGCGCGGCGGCCTCGGATGTGCGCGACGACTGGGCCACTGTGCAGTCGCACTCTACATGCGACATTGGGCGCGGTCTAGCTTGTCGACATCCGTGCGTCACCGCCGCGGCCGACGACGAACCAGATGCCCTTTGCGGGCACGTCTCCGGCGTTGAAGAGACGGTGCGGCGTGGTGGAGTTGAAGGAGATCGAGTCCCCGGGTCCGAGCTCGTACGTCTCGAAGCCGACGGTGACGCCGAGCCGGCCCTCGATCACATGGCCGTACTCGCGGCCCGCGTGGCGCATCAGCGAGTCCTCGGCGCACGATGCACCGCCGACGTCGTAGTCGACGAAGAGAAAGTCGACGCCGTCCTCGGTCACCGACGTCAGCCGCTCCCAGCGCACGCCCGAATCGAGCTGGATCGCCTTGCGCTCGTCGTGGCGCACTACTGGTTCGCCCCCTGCGAACGACCGGAGGCCGCGCCCGCCGTGCAGCGACTCGACGCGACCCGCGCCGTCGCCCCCCGGAGCGCGGTCGAATAACTCGTCCAGCGAGATCCCGAGCTCGCTCACGATCGCGTACAACGTGCCCACGGAGGGCGTCGCGCGGCCGAGCTCGACCTGCGAGATCAGGCTGGCCGACACATCAAGCCGCCGAGCAAGCTCGCGCAGGCTGATGTGCTGCCGCTCCCGCTCGGCGCGGAGACGGCTGCCCACGGTTTCAGGCCCCCGTTTGGGGAGCGGGAGAGGCTCTTCCTCCGCACGTGCTGCGGCGCGTCGGCGTGCCATGTTCAGTGGGAGTCTACGGCACGCTGCGGAACTCGCCTTTCGGCCATCCAATACCACTGTACGTACCAGTGCGTACATGGCATCGCGCGCACGCTCCGAGACCGGTCCTTGTCCGGGCCGGCTGCGTAGGCAGCACGTCGGCGCGCCTTCGCGCAATCGCGATCTCGGTCTGGCCTCAAGAACCATGGACCGGCTCTGGAACCGCTGTCAAGATTCCAGCGGTTTCTAAGGGTGGAGCGACGCGATTCGAACCCGCGACCGCCGGGATACAACCCCGCAAGGCGAGCCTTCTGAGGCATCATTGATGCTGGCAACGCGGCCGGTTCGAGCGCCGCGTTGTATGCGCGCACCGTCATTCGGTCGGTGTCATTCTCCGCTCGCCCACGCCAAGGCTCGTGCCGGGACCAGAGGGACCTGATTGGGCACCCAAGCCACGCCGAGTGCCCAAATCGACAGCGAAAGAACGCAAATTGCGAGAATCGAGTCGAGAGCGGCGCGGCCCGAGAACAGCGGTATTTGCAGGGATTCCGCCCCTGTTAGAGGTATTCCCGCCCACGACTGAAAATCGTGGTGTCCCCGGTTCGAGTCCGGGTCTCGCCATCGCGAAAGGCCTGCAAATAAGCGGTTGGTCGACTCGCGTCGCGAGGCGTCCGATCGGCTACAGGCCCAGCAACCTGACCGCGTTGTCCTTGAGGACGAGCGGGCGGACCTCGTCCTTGATAGCGACGTTCTCGAAGTCCGCCAGCCAGCGGTCGGGTGTGATGACGGGGTAGTTCGAGCCGAACAGCACCTTGTGGCGCAATGGCCCGTTGGCGTACTGCATCAGGACGGCTGGAAACAGCTTTGGCGACCAGCTGGAGAGATCGATGTACACCTGGGCCTTGTGCGTGGCGACGCTGATCGCCTCCTCCTGCCAGGGAAAGGGGGGTCCGCCAGCACGATCGGCATCTCGGGGAAGTCGACGGCGAAGTCGTCGACGTGATGGGGTTCGAGTACTTCAGACGGATCCCGCCGCCGCCGGGCAACCCCGAGCCCACGCCCGAGTGACAGGTGTGGAACAGCGCCGGCAGCCGCGCCTGCGCCGCGAGATGCGCGCGCGGTTGTCCGTGCTCGATCTCAGCGTTCCCGAGTACACGACGCTCTCAGTCCTGCAGTGCCGGCCCGAGCTGTCAAACGCACAACTCGGACGCCGTGCGCTGATCACACCTCAGGCGATGATCGAGGTCCTCTCGAACCTCGAGCAGCGCCGCTTCGTGCGTCGCAAGGGCGGCAAGGACAAACGTGTGTTGCGAGCCGAGCTGACGACGGCCGGCGAACGGCTGCTGCACGAGGCAGACCCGCTCGTGCACGACATCGAGCGGGAGATCCTCGCCGACATCTCCGAAGCCGGCCGCCAGGTCCTTCTCGACGGCCTGCTCAGGGCGATGACGCGCCTCTCGGACGGCGCGGGGTCCGGCTAGGACCGAGGCAGCAGCAGCCCCCACCAGTCGGCGACAAGCGCCGGTCGGTCGGCGCCCTCGACAGTGAGCTCGCAGTGGCGCAGCACGACGTAGCCATCTCCGCGCCGGCGAACCTCCTTGACCTCGAACCGGGACAGCACGCGGTCGCCGATGTGGATCGGCGCGGTGAAGCGCACCCGATCGAGGCCGTAGTTGTAGCCCACGACTGACTCCGGCTTGAAGGGGTCGGCCATCGTCGAAACGGCGTCGAGCAGTGCAAGCGAATGAAAGCCCTCGACGATGTCCTCGGGAAACCCGGGAGGGTCCGGGTCGGGATAAGCCCGCGTCACCCAGGTCACGTGTTCGAAGGCGTCGCGCTCCTCGCGCGTGACGGTGAACGGCTCGCCCTCGTAGGTCGTGCCGGCGAGGGTCGGAATGGCCTCGAACGGGATAGGTTGGCGAACCGTCATCGCTTCCGCCCGCCGTCGCTTCCAGCGGCGACCTTCGGCTTGGACCGCGTCTTCGCTTGGCGTGGCGCCAGATCGAGCGCCTCGAGGATCTCGTCGACCACGGCGTGCTGGCGTTCGATCGGCCACTCGCTCGGATGCTCGACGACCGACAACGTCACGCCATTGGTGGCCGAGCGCAGGACATCAACGATCGCGGGCATGCGTTTGGCGGGCACGAGGCCTCGCAGGTGGTGCGCGATGAGCTCTCGCACCTTCGTGTCCCAGGCCGCGAAGATGTGGTCGGTCCGCAGTCGCGTGTCGCGCTCACCGATCAGGTTGATGCGGGCGGACTCCTCCTTGAGTCCGCGGTCGTCCTCGGGCACCAGCCAGCGCAGGAACAACCGCAGCCGTTCGCGCGGGTCGTCAGCCCCGGCCTCGAGTTCGGCGATCTCGTCCGGCCAGCCGGTGATCGATTCCACGAACGTGTCGAGGAGTTCCTGACGAGTGCGGAAGTAGTGCGTGACGAGCGTCGATGATCCGCCCATGTGCCGCGCAATGGTTCGGAAGCTCAGACCCGACGGGCCGTGCTCCGCGAGAACTTCCAGCGTCGCGTCGATGATCTCCTGGCGCCGGTGGTCGTGATCGACGTGTCTGGGCATCAGGCCATCCCTTCCATGGCAATGACGCGGCGCTTCGGCTTCCACCCGGGGCGAGGTATGGCCGAGAGCAGGCGCTGCGTGTAGGCGTGCGTCGGGCGATCGAGGACGTCTGCCGTGGTCCCGCGTTCGACGAGCCTCCCGGACTGCATCACGAGGCATTCGTCGCTGACCTGTCGGACGACGGCGAGATCGTGCGAGACGAAGAGGAAGGCGACTTCGGTGGTCCGGCGCAGATCGGCGAGCAGGTTGATCACCTGTGCCTGGACGCTGACATCAAGGGCGGACACGGCCTCGTCGAGGATCAGAAGCCGCGGCTCGACTGCGAGTGCGCGCGCGATCGCGACCCGCTGACGCTGCCCGCCCGACAGCCGGCGCGGGTGGGATCTCGCATGCGCGGGATCCAGTCCAACGTGATCCAGTAGCTCGAGGACGCGCGCGTGCCGGCCCGAGCGGTCGAGGTCCGTGTGCTCAGCGAGCATCTCACCGATCGCGGACTCGACCGTCTGGCGCGGGTTCAGCGAGCCGTAGGGATCCTGGAAGACCATCTGGACCTGGCGGGCGCGGCGCTTGCGCGTCGCCCGCCTCACACGACCGCTCCCACGGGGCTCGCCGTCGACGCGAGCGATTCCAGCGGTGGGGTGTTCCAGCCCCGCCAGGATCCTCGCGATCGTGCTCTTTCCGGACCCCGACTCGCCCACGATCGCCAGGGCTCCCCCGCGCTCCAGGGTGAAGCTCACGTCGTCGACCGCGACGAGCTCCTCGCGGGCGCCGTCGGCGCCGACCAGGTCAAAGACCTTCCGCAGGCCGTCAACTTCGACGAGCGCCGTCATGCCGACACCCTTCGGTGCAGCGGCAGCTGCGTGGCGATCTCGTCGGCGCGGTGGCACGCGACGAGGTGTTCTCCCAGTTCGCGCGGCAGCGGCCGCTCGACCAGACAGCGGTCTTCGGCGAAGGGGCAGCGACTCGAGAAGACGCATCCCGGCCCTGCCTCGTAGGCCGCTACCGGGCGCCCCTGGATCGTGATCAGCCGCTCGACCTGCGTCGGGCTCGGACGCGCCGCGAGCAAGCCGGCGGTGTAGGGGTGGCGAGCGGTCTCGTGCAGGCGGGCCGATGGTGCCGTCTCGACCACCACACCCGCGTAGACGACCGCGATCCGATCGGTAACGGCCGCGGCCAGATCGAGGTCGTGCGTGATGAAGAGCATCCCCACGCCGCGCTGGCGCCGCTGCTCGTCGAGGATCGCCATCACTTCCTCTTGGGTGGTGACGTCGAGGGCAGTCGTGGGCTCGTCGGCGAGGAGGAGCCTTGGCTCGGCCACCAGCGCAGCGGCGATCATGACGCGCTGCAGCAGGCCGCCGGAGAGCTGGTGGGGGTACTGGCGCAGACGGCGTGGCGCGTCGGGGATGCCCACGGCGCGCAGCTGCTCGACGGCTTGGTCCTGAGCCTCACCGAGGCTGCGACCCGCGGTCCGCATAGGCGCCTCGACCAGGAAGTCGCCGACGGTGCGTAGCGGATTGAGCGCCGCGCGCGGGTCCTGGTGGATCATGGCGATCCCGTGGGCGCGCCGCTCGCGAAGCTGGGCGCCGTCGAGGCCGAGCACGGAGGTCCCCTCGAAGCGGATGTCGCCGTCGACACGAGCGCCGCGCGGAAGGAGCTGGACGATCGCCCGCGCGGTCATCGACTTCCCCGAGCCCGATTCACCAACCACCCCGACCGCTTCGCCGGGCGCGATCGTGAGGCTCACGTCGTGAATCACGCGCAGGGCATTCGTGCCGGCCGGCAGGTCGACGGCGAGGTGCTCGATCTCGAGGAGCTGGCTCATCGCGTCAGCTCCGCGCGGCGGGCGAGACGCTCGCCGAGGACGTTGAAGGCCACGACGGTGACGATGATCATCACACCGGCGCTGATGGCCTGACGTGGATAGCCATTGAGCAAGGCGGTGGTTCCATCGGCGACCATCAGGCCCCACTCGGTCTTGGGCGGCTGCACCCCAAGGCCGAGGAACGAGATCGCCGCGAGGTCGATCAGCGCCCCACCGAACGCGATCGTCGCCTGGGCGAGGATGACGGGCCCGACGTTGGGCAGGATGTGGCGAGTGCAGATGCGCCAGCTCGATAGGCCACCCAACTGGCAAGCGTCGATGTACGGGAGGGCGCGCTCGCGGCGCGCCACGGAGCGAACCACACGCGCCATGTACGGCGTGTACGCCAGCGATAGGGCGAGCACCGGTGCGAGGAAGCCGGTCCCGAAGACCGCGACGGCCAGGATCGCGAACAGCAGCGAAGGGAACGCGAACATCACGTCGATCAGGCGCACGCTGACGCGCTCGAACAGACCACCGATCCACACACCGGCGATCGCGAGCGTGCTGCCGGCGACGGCCGAGATCAACACCACCACAAGTGGCCCGGTGAGGCTGAGGCGAGCGCCCGTGAGGACGCGGGAAGCGAGGTCGCGGCCGAGCTGGTCCGTCCCCAGCAAGTGGTCGGACGACGAGCCAAGGTCGGCCTTGAGGATCGACGTCTGCGTGGGCGAGTGCGGCGCGACGATCGGTCCGAAGACTGCGAGGACCACCAGGAGCAGGCACACGCCCAGCGAGATGACCAGCAACGGGTCGAGGCCGCGCAGTCGTTCCAGGCGCTGCCCGGAGGCGGCCAGCGGCGGGACGGGCCCACTGAGGACAGGGTCGATCGCGTTCATCGAGCCGCTGCCGGCCGGGAGCGCAGCCGCGGGTCGAGGACGGTCTGGAAGGCGTCGATCGCCGTCGTGACGACCACGAAGAGGACGACGAGGATGACCACGATCGCCTGTACGACGTTGTAGTCCTTGCTGGACACGCTCTGCACGAGCAGCGTGCCGACGCCGTTGAGCCCGAACGCGCTTTCGACGACGACCGAGCTGGCGACAAGGCCCGCAATCGTCAGGCCGGAAATCGTCGCGATCGGCACGGCCGCGTTGCGCAGGACGTGACGACGGAACACGGTCACCGGATGAAGCCCGCGGCCGATTGCAACCTCAACGTGCTCGCGCGATCGCTCCTCCACGATCGCAGCGCGCGTGATCTGCGCGACGTAGCCCGACCACGCCAGCGCGAGCGCGATCGCGGGCAGCGTCAGGTGACGCAACTGATCGACGAACCCCGACCCGCTCCCGGTGGCGGGAAGCCAATGCAGATCGAGCGCGAACCAGTTGACCAACAGCACGGCCGCGACAAACGTCGGGACGGCGATCGCCAGCCCTGTGATCGCTGCGACGACCGGCCCCGCCGGCGGGATCGCTCCGCCCAGCACCCCGAGGCCGACCCCGAAGATGAAGATGCTGATCGCGGCGTAGGTGACGAGGAAGAGCGTCGTGCCGATGCGCGGCCCGATCAGGGACGTCACCGAGTCGCGGTGCACGATCGACTGACCGAAGTCGCCGTGGATCGCGCCGCCGAGCCAGTCGACGTAGCGCTGCACCGGCGACTCGTCCAGGCCAAGCTCGTGCCGGACCAGTTCGACCTTGGCCGCGTCGGCGTGCGGACCCACCAGCTGCGCCACCGGATCGCCGGGCGACAACGAGAGCGCGATCGAGATGACAAACGAGGCGATCAGGACCGTCGCGATCGGGCCCGCGAGCACCCGGCCGCCGCGCGTGACAGCACCCGTCGTCGCGCGCATCCCCTAGCCCGCGGCGCCGATGTATGCCAGCGACGGGCGCCCGAGATACGTGAACGACGTGATCGCGCCGCTGTACCTGTTGTTGAGGTACATCACCTCGTTGCGGCTGAGCAGCGAGGTGTCCGACGGCTGCTGCTCGAAGATGTCCTGCGCCTGCGTCACGAGCTTCGCCCGCTGCTGCGGATCGGATGTCTGCCGGGCCTGGTCCATCAGCTGGTCCACCTGCTTGTTGCAATAGCCGGTGTTGTTGTAGAAGGCCTTGCAGGTGATGATGAACCCGAGCGGCTCGACCGGCTCGGGCAGCCCGTTGAAGCCGGTCACGAAGTAGAAATCGTAGTTGGCGCGCACCTTGGGGTCGACGAAGAGCTGCGCGTACTGCGTTGGCTGCACCGGCGCGATCTTGATCTTCAAGCCGAGCTGCTGGCCCTGCTCCTGCATCAGCTGCGCCAGCTGGGACTGCGTGGCGTCGCCGGCGAGCACGGCGAGCTTGACCGTCTTTCCGGTGGCACCCGCCTGCTGGACGAGCTGCTTGGCCTGATCAGTTGTGAGGCTGTGCTGCTTGGTGTACTTCGCGTACGCCTGCTCGTAGACGCTCTTGGCCTGCGGGTCAAAGCTGTTCGTCGACACCAGCGTGTAATTCGGTGTTGCCGTGTCGTGGTAGACGGCGCTGGCGAGCGCTTTGCGGTCGATCGACGAGAAGAGCGCCTTGCGCACGTCCGGGTTCGCGAGCACGCCGCCAGGATGCAGCACGCCCATCTCCAGGTACTCCGTCGAGGGCCCCTGGTGGAGCTTGCCGGCGCTGGACTTCTGCAGGCCGGGGATGATCGCCGGGGGAACCTCGTAGGCGCCGTCGACCTCGCCGGAGATCAGCGCCTGCGCCAGCGCGGTGGAATCTGAGACGAACTTCAAGCTCACGGTCTTTGCCTTCGCGCGGGCGGCCGGGTCCCAGTAGTTGTCGTTACGGGCAAGCTCGATCGACTGCCCGGACTTCCACGAGTCGAGCTTGAACGGGCCAGTGCACATCAGCCCGCCCTTGGGCGTCCCGAGCTTCTTGCCCGCTTTCTCGGAGAACGCCTTCTCCATGACGGCGCCGGGGCTCCCGGACAGCTCCTTGTTGAACAGGATGTCGGGCTTCGTGAGCTTGACGGTGACCTGGTTGGGGCCGGTCTTCTGGACCGACTTGACGTTCTCGAAGAAGAACGCGACGTACGACTCGGGCCGCGCCGCGTACTTGAGGCTCCAGACGACATCGTCGGCGGTCATCGGCTCGCCGTCCCAGAACTTCACGCCGTCGCGGAGCGTGTACACGTAGGTGGTCGGACTGGGGGTCTCCACCTTCGCCGCGAGGTTGGGCGCGATCGAGAAGTCCGGGTTCTGCTTGAGCAGGCTGTCGCACAGGTTCGACGTCACGAACGTCGGGCTGAGGTCCGAGCCCTGCGTGGGGTCGATCGATCCGGGCTCGCCTGCCGGCATCGCCCAGTTGAGATGGCCGACGTCGCCCTTGGCGGCCGGCAGCTGGGTCGTCAGCGCGGCCGAGTTGCTCGCCGGGGTGCCACCGGTTGTGCCCGCGGTGCTGTCCCCACCACCGCACGCAGCAAGCGACAACGGAATGGCCGTGGCGGCACAGATCACAACGAAGCGCATGTTTCTCTCCTGGGGGCGGCGCTGCGAGTCGGTTCCAACCCCGACTCGCACTCGTCAGGGACCGTAACGTGTGCACGTACTGTTGTCAAACGCTCGTAATATTACAGGTGTTGTACGCGGTCCCAAGCCGTACCCGCGCGATGCTTGCCGTCGACCTTCAGCGCCTCTTTCCTGATGCGCTGTGACGGCGTCCGGGGGAAGGGCTCGGTGCGGATCGCGACGTACCGGGGGACCTTGAATCGCTGGAGCCGTTGCGCGCAGAAGTCGGTCAGGTCACGCGGCTCGATGTGGTTGGCGCTCCGTACCTGCACGTAGGCCAACACCTCCTCGCCTTGGACGGGGTCCTCGACGGGCACGACGGCCGCGTCGATCACGGCATCGTGCAGACGCAGAACTGCCTCGACCTCGGCGGGCGCAACGTTCTCGCCGCCGCGACGGATGAGTTCCTTCCGCCGACCCTCGAAGTAGTAGACGCCGTCTTCGTCGCGACGCATCAGGTCACCCGTGCGATACCAGCCGTCGTGCAGCACCTCGGCGGTGGCCTCCGGGTTGTCGAGATAGTCGTGGAACAGGATCGCGCCCGACAGCTCGAGCTCGCCCGACGCCGCGCCCCGGAGCTCCTGCCCGTCAGGGTCGACGAGGCGCGCAAGCACGTCCGGATATGGCACCCCGACCGCACCGGTACCGACGTAGCGCGACGCCAGATCGCGGGGCATTGCGATCGCGGGCCCGGCCTCCGAGGAGCCGTAGACCTCGTACCAGGGGAAGCCGAAGCGCTCTTCGAGCGTCGCGTGGATGTCCTTGGGAATGCCGACCGCGGTCGCGCTGCGAATGCGATGGTCGCGGTCCGCCGGGCCGGGGTCGCCCCTGAGGAGGAGAGCCGGAATCGACCCGATCGTCACGATCCGGGTTGCGCCGAAGCGCTTGGCGGTCGTCCAGAAACGCGAGACGCTGAAGCGACGCATGACCAGCACGGACGTGCCACTGAGCGCCGCGGCGACCCAGCTGTTCAACGGGTCGCCATAATGGAACTGCAGCCCGAGCATCGTCCGGTCACCCGGTTGAGGCGGCTCGGCCCGCAACAGCACGTCGGCGTAGCGCAGCATCTCGGAGTGATCGCCCGCCAACGCCTTCGGGAGTCCGGTCGTGCCCGACGTGAACCCGATGTCCAGCATGTCGTGCACGTCGGCTTGCACGTCTGCCAGCCAGAGGCGCGTATTGGTGCCCTCCAGATATGCCAACCCATCGGGCTCCGGGTCCCGGATGCAGACGATCTCGCGCAACGACGGGCAGCGATCGCGCACGGCAGCGATCGTGCCGGCCGCACGCGCCTCGGCGATGGCGATGGAGCAGTCCGCGCCGAGCAGCGCATGCTGCGCGTCGTGGTCGCGGATCTCGGGGCTGACCGAGACCACGACACCGCGATTGGCGACGATGGCGAAGTACGCGATCAGGAACTCAGCGCGGTTGCCACAGGCCAGCAGCACGCGTTCGCCGGCGGTCATCCGTCGTGCCAGGACGCCCGCGAAGCGTTCAATGCGGTCGAGCAGTTCGGCGCCGGTGAACGCGGCGCCGTCGTCGAAGACCAGCAGCGGGTCGGCGTGATCTGCCAGGGCGGGCCCGAGCAGCTCGAGGACCGGTCGCAGCGGAACCGCCGACCATGGCTCGGCCATCCGGCCTTCCCACGTGACGGGCTCGCTGGATCCGATGAGTTGCGCCATGGCGCAAAACGTATCATGCTTTGTACAACGTATGTTGTAGTACCAAGGAAGCGAGGAGTTCGTGACCGCACCCATCAGCACGACCGCCCAGATCGACGACCTCTGCTTCACGCCCGCGGTTGACCTCGCAGCGATGCTGCGAAGCCGTGAGCTGTCGCCCGTCGAGCTGATCCAGGCTCTGCTCGACCGGATCGAGCGCGTCAATCCGGTCGTCAACGCATTCGTGACGCTGCGAGCCGAAGAGGCGCTCGAAGAGGCACGTGCGGCCGAGCGAGACTTCGCGACCCGCGACGTCTCAGAGCTCGGGGCGCTGCACGGCCTCCCGGTCAACGTCAAGGACCTCACACCCACCGCGGGGGTGCGCACCACATTCGGTCACGCCGCTTTCAAGGACTACGTGCCCGACGAGGACGGCGTCATCTGGGCCCGCCTCAAGGCGGCCGGCGCGATCCTGCTGGGCAAGACGGCAACACCGGCGTTCGGTGAGCACGGCATCACCGAGAGCGAGGTGCACGGCGTCACGAACAACCCGTGGGACGCGACGCGCAGCGTCGGTGGGTCGAGCGGTGGCGCCGCCGCCTCCGTCGTCTCGGGCATGGGCCCGCTGTCGACCGGCAGCGACGGGGGTGGCTCCATCCGCGTTCCGTCCGCGCTCTGCGGGGCCGTCGGGCTGAAGGCCTCACGCGGCCGCATCCCGTTCCGCGGCGACGGGTCGCCCTTGGAAACCGTGGTTGTCGTCGGCCCGATCACGCGTACGGTGCGCGACAACGCGCTCATGCTGAACGTCGTCGCCGGGCCCGATCCGTACGAGATGTTCGCGATCCAGGAGACGGGCACGGACTATCTGGCCGCATTGGAGGGCGCCTCGGTCGCGGGTCTGCGCGTCGCCTACAGCCCCGATCTCGGCTCACCCGTGGTCGCAGCCGAAGTCCGGGAGATCGTCGCGCGCGCCGTCGCCGCCTTCGAGGACGCGCTCGGCGCTCATGTGGACGAGATCGAGATCGACCTGCCGGATGCAGTTCAGTACTTCAAGGACTGGTGGTCCCCGCAATTGGTCATGGGCTACGAGGACCTCGACGCGATGGGCGTCGACATCACGCCCGACCCGGCGCACAAGCCCTTCATCGAGTACGCGCTCAACATGAACGCGACCGAGTACGCACGCGTCCAGTTCGACACGCGCGACCGGCTCCACCGCGCGTTCGCGGACGTCTTCCTCGACCACGACCTCCTGCTGTTCCCGACGACGCCGATCGTCGCGTTCCCCCATCCCGGCGCGGCCGCGAGTGACATCGACGGGCCCGTCCTGCTGAGCCAGACCTACACCGAGGCCATCGCCCACGCCGGCTACCCGGCGATCACCGTTCCCGCCGGATGGACGGAGGGCGGATTGCCCGTCGGCCTCCAGATCGCTGGCCCCCACGCGGCCGACGCCGCGGTGCTGAGAGCCGCGGCCGCGTTCGAGGAGGCGCGGCCCTGGGCGGACCGTCGACCGCCGCTTTGAAAAGCTTGACGCCGCGGATCCCACCGCCGGCGTCGGGGATCCCGCCACGGGGCTGCGCGCGCGAGCCATCGCAGGACGGCCCGCGCGAAGGGCGCCGCGGTCAATGGCGCGGCGGATCGTTCGCTCGCAGCAGCGCGTGCGATGGGCCGCCTCCGCGATCGTCAGGTACGCGTGGTCGTCGGGCGGAGGGTCAGAGAAGGGAAGCGAGAGCTGCGCCATCCACCCGACAGGCGCCGCCGGAGCGAACTTCCCCCTCCCAGCGGCCGACCTGAGGGGCCCTGCTCGGACCCGATGGGACCCCAATTGACCCCGTTGGGACCCCCTTGGGACCCCCTTTGGCGCTCGACGCGGTCGCAGCGGATCGCGGATTTCTGGCGTTTGCGGGGACCTCGAGAAGAGCCGACCGGGGGGACTCGAACCCCCGACCCCTTCATTACGAGCCACTCACCGGGCGACCATCGAGGGCTGCCACTCCGTGCGCATAAAGACCGACGACGCTGGCCGCCATGTCGACGATCGCGCTAGATGCGCCAACGGCAGCCCGACGAAAAGGCCCACGGACCCTGCCGTGGGGCTTTTCGTCCGGCAAACGTACGCAAAGTACGGGAAAACGCGGACGACGCCAGACACGCCGAGATCGGCGAAAAGCCCTGCAAATCGGCCAGGCTCAGACACAGCGCCACACGACTGAAAATCGTGGTGTCCCCGGTTCGAGTCCGGGTCTCGCCATCCGCAAAGCCTTGCGGCGCCACGATTTTCTCGTTTCCGGCGCGGCGCTCGAATAGGCATGGATTGGGACACGTGACGGCCCGTGTTCTCGCGTCCAAGCCCGGATCGCCCGTCGTGCCGGGGATGCGGCAAACGACCGAGCATGTTTCCCGTCATAAGGTTCGGAGGCGCGAGTCGCTGGTGTTCAGAGCCCCCGCGGCGCTGGGCGCACCGCTGCTCCGGTGAAGGGTCCGGCAGCGATGCCGTACACGATCATGAGGCGGCGGACGCCTGGTCCTCGCCCCGAGCAGTCGTCTCGTCGGCGGCAACTGTGACGCCCGGTTGCCCACGACAGCGGGAGCCCCGGTCGTGTCCGAGAATTGTCCTTCTCGGCGCGGGCGGTGACAGGTGTCGTCAGGTGGAGTCGCGGCGCGGGTCGGTGTTGCTGGAGGGACTGCCGCTGTGCCTGGTGGATGCGACCACGACTCCTGTCTTGGGCGCAAGCACCGTGAGCGCGTGGGCGTTGGCGTGAGTCGAGATGAGGATGTCGCCGCGGAGCGGCACCGCCTGCGGCGTTGGGCTGAGGTTGAGCCATATCTCGTGGTCCGTGCCGCGGCGCCACGCGAGGACGTCGGGCGGCGTCTCCAGGAGTTGCTGACGTCCGTCGCGCAGCGCGGCGTGCGTGCGGCGGAGCTTGATCAACGCTTGTGTGAGGGACAGGAGCGAGTCGGGGTCGTCGCGCTGGGTGGCGACGTCGACTTGGGGCTTGCGCGGCCCGAGGGGCAGCCAGGGGCGTACCGCGGGTGCCGTGAAACCGGCGCCGGGCTCATTGCGCCACGGCATCGGGGTTCGGCTCCCGTCGCGGCCACCGAGGCCCTCGGCATCGGATCCGGGGTCGAGGCGCTCGTCGTCACGGACTTCGACGGCCTGGAGCCC
>JBKPLC010000032.1:0-9779 GCA_046731495.1 Actinomycetota bacterium | reverse complement strand
ACACCCACTTCATCGGCTCCTACCTGCTGATGAAGTTCGGCACGGACGACCAGAAGAAGTACTTCCTGCCGAAGATGGCGACGGGCGAGATCCGCGCCGCGTTCTCGCTCTCCGAGCCGGAGGCTGGCTCCGACGTGCAGGGCATCAAGTCAACCGCCACCAAGGGCGACGACGGCAACTGGGAGCTGAACGGCCAGAAGATGTGGGTGACGAACGGGCTCGGCTCGGCCGTCGTCTTCGTCCTGATGAAGACCGACACCAAGGCCGATCCGCCCTACAAGGGGATGACCTGCTTCATCACCGAGAAGGAGCCCTGGGCCGAGAAGAACGAGGGCGACTTCGCTGGCCTCGAGATCCCGCCCAAGATCAAGAAGATGGGCTACAAGGGCGTCGAGTCGACCGAGCTCGTCTACTCGGGTTACAAGTGCCCGCCGGAGCGGATTCTCGGCGGCGAGGAGGCCGGGCTCGGCAAGGGCTTCGTCCAGATGATGGACGCGCTCGAGGTCGGCCGGGTGAACGTGGCCGCTCGCGGCGTTGGCATCGCGCAGCGCGCCCTCGAGCTCGCGCTCCGCTACAGCCAGGAGCGCAAGACCTTCGGCAAGCCGATCGCCCAGCACCAGGCGATCCAGTTCAAGCTCGCCGACATGGCGACCAAGGTCGAGGCCGCCCGACTCATCACCCGCAAGGCCGCCCGAATGAAGGACGCGGGGGAGCGCTCGGATCTCGAGGCCGGGATGGCGAAGCTGCTCGCCTCCGAGACCGGCAAGGAGGTCGTCGAGGAGTCATTCCGGATCCACGGCGGCTACGGCTACTCGAAGGAGTACGAGATCGAGCGGCTCTATCGGGACGCCCCGCTGCTGCTGATCGGGGAGGGCACCTCCGAGATCCAGCGCATGGTGATCGGCAAGAAGCTGCTCGAGCGCAACAAGATCTAGGTCGGGATCGGAGCCCTCGGGCCGAGCTGAGTCGCTCCCTAGACTCGGCGGCGTGGCTGAGGATCGAAGGGTTGCGCTGGTCAGCGGGGCGAATCGCGGGATCGGGGCGGAGATCGCGCGGGAGCTTGCGGCCGACCATGGTTACGTCGTGTTCGCCGGGGCACGCCATCCGGAGGATGTAGAGGAGCAGGACGGAGTGGTCCCCGTGCGGCTCGACGTCACCGATGAGGAAAGCGTCTTCGCGGCTCGCGAACGGGTTCAGTCGGAGGCCGGCCGTCTCGACGCCCTGATCAACAACGCGGGCGTGTACGGCGATCCCGTGGGCGCGGCCGACTACGACCTGGAGCGCGCCCGCGAGGTACTGGAGGTCAACACCCTCGGCCCCTGGCGGCTGATCGAGGCGTTCCTGCCCCTGCTGCGGGAGAGCGACGCGCCCCGGATCGTCAACGTGTCGAGCGGAGCGGGTCAGCTCTCCGACATGAACGGCGGCCGGGCCGCCTACCGCGTGTCGAAGGCCGGGCTCAACGCGCTCACCCGGACGCTCGCCTCGGACCAACGCTGGGTCAAGGTCAACACGATGTGCCCGGGCTGGGTGCGGACGGACATGGGCGGCTCGGGGGCGCCGCGGTCGGTCGAGGACGGGGCCGACACGGCGGTCTGGCTCGCGACCCTGCCCGACGACGGGCCGACCGGAGGCTTCTTCCGGGACCGCAAGCCAATACCTTGGTGACGTGGCTTCGACCCAGGACCTGATCAAGACCGCGATCGAGCGCTTCCAGGCCGAGGTGCCGGGGCTGGCCCAGCTCAAGCTCGTCTTCGAGCTGGAGCTGAGGGGCAGGGGGGACGTCCAGATGTTCCGTGTGGAGCTGCCCGGGCCCAAGATCACGAAGGCCGCGTCAACCGAGGATGCGCGTGTGACCGTCACGATCCCGCGCTCGGACTTCAACGAGCTGGCGACTGAGGGGCATGTGCGCGACTACATCGACGCCGTCGAGAACGGCCACATCCGAGCGAGCGGCGACACGAACATCCAGAAGCTGATCGCCCAGGTGGTCCAGCGCCACGAGGAGCGCGTCAGGACCAAGAAGGTCCATTAAGGGGCGTGGAGAGGGGGATCGATCCGGCACGGCTGGCGCGCCTGCGTGCCGCGACCCAGCTGCTGCACCGGCCGGCCTCGGCCAAGGATCCTGCGGCGATCGCCCGCGACATCGCGGGCGCGCAGGCGCAGGACGTCTACGCCGGCCCGCTCACCTTCCGCTCGCGCAGCCGAAGCCTGACCGCCGAGGACATCAAGCGGGCCCGTACCGAGGAGCGCTCTCTTCTCCGCACCTGGGTGATGCGGATGACGATCCACATGATCCCGACGGAGGACGCGAGCTGGTGGCTGCCGCTCTTCGAGCCGGGGATCGAGAAGTGGTCGCGCCGCCGGCTCTCCCAGCTCGGCATGCGGGCCGCCAAGCAGGACAAGGCCCTCGACGTCGCCGCCCACGCGCTTGCCGACGAAGGACCGCTGACCCGCAGCGAGGTGCGCGAGCGGATCGAGAGGGCCGGGGTCGAGCTCAACTCCCAGACCGGAATGCACATCGCACTTACCGCGGTCGTCGCCGGGATCGCCTGCCTCGGTCCGGACCGTGGCAAGACGACCTGTCTCGTCCGCCGCGAGGACTGGCTGGGGAAGCAGCGGCGCTTCGATCGCGACAAGGCCCTCGCCGAGCTCGCCCGCGTCTACATCCGCGCCTTCGGACCGGCGACGGATCGGGACTTCGCGTACTGGTCGGGGATGCCGCTGCGCGACGTCCGGTCGGGCCTGGGGGCGATCGCGAAGGAGATCGAGGAGGTCGAGGTGGGCGAGCAGACGATGCTCGTGCCCCGCGGCAAGCGCCCGCGCCTACCCGCGAACGGGCAGGTCCGGATGCTCGGCAACTTCGACACCTACCTCCTCGGCTGGAAGGACCGGAGCTTCTCCGTCGACGACCAGCATGCGCTCCACGTGAAGGAGGGCGGAGGGGGCTGGATCCGCCCGGTCGTGGTCGAGGACGGGCAGGTGATCGGTGGCTGGCGCTCGCGTCGCCAGGGCGATCGGCTCGAGATCACGCTCAACCTGCCGAAGCGCGACCGGGAGCGGCTCGGGGGCCAGATCGAGGAGGAGGTCGCCGACATCGAGCGCTTCGAAGGCATGGAGTCCCGGATCCTGTGACTCACGTACCATCCCGCGCCGATCCCGGGGAGGAGTCATCCACGACTCGAGGAGACCGACTCAACCGATGAGCGACGAGAACCACCAGCTGACCACCGACCAGGCCGAGCGAGAGGCCTCCGGCGCCCACGAATACGGCCGCTACCTGGAGGAGTTCGAGGTCGGTGCGGTCTACAAGCACTGGCCGGCGAAGACCGTGACCGAGGCGGACGACCACCTCTTCTGCCTGCTCACGATGAACCACCATCCGCTCCACATCAACGACGTCTACGCCTCGCAGTCCCAGCAGGGCCGGAACGTAGTCGTCGGGCCGCTCGTCTACTCGCTCGCCCTCGGGATGTCCGTGAGCGATGTCTCCGGGAAGGCGATCGCCAATCTGGCGACCGAGGAGCTCAAGCACCCGGCGCCGGTGTTCCACGGCGACACGCTCTTCTGCGAGTCGGAGGTGCTCGAGGTGCGCCCGTCGGAGTCCAAGCCCGACCGCGGCGTGGTCAGGGTTCACACGCGCGTCTACAAGCAGGACAACACGCTTGTGGCAGAGTTCAAGCGGGCGGTGCTGGTGCCTCGCAAGCCGAACGGCGAGACCCCTTCATCGCAGGGCAACGTCGACTAGGAGGAGAGATGGTCAACTTCCGGAGGCTCGCCGATCAGGCGAAGAAGATCGTCGACAAGCGCGGCGGCACCGACTCCCTCAAGGAAGATGCGGAGGAGCTCAAGGACATCGCCACCGGCAAGGGCAGCGTGAAGGACAAGGCGAAGGCGGCGGGCGACGCGATCAAGGATCCGGGCAAGCCCGGCGCGGAGGAGCAGAAGCCCCGCGAGCAGTAGCCCTCAGTGTGCTTCGTCCGGCGCGTGAGCCGGCGGACGAGATTCCTCGGCGAGCGAGGTGATCTCCAGCACTCCGCGGGAGGCCTCCTCGAGCACCTCGGTCGCCTCCTCGGCTGAGCGGGCGTAGAGCTCGACCAGCAGGTGGACGATGATCCGCTCGTCGTCGTGCTTGTGGAAGCGCACGTGCGTGAAGAACTCGCGCGTGCCCGCCTCGCCGAAGGCGCCGTAGGTAAGCGACTCGGCGGCCTCCGGCCCTGAGCAGGTCTCGACCTGATCCTGGTCGACAGTGACAGTGCAGGAGGCGACCCACGGCGTACCGGCGACCATTCGCTCCCACCGATCCTCGACCGGGACCACCCTGTCGTCCCGGATCGTCAGGTGGGGCTGATCGTGGAGGCAACGCAGGCACTGGACGACCGCCTCCTGGACCTCGTCGAGACGGTCCGATGGCTCGCCCGTCTCGGGGTCGATGCGCAGGATCGCGTCGTAGTGCATCTGGACCTCGAGGTCACGCGCCCAGCACCGGTAGCAGCGCAGCCAGGCCGAGCGGTCTCCGTTGAGCTCGCTCATCGCTCCCTATTGAAGCGTCCCGGCGCACCCGGCGCCAGCCGAGACCGGCTCAAGGCTCAAGCCTTCCAGTGGATTCGCTTTTGCTGGAGACGGCAGTTGACCTCGGTGACCTGCCCGCCGGAGATCGTGCCCGAGCACTTGAAGCCCTGGATCTCTTGCTTGCGGGTCCTCTTGAACTCCTTGACGATCGCGCGCGCCTTGTAGCAGGGGACCGCTCCCTTGACCGTGACATGCCCGCCGCAGCTCGTGGCCGCTCCCGCGCCAGGGGCGGCGAGCAGCGCGGTAGCGATCGCGGCCGCCACGAGCATGCTGATGAAGAAACCCCTCACTACGGCCCCGGCCTACGCGGGCTGCGCGGCCCGGTGGCGCTCCGCCACCAGGTCGGCGATCTCGCCCATGATCCGATTGATCTCGAAGTCCTTCGGCGTGTAGACGCCGTCCACGCCCGCCTCCCGCATGGCGGCCGCATCGACCGCAGGGATGATTCCCCCGACGACGACAGGGATGTCGGCGCCGTCGGAGCGCAGCAGCTCGACCACGCGGGGGACGAGCTCCCGGTGCGAGCCGGAGAGGATCGAGAGGCCGACGACGTCGACGTCCTCCTCTACCGCGGACTTGGCGATCTGCTCGGGCGTCAGGCGGATGCCCTGGTAGATCACCTCCATGCCGACATCGCGAGCGCGGACCGCGATCTGCTCGGCGCCGTTCGAGTGCCCGTCGAGGCCGGGCTTGCCGACCAGGATGCGGATCGGGTGCCCGATCTCCTCGGAGACCTTGGCGACGCGCTCGCGGACCTGGCCGAGGAGGTCGCCGTTGACCGAGCCGCCGGCCGCCGCCTCGGAGACGCCGGTTGGAGCCCGGTAGTCGCCGAACACCTCGCGCAGCACCCCTGCCCATTCGCCGGTGGTGGCCCCCGCCTTCGCCGCCTCCATGGTCGCGTGGAGGAGGTTGGTCTCCTCGTCCCGCGCCGCTTCGGCGAGCTTCTCGAGCGCCGCGTCGACCGCTGCCTGATCCCGCTCCGCCTTCCAGTCCTCGAGCGCAGCGATGCACTCGCGCTCGACCTCCGGGTCGGGGGTGAGGATGCCGCCGTCCTCGCCGGTCGTCAGCGGCGAGTCCTCGGTCTCGGTGAACTTGTTCTGGCCGACGACCGTGATCTCGCCGCGCTCGATCTTGGCGATCCGCTCGCGGTTCGACTCGACCAGGCGAGCCTTCATGTAGGGAACGGCCTCGACAGCGCCGCCGCGGTCGGCGACCTCCTTCATCTCGGCCTTGGCGCCTTCCACGATCTCGGCGACGAGGCCGTCCATCACCTTCGAGCCCTCGAAGATGTCCGGGTAGTCGAGGAGATCGGTCTCGTTGGCGAGGATCTGCTGAATCCGCAGGCTCCACTGCTGATCCCAGGGGCGGGGCAGCCCGAGCGCCTCGTTCCAGGCGGGCAGCTGAATGGCGCGGGCCCGAGCGTCGCGCCCGAGGGTCACGGCGAGGGCTTCGAGCACGATCCGCGGGACGTTGTTCTCTGGCTGGGACTCGGTCAGGCCCAGCGAGTTGACCTGGACCCCGTAGCGGAGGCGGAGGAACTTCGGCTCGGTGACGTCGTACCGGTTGCCGCCGATCCACTCCCACATCTCGCCCATCGCGCGGAGCTTGGCGTGCTCCTCGATGAAGCGGACGCCGGCGTTGACGAAGAAGGAGATGCGGCCGAAGACCTTGGGGAAGTCGTCGTCGCTGACCTGGCCACGCGCCTTCACCTCGTCGAGGACGGCGATCGCGGTGGAGAGCGCATAGGCGATCTCCTGCACGGGCGTCGCCCCGGCCTCCTGCAGGTGGTACGAGCAGACGTTGATCGGATTCCACTTCGGGATCTCGTTGACGGTGAAGGCGACCGTGTCGGCGATCAGCCGCATCGAGGGCCCGGGCGGGAACGCGTAGGTGCCGCGGGAGAGGTACTCCTTGATGATGTCGTTCTGCGTGGTGCCGGCGAGGGCGGTTCGCTCGACGCCGTTCTCCTCCGCCACGGTCGCGTAGAGCGCCAGCAGCCAGGCGGCGGTGGCGTTGATCGTCATCGAGGTGTTCATCTCGCCCAGCGGGATGCCGTCGAAGAGCGTGTGCATGTCGCCCTTGTGGGCGATCGAGACGCCGACCTTGCCGACCTCGCCACGCGCCAGCTCCGCGTCGGGGTCGTAGCCCGTCTGCGTGGGCAGGTCGAAGGCGACCGAGAGGCCCGTCTGGCCCTTGGCGAGATTCTTGCGGTAGAGCTCGTTCGAGCGCCGGGCGTCGGAGTGGCCGCTGTAGGTGCGGATCACCCAAGGCCGATCCCGCTCCGGCAGGCGGTGCTCGCTCATGGGCTTAATGGTAAGTGGCACGCAGCCGGGACCGCTCCGACGGTGCTCGGTGCGTGTTCTTGCAATCTCCCGTACGCCTCACGGCTACGTTTCACGCGCATGCGCACCAAGCTCACAGCCCTGATCGTCGCCTGCCTGGCCGTGACGGCCGGCGCCGTCGCCGAGGCTGCGCCGATCCCGGTCGCGACCTACACCTTCCAGTCGCAAGACGACGTCAACGCCTTCCAGAAGGTCGGTGGCGCGCACTGCAAGCGCAAGTGGGCCGGAAACCAGGCGCTCGGGATTGGGGTCGGCAGGGACACCAGCTCGTGCACCTTCCGCTCGTCGGTGGTGGCCGACTCGAGCGACCAGTACGCCGACCAGGGCATGAATGCCACCGCGACGGTCGGCGGCGGCACGGCCAAGCTGCAGGCGAAGGCGATCGTCGGCGTTGCGGTCCGGTACAGCAGCACCGCGAGCTATGTGCTGCGCGTGCTGCCGAACAAGCACAAGTGGCAGTACCTCCGCGACCCGAAGGGAGCCGACGGACCGAAGTTGGTCTCGGGGGGCACGGGCAAGTTCATCAAGGTCGGCTCGAAGCCGAACGTGATCACGATTCGCGCCTTCTCCTACGGGGGCACGACGACCAGCGTGATCGGCGTGGTCAACGGGCACGGCGTTGTCAGCACCAGCGACTCCGGCGCGGACCAGCCGGACGGCCGGCAGACCGCACTCACCGCCGGCGTGAAGGGATCGGGGGCCGGGACCGGTGTCACGGGCGTGTTCGACAACGTCTCGGTGCTGGTGCCGAATCCCTTCGGCTGAGCGGCCACCCGACGGCACAAAATCTTCCGCGTTCCAGGGGGAATCCTCTAAATTCGGCCGGGTGGCCACGACCACGGTTGAGCGCCCCAAGTCGGCCGGCCCAGAGGAGGGATTGGGCGGCAACTGGCTCGTGATCGTCCTCAACGACGACCACAACACCTTCGATCACGTCGCCCAGACTCTCTCGCGCGTGATCCCCGGGATCTCGCTTGACGGCGGCTATCGCTTTGCGGACAAGATCCACAACAGCGGTCAGGCTGCGGTCTGGACGGGTCCTCGCGAGCCGGCCGAGCTCTACTGGGAGCAGCTCCAGCAGGCGGGCCTCACGATGGCTCCGCTCGAGCAGCACTAGCCGCGGCCAGCAGATCCAGGTCGCTCCCCGGCGGTCCCACGAGGCTGAGGCCGGCGGGCAGCCCCTCCACGGTGAGCATCGGCAGGGACACCGCGGGGGCGGCGGCGAGAGTCGCGATCGAGGTCAGCTGACCCGCCGAGACCCGGGCCCGCTCCCTCTCATCGGCGTCCGCCTCCCGGCCGGGCGCCGGCGTTCCCGTCGTGGGGAGGACGAGCGCCTCATCCGGTTCGAGCCGCGCCACGGCTCTCGCCACGGCACTGGCCACGGGCTGCGCCTTGGAGATGTCGGCCTCGCCGAATCCTGCCGCTCTCTCCAGGCGAGCGGCGATGTCGGGTCCCAGCGAGGGGCTCGCGCTCTCGACCCAATTCCCGTAGTTCCGCCAGACCTGGACCCCCTGCAGGACGTTGAAGGCGGCCATCCCCTCCGCCGGAGTCGGCGCGTCGTCGAGGATCTGCGTCTCGGTGATCTCGGCACCCAGCCGCGTGGCGAGATCTGGTGCGGCGGCCCGGGCGGCCTCCGCGACCTCAGGCTCGGCGCTGGCGAACGGCACGGCGGAGAGCAGGAGCCGGCGCGGCGCCCGTCCGCCGGTGGCGCCGAGGAGCACCTCGGCGGCCCGCCGCAGCAGATCGGGATCGCGCGCGAGGAGCCCGACGGTGTCGAAGCTCTGCGCGAGCGGCATGACGCCGCTCACCGGGACGCGTCCATGCGTGGGCCGGAAGCCCAAGAGGCCGCAGTAGGAAGCCGGAACCCGGATCGATCCCAGGGTGTCGGTGCCGAGCCCGAGATCGCCGAGGGCTCCGGCCACCGCCGACGCCGGGCCGCTGGTGGAACCGCCGGGATCGCGATCCGGGGCGGCCGCGTTCCGAGGCATGCCGAAGTGGACGTTGTCGCCGCTCAGGCTGAAGGCGAGCTCGGCGCACTGGCCCTTCGGCGTGAGCGACGCCCCGGCGCCGGTCAGCGCCGTGACCGCAGCCGCGCTCTCGGTTGCCGGTTCGTGCGCAGCCGCCCAGTCGGGGTTCCCGCCGCCTGTCACCGCCCCGTCTACGTCGATCACGTCCTTGACCACCACGCTCAGGCCCGCCAGGGGGCCGCTCCCCGTCTCCGCTTCCTGCGGCTTCCAGCCCGGAACGAGGGCGTGAAGCGGATCGGCGGTCACCCGCCCATCCTCTCTACTTCTTCGTCGGGGAGTCCTGCACGAGGGTGTTGCTGCCCGGCCCGCCCTTGAGGCGGTCCTTGCCCGGGCCGCCGATCAGCTGGTCGGGTCCCGGGCCGCCGAAGAGCCGGTCCATGCCCGCGCCGCCGCCGAGCAGATCGGCACCGGCTCCCCCCGTGAGCAGGTCGTCTCCGGCGTTGCCGGAGAGGAGGTCGTCGTCGCTGCCGCCGTTGAGCTTGTCGTTGCCCGGGTTGCCGAGCAGGACGTCCCGCCCAGCGCCGGCCGAGGCGCGGTCACTGCCCGTCCCGCCCTGGAGCTGATCGCGCAGACGGCCACCCGCGAGGGTGTCGTTGCCGGAGCCGGCGAGGACGAGGTTGAAGGCGGATGCGCCGCCCACATAGCGGTCGTCGCCGTCGCTGAGATCGGCACCGGCGCCGGTCCCGTGCCCGAAGCCGCCCGGCAAGTCGCGCTGACCGAACCCGGCGTCGACCCCGACGCCTGACAGGTTGACCCGGTCGTTGCCGGCGCCCGTCAGCGCGTCAACCTCGGAGATGCGCGCGCAGGCGATCGCTCCGGTCCGCGGGTCCTTCCCGTTCAC
>JBKPLC010000031.1:0-60172 GCA_046731495.1 Actinomycetota bacterium | reverse complement strand
GACCCGAGATAGCCAATCACCAGCCAGCCGATCGGGCCGCTGAGCAGCGACCCGACCTGGAGACCAGGGCGGCCGTGGAAGAGGTCGGCGAGCCTGCGGCCCACCGACCTCCTCTCGCGACCGGCTGCTACGCCGGCCGCTTCCACGACCTTTGAGTCATGGGGTGATTCCTCTCAGACGCATCACCCCTTGATCTCGGTCCAGGCCGAGACCCAGTCGTTGTAGTCCTTGCAGGCGTCGCCGCGGTCATCGCCGCAATCCGCAAGGGGCGTCTTCCAGAAGTAGACCTTCTTCCAGAAATCCGGATCCGCTGCGTGATAGCTCTCGCAGAACTTCGGATCCGACGGCAGGCCGAGCTTCTGGTCCGCGGCCGTGATCTCAGACGTGGCGCACGCCTTGCTCTGCGCGGGCGCCTCGCCGAACCACTGCATGATCTGCGCCTGAACCGGCGCGCTGGACACGTAGTTCATCCACTTGTACATGCAGTTCGGGTGCTTGGCCTGGGACGAGATCATCCAGGTGTCGGACCACCCGGTCGCGCCCTCGGTCGGCACGAACCCCGTGTCCGCCCCCGGAGCCGCCACCGGCACCTTGTCGGCGAGCAACGTGAAGTACTGGTACTGCCACGTCGTACCGACCTGGTCGTCACCGCTGGTGAACAGGTTGATCTGCTTCAGGTAGCTGGACCAGTAGTCCCCGACGTACGGATGCTGCGACTTGAGCAGGTCGACGGCCGCGTTGAACTGGTCGTCGTCGAGCTCGTAGGGATCGTCGATCCCCAGATCGGGGTTGTGCGCCTTCAGGTAGACGGCCGCGTCCGCGATGTAGATCGGGTCGTCGTAGACGCTGATGTGACCCTTGTACTTCTGCGCCTGAGCCGGGTCGAGGATGACCGACCACGAGGTCGGCGCGGGCTGGACGTCATCCGTCCGCCACATCAGCAGGTCGGCGCCACGCCCGTGCGGGATCCCGTAGTGCGTCCCGTCGAACGTGTTGTACGGCTGGTCCTTCAGGTCGGGGAAGATCGTCTTGTAGTTCGGGACGAGATCCACGTTGACCGGATCGACGTCGCCACCCTCGACGAGCCGGGCGGTCGCGTTCCCCGATGCGGAGACGCCGTCGTACTGGCCGGTCCGCATCAGATCGACCATCTGATCGGACGTGTCCCCGATCTTGACGTTCGTCTGACAGCCGGTCTGCTGCTCGAACGGCGTCACCCAATCGACTCCCTTGGTGACCGTGCCGTCCTCGCAATAGCCGGCCCAGCAGATGAGGTTGAGCTGGCCCTCGCCGGCGCCAACGCTGCTCAGCTCCTCACCTCCGTTGTTGTCGTCGTCCCCACCGCCACAGCCCGCGATCACCAGCATGGCCGCGGCAAGCCCAGCGACGATCGCCGCGGGCACCCAGGTGGGGTGAGCTCTAAGTCGGCTCACTTTGTTCCTCCTCTCCCTTAACGGCGACGGTCTGATCCGCGCGCCATCCGATTTTCACTTTCCGGCCGCGCTGACCCTGCACCTCCGCGGAGGTGGTCTCCAGGTTCTGGCGGACGACTTGAAGCTCCCCGCCGGCCTCGAGCTCGACGAGGTAGCGGGTCACCATCCCTGCGTAAGACACGTCCCTGATCGTCCCGTCCTCGACGTGCAGACCCTGCGGCGCCTGGCCGTTCTCGACGATGAAGATCTTCTCGGGCCGGACCGTGAACCTCTGCCCATCGCGCTCCAGCAGGTTGGAGACCCCGACGAAGCCGGCCACGAAGGCGTTGTCGGGGCGCTCGTAGATCTCGGTCGGCGAGCCCACCTGCTCGACCCGGCCGTCGTTGAAGACGGCGATCCGGTCGGACATCGTCAGCGCCTCCTCCTGGTCGTGCGTGACGTAGATGAAGGTGATTCCCACCTGGTCCTGGATCGCCTTCAGCTCGACCTGCATCTGCTCGCGGAGCTTCAGGTCGAGCGCGCCGAGGGGCTCGTCGAGCAGGAGCACCTTCGGCCGGTTCACGATGGCGCGCGCCAGCGCCACCCGCTGCTGCTGGCCGCCGGAGAGCTGGTTCGGCTTGCGGCTCTCATAGCCGGAGAGGCGGACCGTCGCCAGCGCCTCTGAGGCCCGCCGCCGCCGCTCCTCCTTGGAGACGCCCTTGACGCGTAGGCCGTAGGCGACGTTGTCGCCCACGCTCATATGCGGGAAGAGGGCGTAGTCCTGGAAGACCGTGTTGACCTCGCGGTCGTAGGGGGGCAGGCCCGTGACGTCGTTGCCGCCCAGCTCGACGCTTCCGGTGTCGGGCTCCTCGAAGCCGGCGATCATCCGGAGGGTCGTGGTCTTGCCCGAGCCAGAGGGGCCGAGCAGCGTAAAGAACTCGCCGGGCTTCACCTCCAGGTCGAGGGAGTCGACCGCGACCACGTCGCCGTAGCGCTTGCTGACTCCGATCAGGTGGACGTCGGCCGGCTCGGCGCTCACCGCCGGGCTGGGCTCAGCTTCGCTGCTCCTTGCCTGGGTTGAGGCTACGGCCGCCTCCTTCTCCTCGGTCGCTCAGCGGGTTGGATGTGCGCACCGTATAACGCGCGCCCGCGGGCACCTAGGTATATCCGAGCCTCACCCTGCCTCGCCAGGCCGGGTTGGCCAATCTTTTCCCCGTGGCTTGTACGTCCCGACTTTGACGTTCGGGACTACAGGGCGGTGTCGCCGCTGCTCAGTAGCCGGGGAAGTACTTGCCGGTGAAACCGATCGGCTTGCGCTTCTTCTTGCGCCAGCGCGGCCCGGTGCCCTGGTTCCAGCGGTCGCCACCCGACGAGGTGTCGAAGCGCTTCCCGGCGATGATCATGTAGACGTGGCTCGCGTTCCCGTAGACCGTGATCCAGCGGCCCTTACCGAGAACGCCCCAACTCGATGCGAAGCCGCCGGAGGTCATCGGGCTCGTCAGCAATCCGGCCGCGTGAAGCACATAGCTCACAGCTCCGGAGCAGTCGTAGCCGCTGTCGTAGAAGCTGCGATGCCCACCACCCCAGCGGTACGGGTAGGTGTGGATGGCGTTCGCGGCCGCGATCGCTGCCTGGATCGCCGGCGGCGCGTCCGCTGGGGCGACCGCGGTGCCGTCCTTGCGGATCTTCGCCTTGCCGGGAGGCCCAACGGGGGCAGGCGTAGTCGTCGTCGTGGTCGTGGTGGTGCTGCCCGGAGATCCGGTCCCGCCGGTCTGGGCGGATGCCGGCACGGCTGCGACAAGCATGAGCAGCGTGGAAATCCCCGCCACTGCAAGCCAACGGTTATGGCTAACTGTGTTGCGCATCCAACAGCTCTCCTTCGTAGGCCTGCGGGGTTAGCTGTCGGGCTAGCGCTGAAAGAGCCTGCGCCCCCACCCGCACTTCTGGTGGGTTCGCCCCTGAATCTGGTTCCCCCGCTCCCATCTCCACGTGGGGATGGGACTCGGCGTAACTGGCGCGGGACCTTACCAAACGTGAAAGAACGTTTGCAATCAAGAGCGGTTCGTTAGTGACTACTCGCACGAACTCTGGGATTCGACGTCCGGCGGGCCCTACCTCCCTCGAGCAGCGCGACGCCGTTATGCGAGGGCGCGCGCCAGCGCGACCCGTCTTATGGCGAAGCCGGGCCGCGCTGGTCGCTGGGGGAGGAGAGGTGGCCTCTGGAGGCCGCCCGTTGGGCGGCTAGAGACCTGGGTAGTAACGAGCGGCGTAGCCGGTGGCGCTCCGCATGTTGAATCGCCACCGCGGGCCGGAGCCCTGGTTCAGGGACTCGCCGGCCCCGGACGTGTCGAACCGCAGCCCCGCCACCGTCATCCAGGCGTGACCTGCGTTCGCATAGACCGTGATCCACGAACCGATGCCGGGTGAGCCCCATCGCATCAGGGGCCCGGATGCCAGCGGGCTGCGGAGCACCCCCGCCGCGTGCAGCACGTAGCTCACGGCGCCAGAGCAGTCATAGCCCCGCGACTTGAAGCGGCGATGCCCGCCGCCCCAGATGTAGGGGCGGGTGTGGATCTTGTTTCCCGCGTTGATCGCCTTGCGGACCTGCCTCGGCGCGTTCGCCGGAGGGATCGCGGTCCCGTCCGACCGGATCTGCGCCGACCCGCTTGGTGCGGTGGTCGTCGTCGTGCTGGTGCTCGTGCTGCCGGGTGAAACGGTTCCGCCCGTCTGCGCCATCGCCGGCACCGCGCAGATCAGTGAGGCAAGGAACACCAGCCCCGCCAGCCTCACCGGGCGACTTCTGGATGTCTTCGACCGCAAACCGATTCTCCTTCGTCGGCCTACGGGGTTAGCTGACGGGCTGGCGCTAAAGGAGCCTGCGCCTCCACTCCTGGTGGATTCGCCCCAACTGCTTGGTTCCCCCGCTCTCGCCCCGCCCTGGCGGGGGCGAGATTCGGCGTTTGTTGCGCGCGGAAGGCTAGCAGGGCGTCGCGCGGTGTGAGCGGGTACTCACAAAACCCCGCTCCCTGCGCGGAATCGCCATCAGATCGCGGCCACGAGCGGCCGCCCCACATAACCGCTCGGGGCTACGGCCCTCGCTCATGATGGTGCGGCCTGGTGCCCGCTAGAGTCCGGCGTTGTGGCGCACGGCGAAGCCGGTCGGCGTCCGCAGCGTGTAGCGCCAGCGGGGACCGCGGCCCTGGTTGAGCCACTCGCCGACCGGCGACGTGTCGAACCGAAGGCCCGCGATCACCATGAAGGTGTGCGTCCGGTTGGCATAGACCGTGATCCAGTTCCCCGGGCCTGGTGTCCCCCAGGAGGCCAGCTGCCCGGAGACCAGCGGGGAGCTGAGCACGCCCGCCGCATGAAGCACGTAGCTGACCGCGCCCGAGCAGTCGTATCCCTTGGACTTCCAGCGGCGGTGCCCGCCGCCCCAGATGTAGGTGCGGCGATGGATCCGGTTCGCCGCGCCGATGGCGCGAGCGACCGCGTAGGGCGAGCCCGCCGGAACGGTGGCCTTGCCGCCGGGGAGGATGGTCGCCACATTCGCCGGTGGCGGTGTGCCCGCCGTCTCGCCGGGGACCCCGGTCGTCGTCGTGGTCCCGTCGTCCTGCCCGGCGGAGGGCGCGGCGCTGATCAGCGCGGTGGCCAGCACGAGGCCGGCCAGGCCGACCCTAGGTAGACGTAGACGTCGAGGCAGACGAAACGGCGACTTGATCCCTCCTCCGGATTCCGAGCCTTTGCAGGTGGAACTCGGCTTCTCCTCGCGAAGACCTTAACGGAGTTGGACACATCTGTGAGCGGGCGCTCACAAAACGGCCGTCGAGTAGCTTGCGGCTCGTGGAACTCGAGGGGAAGCGGCTGCTGCTCAGCGGTGCAACCGGGGGCCTCGGCCGCGCGATCGCTGAGCAGCTCGCCACGCACGGCGCCGGGCTCGTCCTGAGCTCGCGGCGGGAGGAGGAGCTCCAGCAGCTGGCCGGCTCATTGCCCGGCGGCACCGATCGACATCAGGTGGTCGTCGCGGACCTGGCCGAGGAGGGGGCCGCGGAGGGGGCGGTCCGAGAGGCCGGAGACCTGGACGGGATGATCGCGAACGCTGCCCTGCCGGGCGTGGGGGCAATCGAGAAGGTGAGCGGCGAGGAGCTCACCCGGACCATGCGCGTCAACCTCGAGGCGCCGATGCTGATGGCTCGCGCCCTCATCCCCTCATTGATCGAGAAGGGGGAGGGCCACATCGTCTTCATCTCCTCCCTGAACGGGAAGGTCGGCACTCCACGGACCGCGATCTACTGCGCCACCAAGTTCGGGATGCGCGGCTTCGCCCTGGCTTTGCGGGAGGACCTCCACCCGAAGGGAGTCGGCGTTTCCACGGTGCTCCCGGGCTTCATCAGGGAGGCCGGCATGTTCCACGACGCGGGCGTCAAGTCTCCACCGGGACTGGGCACGACCTCGCCGAGGAAGGTCGGCCGGGCGGTGGTCACGGCGATCACCAGGAACCGCTCGGAGGTCGAGCCCGCGACGCTCCGGCTCCGCCTCGTGAGCGGCATCGCCCACCGCCATCCGGAGCTGGCGGCCCGCATCCAGCGACGGGGCGGTGCGGAGAAGATCGCCGAGAGCCTCGTCGAGGGGCACGCGGGCAAGCGCTAGCCGCTCGGTATTCTCCCGCAGCGCGTCAGGGACGGCGCCGGCACGACAGGGACGTGCCGACATCATCCAAGGACAGGAGAGAGGCATGCGGAAGCTGGTGCTGTTGTCGGTCCTCGCCGGAGCGCTGCTCGTTGCGCCCGGAGCACAGGCGGCGATCCCGAGCGTGTTCGGCGGGGCCGTGACCTGCACGGTGGCGGCGGACAACGTCCGCGAGTGCGGCAGCACCTCACCGCGCAGCACGGCGCCCTCGTGGGACGGCACGCCGATCGACGTCAACGTCGCCTTCCCGCCCGACCCGGGCAGCGGCGACGGGAACTACCCGCTGATCATCGTCGGCCACGGCTACGGCGGCTCGAAGATCGGCTTCGGCACCTCGGGCTCGACCAGCGGCCTGCGCCGGTACACCAGCCGCGGCTACGCCGTGTTCAGCATGACCGACCGCGGCTTCCACGAGTCCTGCGGCACCTCCGCCTCGATCACGGCCGGCGGGTCGGACTGCGACAACGGCTACATCCACCTGATGGACGATCGCTACGAGGTCCGCGACGCCCAGTTCTTCGCGGGTGAGCTGACCGACGAGGGCCTCGCCGACGGCCAGCGCGTCGGCGCCGTCGGCGGCTCATACGGCGGTGGCCTCTCGCTCCAGCTGGCCACCCTCAAGGACCGGGTGATGCTGCCCGACGGCAGCCTGGTCCCGTGGACGAGCCCGAGCGACGGCACCCCGATGCGGATCGCCGCCGCGACCCCGGACGTCCCGTGGAGCGACCTCGCCTATTCGCTCACCCCGAACGGCGGCACCCTCGACTACGTTGCCGACTCGCCGTACAGCGGCCGGGTCGGGATCGAGAAGGAGTCATTCCAGACCGGCCTCTACCTCTCCGGGTCGACGGCGGGCCACTACTGCGGGCAGGCTCCATATCCCCCGTGCACGGACTTCGCCGCGGACGTGACCGCCTGGAAGGCGCGCCTCGACGCGGGTGAGCCCTACGACGGCGATCCGACGATGGCCGCGATCCTCGGAGAGATCGAGGCCCATCACTCCGCCTACTACATCGATCACTCCGTGCCGCCCGCCCCGCTGCTGATCTCGAACGGCTTCACCGATGACCTCTTCCCCGCGGATGAGGCGATCCGCTACTACAACCGGATCCGCTCGCAGTATCCGGGGGCGCCCATCTCGGTTCTCTTTGGTGACTTCGGCCACATGCGTGCCGTCAACAAGTCTGCCGACACGAACGCCCGCAATGTCGCCCAGGACGCCTGGCTCGACTACTACGTGAAGGGCGTCGGCGCGCAGCCCTTCCAGGGTGCCACCGCGTTCACTCTCACCTGTCCGACGTCCGCCCCGTCGGGCGGGCCGTTCCAGGCCGGAAGCTGGGCGGGCCTGCAGCACGGCGTGGTCCGTCTACGCGTCAGGGGCGCGAAGACGATCGCCCCGGCCGGCGGCTCGGCCACGGTCGACGCCACCTTCGACCCGGTCACCGGGGGCGGGGCCTGCGCGACGGCGCCGGCCGCCGATCTCTCGGGGGTGGCCACCTACCGCCTGCCGGCGGCGACCGGAAGCGGCTACACGCTGCTGGGCTCGGCGACGGTGCTGGCGACCATCTCCTCCCCGGTCGCCAACTCGGAGGTCGCCGCCCGTCTGCTTGACGTCGACCCCAACGGCAGCGAGACGCTGGTCGCACGCCAGCTCCTCCGCCCGCAGATCGGCACGGCCCGCCAGGTGTTCCAGCTGCACCCGAGCGGGCACCTCTTCGCGCCCGGCCACGTCGCCAAGCTCGAGCTGCTCCCGCGGGACGCCGGCGGCTCGGCGTTGAGCAACTACGGCCGCCCGACGAACGGCCAGGGGCCCGTGACGGTCTCGAAGCTCGATCTGCGGCTGCCGGTGCGCGAGAGCCCCGGCGCCGACGGCGGGCAGGTGAAGGCGGCGCCGCCGCTGCCGCTGCCGTGCGGCACGGCAATCGCCCCGCAGTTCTCGTCGTTCTCATCTGTCCGCGCCACGCTCGGCGACGGCAAGGTGCGAGCGAAGGGCAAGAGGGCGCGGGTGCCAATCGATTCGGCGCCTGGCGCCAAGGCCTGCCGGGTCAAGGTGGAGCTGCTCGGGGCGCACGCCCGGAAGAAGGGCCGCTCGGCCAAGCGGAAGCGCACGAGGGTCCTCGGGCGCGGACTGGCCACGATCGGCGGCGGCAAGAGCGCGAAGGTGAAGGTCAAGCTGAGCCGGCGCGGCAGGGCCGCCGCGCGCGAGGGTCGCCGCGTGAGGGTCAGGGTGACGACCATCGACCCGGCCGGCAACACCGTGCAGATCACCAAGGTCCGCCTCGGCTCGCACAAGAAAAAGCACCGCTAGCGGCCGCTTGGCCGGCCGAGCGCCGGGAATAGACTGATGTGGTGAGCGCGAAGGACAGCTTCGGAGCACAGGCGACCCTCGAAGTCGGCGGGAGCGAGTTCGAGGTCCACCGCCTCGATGCCCTGCAGGAGCGCTTCGACGTAGCCCGGCTGCCCTATTCGCTCAAGGTCCTGCTCGAGAACGCGCTGCGGCTCGAGGACGGCACCTCGGTCACCTCGGACGACGTCGAGGCACTCGCGACCTGGGACGCCAAGGCGGATCCCTCGGTCGAGATCCCCTTCCAGCCGGCCCGCGTGCTGATGCAGGACTTCACCGGCGTGCCCGCGGTGGTCGACTTGGCGGCGATGCGCGACGCGATGGAGGAGCTCGGCAGCGACCCGACCGCGATCAACCCGCTCGTCGACGTCGACCTGATCATCGACCACTCCGTCCAGGTGGACGCGTTCGGTAATCAGCGCGCCTTCGAGGTGAACGCGGAGCGGGACTACGAGCGGAACGGCGAGCGCTACGCGTTCCTGCGCTGGGGCCAGACCGCCTTCGACAACTTCCGGGTGGTGCCGCCCGCCACCGGCATCTGCCACCAGGTCAATCTCGAGTACCTGGGCCGCTGCGTCTGGACGCACGAGGTCGACGGGACGACGCAGGCCTATCCCGACACCCTGGTCGGGACCGACTCCCACACGACGATGATCAACGGGCTCGGCGTGCTGGGCTGGGGCGTAGGTGGGATCGAGGCGGAGGCGGCGATGCTCGGCCAGCCGATCTCGATGCTGCTCCCGCAGGTGCTCGGCTTCAAGCTGACTGGGGAGCTCCGGGAGGGTGCGACCGCCACCGACCTGGTTCTCACCGTCACCGAGATGCTTCGCGAGAAGGGTGTGGTCTCGAAGTTCGTCGAGTTCTTCGGCCCCGGCATCTCGGGCCTCGGCCTGGCGGACCGGGCGACGATCGGCAACATGTCGCCGGAGTTCGGCTCGACCTGCGCGATCTTCCCGATCGACGCCGAGACGCTTCGCTATCTCGAGTTCACCGGCCGGCCGACCGAGCAGATCGAGCTGGTCGACGCCTATACCCGCGAGCAGGGTCTCTTCCACGAGCCGGACTCCGAGGAGCCGACCTACTCCGACACGCTCGAGCTCGACCTCGGCGACGTCGAGCCCAGCATCGCCGGGCCGAAGCGCCCGCAGGACCGCATCGCCCTGACCGACGCGAAGAACGCATTCCTCGAGGCCATGCAGGAGTGGGATCCGGAGGCGAAGGAGCAGCTGGAGAACATGCGGGACCACGCGATCGACGAGTCCTTCCCGGCATCGGACCCGCCGGCGGAGGACCACGATGGCGATGCGGGCAAGCCGCGCAAGGCCGGGACGACGACGATCGCGCCCAAGGAGGAGACGAGCGACGCGGTCGCCGTCCAGCTCGAAGACGGCCAGACGGTCGAGCTCGACCACGGCATGGTCGTGATCGCCGCGATCACCAGCTGCACGAACACCTCGAACCCCTCGGTCATGCTGGGCGCCGGGCTGATCGCCAAGAAGGCCGTCGAGCGCGGGCTCGCCCGCAAACCCTGGGTCAAGACTTCGCTCGCGCCCGGCTCGACGGTGGTGACCGAGTACCTGGAGAAGTCCGGGCTCGACAAGTACCTCGACCAGCTCCAGTTCAACCTGGTCGGCTACGGCTGCACGACCTGCATCGGGAATTCGGGACCACTCCCGGAATCGATCTCGAAGGCGGTCAACGAGAACGAGCTGGTTGTCTGCTCAGTGCTCTCCGGCAATCGCAACTTCGAGGGCCGGATCAACCCGGACACCCGAGCCAACTACCTCGCCTCGCCGCCGCTGGTCGTCGCGTACGCGCTCGCCGGGCGCATGGACATCGACCTGACCAGCGAGCCGCTCGGGAAGGACAGCGATGGCGAGGACGTCCATCTCTCCGACATCTGGCCGAGCTCGGAGGAGATCAAGCAGGTCGTCGGCGAGGCGGTGCGCGCGGACATGTTCACCAAGAGCTACGCGGACGTCTTCACCGGCGATGCGCGCTGGAAGGACATCGAGGTGCCGGAGGGCGACCGCTACACCTGGCCCGACTCCACCTACGTGCGCAAGCCGACCTTCTTCGACGGCATGGACTCCGAGCCGCAGCCCGTCGAGCCGATCGAGGGCGCGCGGGTGCTGGCGGTGCTCGGTGACTCGGTGACCACCGACCACATCTCGCCGGCCGGCGCGATCAAGAAGGACAGCCCCGCCGGTCAGTGGCTGATCGATCAGGGCGTCGAGGTCCGGGACTTCAACTCCTACGGCTCGCGGCGCGGCAACTACGAGGTGATGGTGCGCGGGACCTTCGCCAACGTGCGCCTCCGGAACCAGCTGGTCGAGAAGGAGGGCGGCTTCACGCGCCACTTCCCTGACGGCGATGAGACCACGATCTACGAGGCCGCGATGAAGTACGCCGACGAGGGCGTTCCGCTCGTGGTGCTGGCCGGCAAGGAGTACGGCTCCGGCTCATCCCGGGACTGGGCCGCGAAGGGCACCAACCTGCTCGGCGTGCGGGCCGTGATCGCCGAGAGCTTCGAGCGCATCCATCGCTCCAACCTGATCGGCATGGCGGTGCTACCGCTGCAGTTCCCCGATGGCGAGTCGGCCGAGTCGCTCGGCCTCACCGGCGAGGAGACCTTCGACGTCGGCGACCTCGAGAACGGCGAGGCGAAGACGGTCCAGGTGACGGCCCACCGCGACGGCGGCGACGACGTCACCTTCGAGGCGACCGTCCGGATTGACACGCCCAACGAGGTCACCTACTTCCAGAACGGCGGCATCCTGCACCGGGTGCTGCGCGATCTGCGCTCGCGCGACTAGCGAGGAGGCTGTCCGGACTTAGGGCCCTATATGGCCCACAACTCCGGACAGCTGCCTCCGTCTCGCTTGGACTGACCGAAGAGCTAGACGCGCAGGGCGCTGAAGAGTGTGGCGTAGGCGGCGCTCCACGACGGCCCGCCCGCATTGGCGGCCCGGACTTCATTACACAGCGCGACAGGATGTCCGTCCGGCCTGACCAGCAGCGACCCGGCCGGCGCCAGCCCCAGGCCCCGGGCGGCGATCGCGTCTAGCCGCTCGACCGTCGTCGGCGCCGCGCCGTCGTGCGGCGGCGAGCCGCCCCAGTCGGGGCCGGCGAAGAGTGTCAAACCGTCGCCGAGGAGGTCGAGCGTCGAGACCAGTCCGGCGTCGCGCGCGACCCAGACGTGGGCGATGCGCCCGCCGATGTCGGCATTCAGGCCGACCGAGCTGGGCAGGATCGACCCACTGGGACGGACCGAGCGCCCGGTGTTGAACTCCGCGACGGGGCGGCGCTCGTCTTCATAGCTGTCCAGCAGCCGGTCGTCGGCCCAGCCGCGCAGGACCCAGGCGAGCTTCCAGCCGAGGTCGAAGCCGTCTCGGATTGCAGTATTGAGTCCCGTGGCGCCCCTCGGCGTCACCCGGTGCGCGGCATCGCCGATCAGGAAGGCGTCGCCCTCTCGGAACCGATCGGCGAGGCCAATCCCGTAGTCGACCACGCTCGTTCGCACGATCTCGATCGGCAGGTGCTCCACGCCGGCGGCATCGAGGATCCATCCATTCAGTTGGTCGGGGGTGAGTGCGTGGACGTCATCGGTTGAGCTGTCCCAACGCCCCGCGAGCACCCAGCGGTCCGGCTGCCCAACCGGCAGCACCGCGCGTCCCTCAGGCTCGTCCGTGAGGAAGTAGATGACATGCCGCCGGCTCCCAACGACATCCCAGAGCGGCGCCCGAAAGTGGATCGACAACCGCTCCTCGAGCTTCGCGGACCCTTCGGTGGAGATGTCGAGCTCGCGGCGCACGCGGCTGCGAACCCCATCCGCGCCGATCACGTAATTGGCGCGAATCCGTAGTCGCCGGGTACCGGCGACGAGTGTCAGCAGATAGCCGCCCTGTGACTGCGCCTCGAAGGCGACGAGCTCGATCCCCCGTTCCACCTGCACGGAGTCCGCCGACGCTAGGCGGTCTTCGAGCAGGGGCTCGAGCTCGTCCTGGCCGAAGCTGGCCGGCGAAGTCGGGCTGACGAGCGCCGCCTGCTCACGGGTTGGGAACCCCGCGTCGATCGGCTCGCCTCGATCAGCCGCCGCCAAGCTGGGTAGCGCGAGCGGCTGCATCTCCACGTCCATTGCCCGTTCCCGCACCGCCGCCTCCAATCCCCAGCGGCGAAGGAGCTCCATCGTTCCCGTGCTCAGCGTGTTGGCTCGCGGCAGGGGTGATGGAGATGGGCGGCGTTCCACGACGATCGTCTGAATCCCATACGAGCCGAGCGTGAGAGCGCTCGCCAGTCCGGCGGGGCCGGCTCCGACGATGACGACGTCGCAGTCCATGTCGGCCTGAAGGCCGCTCATGGCGTTGAGACCCGTCGATGGTGCCGCAGGGCCCTGCCGAGGCGGTTCAGGCCGAGGCCGAGCGCGAGCACGAGAACCTGCACGACCACGTATTGCCAGTTCAGATCGTCGGGGTTCTCGCTATGGACCACGACCGTCTGAAGAGGCAGCACGAGCCCCCAGATGGCCAGGTACGCGGTGACCCCGCTGCGGGGTCTCGTCGTCAGATAGCCGAGCGGGCCGGCGACGAGGATGGCGAGGATCAGTTCCATGGGAGGCGTTCTCCTTTCATTGGACAGAGTGTCCGACGGACTGTAGCACTTCATCGGACACCGTGTCTACTGAAGTAGACTGCGCGCCACATGACCCCGCGTCCCTACCAGCAGCGCGCCCGCGCGGAGGACGCCGCCCGCACTCGCATGCGGATTATCGAAGCGGTCTTCGACCGCCTGCGTGAGTCGCCGGCCGAACCGGTCGCGATCGACCGGATTGCGCGCGATGCCGGGGTGGCGCGCTCAACGGTGTATGCGATCTTCGGCTCGCGAGCCGGGCTGTTCGACGCGGTCGGCCGTGAGCTCGCCGAACGCTCCGGCTACTCCAGCCTCGTGGACGCCAAGCACCAGCCCGACGCCCGCGACTACCTGCGCGCCGGCATGCGGGCCTACGGCCGGATGGTTGCCGCGAACCGCGACATCTACCGGGCCCTGCGCTCAATGGGACAGCTCGACGAGGAAGCCGTCGGCGATGTGGTGAAGAGGATGGACGACGAGCGCGCTGCCGCGATGAAGCGCCTGGCGGGCCGCCTCGCCGAGCAGGGCGTCTTACGCGAGGGACTCAGCACGAAGGACGCCGAGCACATCCTCTTCATGCTGACCGGCTTCGAGAGCTTCGACACGCTCCTCACCGAGCGTGGTCTCTCGCGTGACAAAGCGGTCGACCTCTTGATCAATACGGCTGAGCACACCCTGTACGCCAATCCCATGGCGGGGGGCCGTCGAGGACGACGCCGCTGAGCCCGCCGCTGCGGATCGCCCGCCATTCAGCGGCGGCGGCCCGCGTTTCCCCGATTTGAGGTCGTTAAAGAGACGGCGTGGCGGGGCCGCGGGAGGCAGGGGGTCCACACGGCCCGCGCCACGCCTGCGCGTCGGTAGCCAGGGAGGGATTTCCGACGCGATCGTCCCGGGAGGCGGGACTGGCCCCGGGACGAGTTGTTCAAGTTATTACGTCCTCCCGCCTGGGGTGATTCTTCCTCGTTGGCCCGTGCGTGTCAACCCGCGCCTGCGTCGGCGGCCGCTTTCTGCTGGATTCCCCAGCCTTTTCGCTCGATCAGCTCGATGCCGATCACGGTGCCGAACGGCCCGATCGGGGTGAGGGTCGCCGCGAACAGGGGCCAGGGCGCCTCGTGGCGCAGCAGCGCGACGAACACCAGGCCGCAGAGGCCGAGGTATCCGACGCCGTGCAGGAGCCCGAAGAGGGCGGTCTGGGAGTCGTAGCCGGGGGCGATCCAGAAGAAGAGCAGCGCCGCGAACAGGCACGACTCGAACCAGGAGACGATCTTCACCCACCTGAACAGCCGCCCGGGGACGGGCTTCCGCAGGGGCTCAGCGTGTTCCGCGGCGGTCACGTGGCGAAATTAGCGTGTGCCTGACCTCGACCGCCGGTCGAAGCGGGACGGGGTGATCTTCCTACCGGTTGTCCATAGGTTTTCCGTGACACGCCAGGCAAGCTTCCGCCATGGAGCGATTCCACGGAGAGCAGCGGAACTCCAGTGTGGGCATGAGGCGGCTCGTGCGGTTGCAGCGGTCGTATCGGTGCGCGACCTGCGCCGCGGAACACCACTCCTGGGCTCGGCTCAGCGCATGTCCCGATTGCGGCCACTCCCTCTCGGTGGCCGTGATCAGACGTGCGGCGCTCACGGGGCCGGCCTAGATGCGAGGGCGCGCCGCAGCCGAAGGCGGGGCGCGACCCGTTGCATGAGGGGGCCGTTCGGACGGGGGCGATGGCCCGCTCGGACGGCCCGCTCAGGCCGGCTTTGCGCTTCCGCCTAGGCGTTGCTGTTTTGGGGCCCGTATGGGGCCACAAGTCGGCAAGGCCTCATTGATTCGACTCGCCTGACCGCGGCTACGCGGGATCCGGCCCCGCCGCCGTAGGGCACAATTCCGAGACCGCTTCGATGATGCGAATTGACCCTGACAAGCCGGGCCTGCTGGGCCTCCTTCGCGGCGAGGGCGAGCTGGTGATGCGGGTGCTCGCCTGGCTGGGGGTGGTTGTGCTGGCTCCGCTGCTGATCGCCGGCACGATCGTCTGCTGGAGTCCGTACCTCTAGGCCGACGAGGGCGGTGTGCCGGGGCGGTTAAGCCGGATCCGCGCGGCCCATCAGCGCGGTGAGGACGATCCGCTCCTGCTCCTTGGTGTGCGCCACCGCGTAGCCCTCGCCGGGGCTGGCGCGCGGCGGCCGGCCGACGTAGCCGAGCTCGACACCGTCAGGAAGCAGCTCAGGCATCCGGCGCTGCATGACCGACCAGGCGCCCATGTTGCGCGGCTCCTCCTGGACCCAGACCAGCTCCTTCAGGTTCGGATAGCTCCCGATCAACGCGCTGATCTGCTCCTTGGCAAATGGGTAGAGGAGCTCGGCGCGGGCAACCGCGACGTTCTCGATCTCCTCGCGCTTCGGCGCCGCGTCGATGTCGTAGTAGACCTTCCCACTGCAGAGGACGAGCCGCTCAACCTGCTCCTTGCGGCCCTCCGCGTGCGGGTCGTCGAGCACGAACTGGAATGAGCCGGACGTGAGCTGATCGAGCGTCGAGGTCGCTCGCGGCAGCCGCAGCAGGCCCTTCGGCGTGAACACGATCATCGGTCGCGCCTTCTGGATGTGGGCCTGGCGGCGAAGAAGATGGAAGTACTGCGCCGCCGTCGAGGGGTTGGCGAGCCGGATGTTGCCCTCCGCGGCGAGCTGGATGAAGCGCTCGATCCGGGCGCTCGAGTGCTCGGGGCCTGCGCCCTCGTAGCCGTGCGGCAGCAACAGGGTGAGGCGTGAGGTCTGTCCCCACTTCGCCTCCGCCGAGGCGATGAAGCTGTCGACGATCACCTGCGCCGCGTTGCCGAAATCTCCGAACTGCGCCTCCCAGAGGACCAGGCTCTCGGGCGAGGCCGCGGAGTAGCCGTACTCGAAGCCGAGGCACGCCGACTCGGAGAGCGGGCTGTTGTGCAGCTCGAACGGCGCCTTCGCCTCGTCGAGGTTCTGGATCGGAGCGAAGTGCAGCCCGGTCTTCTCGTCGTGGAGCACGAGGTGGCGGTGGGAGAAGGTGCCGCGCTCGGTGTCCTGTCCCGTCAGCCGGATGTGGACCCCATCGGTGAGCAGTGACGCCAAGGCGAGCGCCTCGGCGTGGCCGAACTCGATCCCGCCCTCGTTGAGCGCGTCGCGGCGCTTCGAGAGCGGCTTGCGGAGCTTGCGGTGGATGGTGAAGCTGTCCGGCACGCGGAGCAGCTCCTCGTTCAGCTCCCGGAGCTTGTCCTCGGCCACGGCGGTCTCGACGCTCGGGCTCCGGGTCCGATCGAGCTCTGCGGTGCCGGTGGCGGTGGGATCGGCGAACTCGCCCGACTCGATCTTCTGGCGGAGGTCGTCGTGCGCCGCCTTGAGAGCCTTCTGGCGCTCGTCGTTTCGCTCCTCGACCTCGTCCGGGGTGACGATCCCCCCCTTGACGAGCTCCTCGGCGTAGAGCTGGCTGACCGGCGGATGCTCCTTGATCTTCGCCGCCATCAGCGGCTGGGTGTAGGCCGGCTCGTCGGTCTCGTTGTGGCCGAAGCGCCGGTAGCCGATCAGGTCGATCACGACGTCGCGGCCCCAGCGCTCGCGGTAGGCCATCGCCAGCCTGACCGCGGCCAGGCAGGCCTCGGGGTCGTCGGCGTTCACATGGACGATCGGCACGTTGAAGCCCTTCGCCATGTCGGCGGCGTAGGGTGTCGAGCGCCCCTCCTCCGGATCGGTGGTGAAGCCGATCTGGTTGTTCTGGATGATGTGGACGGTGCCGCCGGTCGCATAGCCCTTCAGCGACTGGAGGTTGAGCGTCTCCGCCACCACTCCCTGAGCCGGGAAGGCCGCGTCACCGTGCAGCAGGACGGGGACGGCGGCCATCGGATCGTGCTCGAGCCGTCCGTCGCGCCGGGTGCTCTGCGCCGCGCGGGCAGCGCCGGTCACCACCGGATCGACGTACTCGAGGTGGCTCGGGTTGGGGTAGAGCCGGACGCCGATCTCCGAGCCGTCCTTCGCCTTGTAGGCGCCGTTGTGGCCGTAGTGGTACTTGACGTCGCCGGTGCCGCCGGTCGGGATCGCCGCGAGCGACTTGACCGCCTCGATCGCCTTGGCGCCCTCGAACTCGGCGAGAATCGCCTCGACCGGGCGCCCGATGTTGTGCGCGAGGACGCTGAGCCGGCCGCGGTGCGCCATGCCGATCACCACGTCGTGGGCGCCCTCGGTGTGGGCCATCTCGAAGACCTCGTCGAGCATCGGGACGATCGTGTCGAGCCCCTCGACCGAGAACATCTTCTGGCCGAGGTAGGCCTTCTCCAGGTAGCGCTCGAAGCCGAAGACCTGGATCAGCCGGTTGAGCAGCTCGTGCTTCTCCTCGGGCTCGAGCGGCTTGCGGTGCCAGCCCGTCTCGATCATGTCCCGTAGCCACATCCGCTGCTGATGCGAGGAGAGGTGCTCGATCTGGTACGCGATCGTGCCGCAGTAGGCCTCGCGCATCCGCGGCAGGGCCTCGAGCAGCGTCTCGCCCTCGACGCCGATCCGCAGGATCTCCGCGGGGATCTGGGCCATCAGCTCCGGCGTCAGGTGCAGGTTCTCCGGCTGCAGCGCGGGATCCCCCTTCGGCTCGGAGCCGAGCGGGTCGAGCCGGGCCGCCAGGTGGCCGTGTGTGCGGTAGGCCTTGAGCAGCGAGGTCGCGGCCTGGACCGCCTGGAGGAGCTCGGTGTCCGGCTTCGCCGCGACGGACGGAGCCGGCTCACCGGGCGCCCCAGCCGCTGGCAGCGGTGGCGCGGAAGCGGCGGCGGGGTGCGCGGCGGTGACCGGCCCGGCGTCGATACCCAGGTCCTCGGCAACCGACTCGTAGAAGTCGTCCTCGCCCTGGAGCAGTTCCTCGATCCGGCGCAGGAAGGAGCCGGACTCGGCGCCCTGGATGACCCGGTGGTCGTAGGTCGAGGTCATCGTCATCACCTTGGAGATGCCGAGCGCCTTGATCTTCTCGGGCGGCGCGTGCTTCCACTCGACGGGGTAGGCGAGCGAGCCGCAGGCGACGATCGTCCCCTGGCCCGACATCAGGCGGGGCACCGAGGCGACGGTGCCGAGCCCGCCCGGGTTGGTGAGGCTGATGTTGGTGCCCTGGAAGTCGTCCGCCGTGAGCTTGTTCTCGCGGGTCTTGTTGATCAGGTCCTCGTAGTAGGAGTGGAAGCCGGCGAAGTCGAGGGTGTCCGCGCCCTTGATGCACGGAACGAGCAGCGAGCGCTGCCCCTTGCGCTCGACATCGACGGCGATCCCGAGGTTGATCCCGCCCGGCTCGATCACCGTGGGCTTGCCGTCCTGCTCGGCGAAGGCACGGCCCATCACAGGCCAGTCCTGAGCGGCCTTGACGATCGCCCAGGCGATCAGATGGGTGAAGCTCACCTTCATCCCGCGCTCCTTCAAGACCTCGTTGAGCGCCTTGCGCTTCGCGTCGAGGGTGTCCACGGCGAGCTCCCGGAACGAGGTGGCCGTCGGGATCGAGCGGCTCTCGTTCATCGCCCTCGCGAGGGTGGCCGCCGGGCCGCGGAGCGGCTTCGTCTCGCCCTCGGCCGCGGTGGGTGCGGCCCCGTCGCCCTCGGCCGAGAGCACGTCGGACTTGGTGATCTTGCCGCCGGCGCCGGTGCCCTTGACGCCCTTCAGGTCGACCCCGTTGGCCCGCGCGGCGCGGCGGGCGACGGGGGTGGCCCGGGCGCCGTCCGCCGTCTCCGCCTCAGCGGCGGGCGGCTCATCAGCTTCCTTTTGCGGCGCGGCCGCCCCCGCCCCGTCGCCGCTCGGCGCCTCGCCCTTGGTCATCTCGGCGAGTGGCTTGCCGACTTCGATCGTCTCGTCGGGCCCGACCAGGATCTTCGTGATCGTCCCCGAGGACGGTGCGGGGACCTCGGCGTCGACCTTGTCGGTCGAAACCTCCACGACCGTGTCGCCCTCCGCGATCTGGTCGCCCTCGGAGACGTGCCATTCGAGCACGGTTCCCTCGGTCACTGACTCGCCCATCTCGGGCATCACGATCTCCAGGCCGCCGCCCTCGAGCTCCTTGCCGGCGGACACCGAGGCATCGTCGGTCGTCGCCTTCTCGCCGGCCTCCGCGGCAGGTTCCTGTGTCGCCGGCGCGCCGGCGCCGTTCGACTCGGCTGCGGGCTCCTCGGCCTCCTCGCCGACTTCCTCTGCCTCCTCCTCCTTGGCGGCGCGCTCCTCGGTCTTCTCGGGCGGTCCGCCGTTCGGGTCGATCTCGGCGAGGGGCTTGCCGACCTCGATCTCCTCGTCGACCTGCACCATGATCTTGGTGACGGTGCCCGAGGCCGGCGCGGGGACCTCGGCGTCGACCTTGTCGGTCGAGACCTCGACCATCGTCTGGCCCTCCTCGACCTCCTCACCCTCCGACACGTGCCACTCGAGCACGGTTCCCTCGGTCACTGACTCGCCCATCTCGGGCATCAGGAGCTGCACCTTCTGCTGAGTGGCCATACCCCTACTAACTGTATGACGTTCCCGAGCTCAGCCCGGCAGGAAAGGCCCTATCCGATGCGCGCGATCAGGTCGACGGCGGGCCAGCCCTGATCGCGGATGAAATCGCGGGTCGGAGCCGTGGTCTCGCAGAACGCGCAGGCGATCAGATCCGAGAAGCTGACGGGCCCGGAGATTGCGATCGGCATGTCGCAATGGGGGCAGGCCAGCGAGCGCACTCCGAGCCAGGCCGCCCGCTCGGCGGGCCGGAGCTCCACCCGGGCGGCGGCGGCGCGCAGGCGCTCGTCGCGCTCGGGGTCCGGGGTGCTGGCCGGGTCGTAGAAGAGCCCCACACCTTGATTATTGCGCTGCCGAACTCTCGGGCAGCGGTGTAAGTTCCGGGGAGAGATGGAGGAGGGGTCATGAGCTACTTCGTCACGGGAGCCACCGGGTTCATCGGCCGCAACCTGGTCGAGCAGCTGCTGAAGCGGGACGGGACGATCTACGTGCTGGTCCGCGAGGGATCGCGGGGCCGCCTGGAGGAGCTGAAGAGCCGCTGGGGCGCCGAGGAGGACCGGGTTGTGCCGGTGATCGGCGACCTCTCCCAGGAGAAGCTCGGCTGCGCCGGCCAGATCGACGAGCTGAAGGGAAAGGTCGACCACTTCTTCCATCTCGCCGCGATCTACGACATGACCGCGGACGCGGAGAGCCAGCGGATCGCGAACGTCGAGGGGACCCGCGAGGCGGTGAGACTCGCCGAGGCGCTCGACGCGAAGCGCTTCCACATGGTCAGCTCGATCGCCGCGGCCGGTCTCTACAAGGGCACCTTCACCGAGGACATGTTCGATGAGGCCGAGAAGCTGGACAACCACCCCTACTTCCAGACCAAGCACGAGTCCGAGCAGGTCGTGCGGGAGGAGTGCGACGTCCCCTGGCGCGTCTACCGGCCCGGGATCGTCGTCGGCCACTCCGAGACCGGAGAGATGGACAAGATCGACGGTCCCTATTACTTCTTTAAGCTGCTCCAGCGGGCCCGCAACGCGGTTCCCCAGTGGTTCCCCGGCGTCGGGATCGAGGGACGGAAGATCAACATCGTCCCGGTCGACTTCGTCGCCAAGGCGATGGATCACCTCGCCCACCTCGAGGGCTTCGACGGGCAGGCCTTCCACCTCACGGACCCCAATCCGCTCACCGCGGGCCAGGTGATCAACGTCTTCGCGCGGGCGGCGCACGCGCCGGAGGCCGCCATGCGGATCGACTCGCGCATGTTCGAGTTCATCCCGAAGCAGGTCCGCGGCGGGCTGATGATGCTGCCGCCGGTCAAGCGGATCACGGACCAGGTCCTGCACGACCTCGGCATCCCCCGCTCGGTCCTCGTCTACATCAACTACCCGACCGACTTCGACTCCACCAAGACGCAGACCGCACTCGAGGGCACCGGCATCTCGGTCCCGCCGCTCGGGAGCTACGCCGAGCGGCTCTGGGACTACTGGGAGCGGAACCTCGACCCGGACCTGTTCAAGGACCGCTCGCTCTCCGGGGCGATCGGCGGCAAGGTGGTCCTGATCACCGGCGCCTCGTCCGGCATCGGCAAGGCCTGCGCGGTCAAGTGCGGTGCCGCCGGCGCCGAGGTGCTGCTGGTCGCGCGCACCCCCGAGAAGCTCGAGGAGACGAAGCAGGAGATCGAGGAGGAGGGCGGCACCGCGCACATCCACCAGTGCGACCTCTCCGACCTCGAGGACGTCGAGCGGATGGCGAAGGAGGTGATCGAGGAGCACGGCCGCGTCGATGTGCTGGTCAACAACGCCGGCCGATCGATCCGCCGCTCGGTCGAGCTCTCCTACGACCGCTTCCACGACTTCGAGCGGACCATGCAGCTGAACTACTTCGGCGCGCTGCGGCTGATCCTGAGCCTGCTGCCCGAGATGCGCAAGCGGAGCAAGGGCCGCAAGGGCGGGCACATCATCAACATCAGCTCGATCGGCGTGCAGACCAACACGCCACGCTTCTCCGCCTATGTCGCCTCGAAGGCCGCGCTGGATGCCTGGTCGCGCTGCGTCGCCTCGGAGGTGATTGACGACGGCGTCCACATCACCACCATCCACATGCCGCTCGTCCGGACGCCGATGATCGCCCCGACCAAGATGTACGACGCCTTCCCGACCATCACCCCGGACGAGGCCGCGGACATGATCTGCGACGCGATGATCCGCAAGCCGAAGAAGGTCGCGACCCGTCTCGGCAACTTCGGTGAGCTGCTCTACAACGTGGCCCCGAAGGCCTCGGACGCGATCCTCAACACCGCCTACAAGCTCTTCCCTGACTCCAAGGCGGCGAAGGGCAAGGCGGAGGAGGACGGTAAGCCCGCCAAGGAGGAGGAGCTCTCGACCGAGGGCGTCGCGTTCGCGTACCTGATGCGAGGAGTCCACTGGTAGCCCGGCGGCTCACCGCCTCTCTGCTCGCGCTGCTCGCGGTCGCGCTGCTGCCCGCCGCGGCGTCGGGCGCGCCCCTGGTGATCGCGGACAACACCGGCGGGGACAGCATCGAAGCGTCCGTGAGCGATGGTCAGGACCACACGATCACCGTCTCGTTCGTGAGCGGCTCCTATGTCCTGCACGATCCGGCCGGCATCCAGAGCCTGCAGCCGAGCTGCGTGGCGGCCAACCCGGCGACCGTCAGCTGCCATCGCTCGGGTGGCACCTCGGTCGAGATCCGGACCGGCACCGGGGACGACAAGATCGCTTTCCTCTCGATGCAGGCGAACGACGCCGGGGAGGCACTCGCCGGCGCCGGCAACGACCGGCTGCTCGGCTCGGCCAACCACGGCGGCAACCAGCTCCGCGGCGAGGGCGGCGCGGATCGGATCCTCGGCCGCGACGGAAACGACGCGCTCTATGGAGGCGCCGGCAACGACAGGCTGAAGGGCGGGCCCGGCAAGGACTTCCTGGCGGGCGGAGGCGGCTCCGACCTGCTGCTGGCGCGGGACGGCGAGCGCGACCAGCGGATCCTCTGCGGCTCCGGCAGCGATCGAGCGCGCGTCGATCCAATCGACGTCGCGCCGGTGAGCTGCTGACCGAACCGGCGACCAAGCCGGCGAGCCGTCGCCTCAAGCACTGGGGTTGGGGTTACGAGGATCAGCAGGCCTCGCGCGATCAGATCCAGGGGATCGCCAAGGGGCTGACGGACCACCTCGGGTTCACCGTCGACGAGATCGAGGAGCCCGTGCAGCTCGACGCAGTCGAGCTCCCGGAATCGCGGCTCGCGCCGCCGAAGGAGCTCGCCGAGATGTTCTCGGACGACCGCTATGACCGGATTGCGCACGCCCTTGGCAAGGCCTACCGCGACGTGGTCCGCGGCTTCCGCGGCGAGTTCGCAAATCCTCCCGACCTGGTCGCCTATCCGGAATCGCCCGAGGATGTCGACGCGGTCCTCAACTGGTGCGACGACGAGAAGGCGGCGGCGATTCCCTACGGGGGCGGAACGAGCGTCGTCGGCGGGGTCGAGCCGCGGATGCGCGATGAGTACCCCGCCGTGGTCACGATCGACCTGCGGCGAATGGACCGGGTGCTGGAGGTCGACCCTGTCTCGAAGGCGGCTCGGATCCAGGCCGGCGCGACCGGGCCGCGCCTCGAGGACCAGCTCCGCGAGCACGGCCTGACGCTTCGCCACTTCCCGCAGTCGTTCGAGTACTCGACGCTGGGCGGCTGGATCGCCACCCGCGCCGGAGGCCACTTCGCGACGCTCTACACGCACATCGACGACCTGGTCGAGTCGATCCGGGCGGTGACGCTCGGCGGCGACTGGGAGAGCCGGCGCCTGCCGGGCTCCGGCGCAGGGCCGAGCCCCGACCGGATGCTGATCGGCTCGGAGGGGATCCTCGCGGTGATCACGGAGGCCTGGGTCCGCGTCAGGGAGCGGCCGACCTTCAAGCTCTCCTGCGGCGTCGCCTTCGAGGAGTTCGCGGCCGCCGCCGAGGCGGTCCGCGAGATCGCCCAGTCCGGCCTCAACCCATCCAACTGCCGATTGCTCGACGCGGTCGAGTCCGACACCACCTCCTCGGGCCCGCCCGGCAAGGCGCTGCTGGTGCTCGGCTTCGAGTCGGCGCACCACCCGGTGGACGAGCCGATGTCGATCGCACTGGACGCCGCGCGCGGCCACGGCGGCGAGCCGGGCGAGATCCGAGGCACCAAGTCGAAAGGCGACGGCCAAGACTCCGTGAGCTCCTGGCGGAACGCGTTCCTCCAGGCGCCCTATCTCCGCGACTCGCTGGTCGCCTGCGGGATCCTCTCCGACACCTTCGAAACCGCGATCACCTGGGACCGGTTCGCCGACTTCCACGCGGAGGTCATGGAGACTGCCCAGCGCGCGGTGGCCGCGGCGTCCCCGGCCGGCAGGGGCGAGCCGCGGATCAGCTGCCGCTTCACGCACGTCTATCCCGATGGGCCGGCGCCCTACTACACGGTGCTCGCGCCGGCACGGCGTGGCGCGGAGCTCGAGCAGTGGGACGAGATCAAGGCGGCGGTCTCGGACGCCGTGATCGATGCCGGCGGCACGATCACGCACCATCACGCCATCGGCCGCGACCACCGCCCCTGGTACGACCGCCAGCGCCCCGATCAGTTTGCCGCCGCGCTTCGGGCGGCAAAGGCCGCGCTGGACCCCAAGGCTGTGCTGAACCCCGGCGTGCTGATCGACCCCTGATCGCCACTACCCTTCGCGACCATGGCCGGCCCCCTGACCAGGGAGAGGCCGGAGCCGCCGGTGGCGGAGGTTGCCGCCGGTGCCCCGACCTCGAAGCCCCGTCGCGGACGCGTGCACGCGGCGATCGTCGCCCTGCGCCCGCAGGAGTGGGTCAAGAACTCGCTGGTCTTCGCCGGCCTGCTCTTCTCGGCGAAGTTCAAGGAGTTCGACGCGGTGGTGGACGCCAGCCTCACCTTCGCCGCGTTCTGCATGGTCGCCTCGGCCGGCTACCTGGTCAATGACGCGCACGACGTCGCGGAGGACCGCCAGCACCCGAAGAAGCGGTTCCGGCCGATCGCCGCGGGCGAGCTGGCGATCCCGACCGCGATCGGCATGGCGGTCGTGCTCGCGGTGCTCGCCCTGGCGGGCTCCGCGGTGCTCGTAAGCCTGGAGGTGGGTGGGCTTGTGCTTGCCTACGGGGTCGGGACCACGCTCTACTCGTACGTGCTCAAGCACGAGGTGATCCTCGACGTGATGACGATCGCCGGTCTCTTCGTCCTGCGGGTGCTCGCCGGCGCCGTCGCGGTAGACGCCGACGCGTCGGCGTTCCTGCTCCTCTGCACCGGGATGGTCGCGCTCTTCCTCGGCTTCACCAAGCGCCGCCAGGAGGCGACCTCGGAGCTTCACTCCGGCACCTCGTCGCGGCCGGTGCTCGAGCACTACTCGATCCCCTTCCTCGACCAGATGGTCGCGATGGTCACCGCCGCGACGGTGATGAGCTACGCGATCTACGCGGTCAACTCGCCGCTGATCGGCTCGAAGATGCTGGGCACCCTGCCCCCGGTGGTCTACGGAATCTTCCGCTACCTCTATCTGATCTACGACCGCAAGGACACCCGCTCGACAGACGCGATCCTCCTCGAGGACCCGGGGATGATCGGGGCCGCGGTCGTCTGGGTGGTCTCGGCGCTGGTCCTGTTGCTCATTTACCACTGACCCCGGCACCGGGATAGGATGGCCAGGCGGAGCGTGCAACGGGGACTACCCGGCTGAGAAGGGCCGCGTGCATCGCGGCTGTCTTGCTGATCGCCGGCGCTTCCCCCGCCGCCGCTTCGGTGACGATTGGGCAGCTTGCCCCCGGGACCCCAATGGGCTTCGCCGACCCCAGTGGGACGCTCGACGTCCTTCAGCCGTCCGTGACCTCCGGCAACTCCTACGCAGCCCCGGGCAGCGGGACGATCACCTCGTGGAGTCACAACGCCGCCGCGGATTCCGGGCAGACGATGACGTTCAAGGTATTCCGCCGGGTCACTGGGTCGACCTACATGGTCGTTGGCCACGACGGCCCTCGTTCCCTGACGGGTGGCGCCGTCAACACGTTCCCGGCGAACATCGGGGTGAAGCCCGGCGACGTCATCGGGCTCTTCTTCAGCGTGGCTCCCCCGGCAAAGGCCTGGTTCTTCGCGGCGCCTGACGCGTTTCTCAGGCGCAACGGGAATCTCGCTGACGGTCAGTCCGGCGTCTTCGATCCCGACCCTGATCGGCGCCTGAACGTCACCGCCGTTTTCGTGCCCACGAACGTGTTCACGCTCCGCGGGGTCAACCTGCATAGGAAGAAGGGCACGGCCACCCTCAAGGTCAACGTCCCCAACCCCGGCGAGCTCGTGCTCTCGGGCAATGGCGTGAAGGGGGTAGGCGCCAGCCGCGCCGTCGCCGTGACCGCGCCAGGCATTGCAAGGCTGCCGATCAGGGCCAAGGGGAAGAAGCGGGAGACGCTGAACGAGACGGGCCGGGTCAGGGTCAAGCTGAAGATCACCTACACCCCGACCGGCGGCGACCCGAGCACGCAGTCAAGGAAGCTGAAGCTCAGGAAGCTCTAGATCAAGCGGAGTCGCTGAGCTCCGCCAGGCGCGCGGCGCTGTCGGCGTCCATCGGCAGGAAGGTCTCGATGGCCAGATTGGCGGCCGTCACCTCGAGCGGCGCGCCGAGGGTGGCGATCACTGTGAAGAGGCGGACGTCGCCGAGGCGCGTCCTTAGGTCGAGTGAGACGACCGGCTGGGTCGCGACTCCGCTGGGAGGCTCGTCCGGCAGATAGCCCTCGACCTCCTCAATCAGGTCGCGCAGCGCCGAATCGGCGTCCTCCCGGCTCTTGCGCTTCAGCTTCTGGATCAGGGGCACGTTGCAGGCCGCGGTCATCGAAGAGATCCGCGGCAGGCCTCCAGGATGAACGCCGAGACGAAGCATGTTGATCGGGGGCTCGAGCAGCTCCGGCTCGACGCCCTCCCAGAGCAGGGAGGCGGCCTCGTTCGAATCGATCAGGTTCCAGAGCCCATCGACGATCAACGCCGGGTTGGGCTCGTGTGCCACGAGCAGCCGCCGCACGGATTCCCGCAACGGCTGCATCAGCTTCCCGTCGTATGGCTGCTCGAGGTAGGGCGGCGCGAAGCCGCCGGCGAGCAGCAGTCGGTTGCGGTCGGCGATCGGCAGGTCGAGCTCCTGGGCAAGGTGGACGAGGAGCTGGCGACTGGGCTGTGATCGGCCGGTCTCGATGAAGCTCAGGTGCTTGGTCGAGACGTTCGCTTCGAGCGCAAGGCCGAGCTGGCTCAGGCCGCGTCGGGTGCGCCAGAAGCGAATCAGCTCGCCCGCCGTTTGCGGCTCCTGCTCCGTCTGAACGGCCACCAGGGCAACGTTACATAGGAGGTAATCGACTCCGGACCCCTTCTCCGGGAGCCTGGCCTTCATCGTCAACGAACCGACGGAGGCAACCGATGGACCAGGCAACGGAATACATCGACAACGCACAGCAGAGTGCGGCGGAGCTGGCCGATCGCTATGTCGCGCTCTGGAACGAGGGCGACCCCGAGCGCCGGCGCGAGCTTATTGCGGGGCTCTGGAGCGAGGACGGCGAGCACGTCCTGCAGCCGCCCGAGGAGGCCCGGCGGATTGCAGCGGGACCGGGAGTCGGGGGGAGCGCGATCATCGAGGTGCGGGGCCACGCCGAGATCGATGCTCGCGCGACCTCGGCATACGAGCAGTGGGTCGCGACGGAGGGGTGGAGCTTCCGGCGGCGGGACGACGCCGATCGCGTCCACGACGTCGTCAAGTTCCACTGGGAGGCGGTCAACGGGGACGGCGAAGTTATGGGTGCCGGCCTCAACCTCCTCGTGGTCGGCGCCGACGGGCGGATCAGGCGCGATTACACGTTCGTCGACTGATTGTCTGTCGCGTGGCGGCCTAGGGCGTGAGCGCGCGCACCAACTCCGCCGCCGGGCGGATGTCCTCGATCCGGGCGACGCTCTGCCCTGCGTAGAGCGGGCCGGCATCGACCAGGTTCCGTGGCCCGTCGACGGTCGCCGCGGCCGGGCTGAACAGGGGTAGGCTCGGCCGCTGGGAGGCCGCCAGGCGAAGCTGGACCCCAGCGGGCACACGGGAAGCGCCCAGCGACGACAGCCGGTGGATCGCCCGCACCCAGCCGGGGCCGCGCGGATCGCGGCGCAGCCAGCGCTCGGTCGCGGCGTTCGGCACCACCCGGTGCGGCGCCGGCCAGCCGAGGCCGAAGAGCTCGGTGAGCACGGTTTCGCGGGCCTCGATCAGCCGGGCCTTGTAGTCGGGGTGTCCGCCGCTCTCCTCGCTCATCAGGAAGCGCGTGCCCGACACGACTGCCTCCGCTCCGGCCTCCAGCCGCCGTCCGGCGTCGCTCGCATCGGCGACGCCGCCTGCGCCGAGTACGGGGTAGCTCGGCCCGACGGCGCTCCGGACCCGCTCCAGCAGCTCCCCGGCGGCGATCGTCCCTCGGACATGCCCGCCGGCCTCGACGCCCTGAGCGATCACGGCGTCGGCACCCGCGCGCTGCGCTGCGAGCGCCTCGTCGACCGAGCCGACCTGATGGATCCAGGTTCGCGACGTCCTCCTCCGCGGCTTGCCCCAGAACGTGACCAGGACGTCGGCCTGCTCTGCCACCTCGAAGTGGGCCGGGCGCGCGAACTCGAGGAGGAGATTGACCGCGATCGGCCGGCCGGTTCGCCGCCGCGCCGCCTCCACCTCCTCGCGCAGCTGCTCCGGGCCGAGGATCCCGATCGTCCCGAGCCCGCCGGCCTCGGAGACGGCCGCCGCCAGATCAGCGCCCGCCATGCCACCGCCCATGCCCGCCTGCACCACGGGCAGCTCGACCCCGATGCGCTCGAGAAATGCCCCCACGGCTCAAGTATGCGGGCGGACCCCGTGTTAGGCTCGCCCCGACGCGAGGGGAAGACTTGACGCTTCCACGCAGATTTGGGCGAAGGACCGCCGAGCTTGCGGGACTGGCTCTTGCGACGGCCGCGCTCGCGCCGGCGATCTCCCAGGCGACGATCACGGTCGGGAGCGACCTCAGCCGGACGCCGACGTCCAGTGCAAACACCTGCCAGCTGTCGACCGCGCCGTGCACCCTGCTTACGGCCAACGTCCACGCCGGGAATCTGTATCCGGCGACGTCGCCAACCAATGGCACCGTCGTCGGCTGGGGGATCCGGACCGGGGTCACCTGCGGCCCCGTGATCGGACCATGCAACGCGACCGACCTGGTTACCTTCCGCCTCGGGAGGCTCATTCCAGGGACCAACACAGCGGCCGGCGTGGCCACGGGCCCGACGGTGGCGCTTAACGGGAAGAACACGGTCGGGCCACCGGGTGTGTACTTCTTCCCAGGCCCGGGCCCGGCGATTCACGTGGGTGATGCCGTGGGGATCAACACCAGCGCTACCTGGGCAATCTCGGCCTTCCCGGGCGCCTGCGGCCAGGGCGCCTTCTACGTCGCCTTGCACCCCGTCCCGGCCGACGGCGGGTCGCCGCAGGTTTTCGACGCGAACAGCAACTGCGAGCTGCTCGTCAACGCCGTCGTGGAGCCGAGCACCAAGCTCAAGTTCGGGAAGCTGCAAGGCCCCTTCAAGGGCATCTACTTCCTCGTGGTCGAGGTGCCCGGGCCGGGCAAGCTGTCGCTCTCCGGCAAAGGCGTGGCCAGGCAGGCTACGGCTGGCGTTGCCAGGATCAGCAAGAAGATTTCGAAAGCGGGGAAGACGAAGGTGAGGATCAAGCCCAAGGGCCGTGCTGCGGACGCGCTTGCCTCGAGAGGGAAGGCGAAGGTGACGGTCAAAGTCAAGTTCTCCCCGGTCGGCGGCAGTCCCGGGACCACCAGACACAAGCTCATCCTCCGCGCCGACTGATCGCTGACTGGCCAGTCGGCCAGTCATATAGAGTCCGGAATGTGGACCTCAGCCTGACCGAGTCGGAGGCCGCCTTCAGGGACGAGGTGCGGAACTGGCTTCAGGAGAACCATCCCGGGCCCGCGCCCGAGGGCGACGACGCCGCCGAGTTCGAGTTCAGGCGCGCCTGGCAGAAGAGGATGCACGAGGCCGGCTGGGCGGGCATATCCTGGCCCGAGGAGTACGGCGGCAAGGGCGCGACGCTGATCGAGCAGTCGATCTTCAACGAGGAGCTCGCCCGCCAGCGCGTCCCAGCTCCCGCCAACGTGCTGGGCCTCGTGATGGGTGGGCCGGTCGTGATCGCGTACGGCAACGAGGAGCAGAAGGAGCGCTACCTCGAGCCGATTCTCTCCGGCGATGAGATCTGGTGCCAGGGCTTCTCCGAGCCCGAGTCCGGTTCCGACCTCGCCTCACTCAAGACCCGCGCGGTCAAGTCCAACGGAACCTGGAAGGTGACCGGCCAGAAGGTCTGGACCACCTACGCGCATGAGGCGAAGTACTGCATGCTCGTGGCGCGCACCGACCAGGATGCCCCCAAGCACAAGGGGATCACCTACTTCATCCTCGACATGGAGCAGTCGAGCGTCGAGGTCCGGCCACTCCGCCAGATCACCGGCGAGGCCGAGTTCAACGAGATCTTCCTCGAGGAGGCCGAGATCCCCGAGGAGAACGTCATCGGCGAGGTGGGGGGCGGCTGGCAGGTCGCGATCACCACGCTGATGTTCGAGCGCGCCGGCCTGGGCGCCGCCGCGGTGCTCGGCCTGAAGCGCACGATGGAGGACCTGATCGCGGTCGTCCGCGAGCAGGGCCTCGACGACGACCCGCTGATCCGCCAGCGAATCGCGGAGCTCCAGATCGGGATCGAGGCGATGCGCCTCGGCTCCCTGCGCGCCCTCACCCAGACGATGAAGACCGGGATCCCCGGTCCCGAGGGCTCGCTCTCGAAGTGGGAATGGGCGGATTACAACCAGGCGCTCACCGAGCTCGGCAACGAGGTGCTCGGGCCCGAGGGAATGCGCGTCGGGACGGACTGGAGCTATCGCTTCCTGCGCTCGCGCGCCAACTCGATCGAGGGCGGCACCACCGAGGTGCTGAAGAACATCATCGCCGAGCGCGTCCTCGGCCTTCCGCGACTGAGGTAGCCGTGAACTTCGACCTGAACGACGAGCAGCAGGAGATCAAGCGCACCGCGAACGAGTTCCTCGCCTCGCGCTTCAAGCCTGAGAAGGTGCGGGAGCTCGCCGAGTCCCGCTCCTACGACGACGCGCTCTGGAAGGAGATCTCCGAGCTCGGCTGGCCGGGTATCGCGATCGCCGAGGAGGACGGCGGCCAGGGCCTCGGCATGATCGAGCTCGCCGTGCTCCTCGAGGAGTCCGGCTACGCCTGTGCTCCCAGTCCCCTGCTGGGCACCGCCGGCGCCGCGCTGGTGATCTCCGCCGCCGGCTCCGACGAGCAACGCTCCGAGTGGTTGCCCAAGCTGGCCTCGGGCGAGGCGACCGGGTCCTTCGGCGGCTTCGCCGACGGCGGCAGCACCCTCTTCTGCGACCTCCCGACCGCCGACGTCGTGGTCACCTTCGATGGCGAGGGCGCTCTGCTCGCACCCGCCTCCGAGGTCGACTTCGAGCCCTTCGAGGCGATCGACGCGACCCGCTCCTACGGGCTTGTTTCCGAAGCCGCCGGCGAGCGCCTTCCCGGCGACGTCGACGCCGGCCGTGACCGGCTAGCGGTGGCGATCGCCGGCGAGCTCACCGGCATCGCCCAGCGCACGCTCGAGATGGCCGTCGAGTACGGGCGCGAGCGCCAGCAATTCGGACGACCGATCGGCTCCTACCAAGCGGTCAGCCATCGCTGCGCCGCGATGCTGCTGGCGACCGAGGAATCGCGCTCGCTCACCTATTACGCGGCCTGGACCGCCGACGCCGAGCCCGAGTCGTTGCCGCTGGCCGCGGCGATGGCGGGCGCCCGCTCGGCCGACGCCGGCTGGCAGGTCCCGTCCTCCGCCCTCCAGGTCCTGGGCGGCATCGGCTTCACCTGGGAGCACGACCTCCAGTTCTGGCTCAAGCGCGGTCGGGTCACCGGTCGCATGCTCGGCACCCCGCGCGATCACCGCGAGCGCGTCGCCGAGCTCTCCGGGCTCGGCGCCGGGGAACCGGCCGCGGTCTAGGCGGCGAGCTCGCCGATCAGGTCCACGCCGTCGAGGTCGGCGTGGGTGAGGTACTGGAGCATCACGCGCTCCACGCCGATCTCCTCCAGCTGCGCGAGCTGTTCCCGGATCTCGGCCACGGTTCCGACCAAAGAGTTCGCTCTCTCGGCCTCCAGGTAGGCGTCGGGATCGGCCGCATCGTCCCCCCGGACCTCCGCGGTGGCGTGTGCTCTCTCGAGCAGGTCGACCTCGTCCGAGCCGATGATGCAGCTCGTCATCAGCGAGATCACCGGCGCCGGCCGCTCGGCTTCGGCCCAGGCCTGCCGGACCTTCGGGATCGCCTCGGCGCAGTCCTCCGTGGTCATCATCACGAGGTTGTATTCGTCGGCCCAGCGCGCGGCCAGCCGAAGACTGCGCGGCCGTGCGCGGCCTCCCACGATCAGATTTGGCGGCGAGAGCGGCTTCGGCAGGGCGTTGCCGTTCAGCCCGTAGTGATCGCCCTGGAAGTCCAGCTGCTCCTCCTCCCACTGGCGCCGCACGATTTCGATCTGCTCCTCGAGCAGTTCGAACCGCTCGCCAATCGGTGGGAACCGAAAGCCGTACGCGTCGTGTTCTGCCTCCAGCCACCCCGTGCCCATGCCCAGCTCGATCCGACCACCGCCGGCGACGTGATCCGCCGTCACGACGTTCTTGGCCAGGACGGAGGGATGGCGGAACGTCGCCGGCGAGACCAGCGTCCCGAGGCGGAGCGTCGAGGTGATCGCGGCCAGGGCGGCGATCGTGGCCCAGGCGTCGAGCGAGCCCCGGTCGTCCCTGCCCATCACCGACTGGTAGTGGTCCGAGCGAAACAGCGCTTCGATCGGGCCGTCCTCGCACGACTTGGCGAGGGCCGTCCACTGCTCCCAAGTGACCGACTCCTGGCCCTCGATCATCAGGCAGACCCGCATCAGTCCTGCACCTTCGCATCTGAGATCACCTGCGTCTTGCCGGCGCGGCGGAAGTGCACGTCGACGGTCTCGTTCTTGCCATAGCTGCCGAATAGCCCGAGCGTCATCGCGAGCCAGCGGCCGCCGCTCACCTTCTCCTTGACCAAGGGCCGGCTGAAGACGATCTCGCGCCCGTGGACCGTGTAGTCGGCTCCCTCCTTCTGTTCGCGGCCGTTGATGAAGACCTGGATCGGCCGTTCGGCACCGCCGGGGAGCCGCACGCGGCGCCCGGCTTCATAGCTCTCAGCCATCGGCCGCACCTTATCCCCGACGGCTCAGCGCTCGAGCGCCAGCGCGAGCTTCGCGAACGCGTCCTCGAGTGAGTCCGCGTCGATCCGCTCCTTCCGGATCGCCCCGGTGTAGGCGATCGCGGCGCCGTCGCCCATCACGTCGATGCCTCCCTCGGGCGCGCGCACCAGGCCCGGCCCGGAGATCTCGATGCGCGCCGCCACCCTCTCGGCTGGCGTGAAGTCGCGCAGCGTGCTGATCGGGGGCAGGCGGTCCTCCCGCCGGATCTGATCGACGCGGCGCTGCGCATCCGCGATCGCCTCGTCGAGCGTCGCGAACTTCTCGCGCCCCACCGAGCTCCCATGTCGGACGGTGACCTTCCAGCTCACCTGGCGGGCAGACTAACCGCCCGCCAAGCCGGTCAGGCGCCGCGGCGAGGCTTCTTCGGCCGCTTCGCCGGCGGCCCAGTGATCTTCTCCGGGCCCTCGCGCTTCTCCGCCGGCGTGTAGTCGATGTCGCGCTTGCCCTGGTAGATCTGGCGTGGGCGGGCGATCTTCAGCTCCGGGTCCTCGTTCTGCTCCATCCACTGGGCGACCCAGCCCGAGGTCCGCGGGATGGCGAAGATCACCGTGAACATGTCCGTGGGGATGCCCATCGCCTCGTAGATCAGGCCCGAGTAGAAATCGACGTTCGGGTAGAGCTTGCGCGAGGTGAAGTAGTCGTCGTCGAGGGCCCGCTTCTCGAGCTCGACCGCGATGTCGAGCAGCGGGTTCTCGCCGGTGACCTCGAGCACCTCGTCGACGTGCTTCTTGATGATCCGGGCGCGCGGGTCGTAGTTCTTGTAGACCCGGTGGCCGAAGCCCATCAGCTTCTCCTCGCGGTTCTTCACGCCCTCGAGGAAGTCGGGGATGTTGTCGGCCGTCTCGATCCGGCGCAGCATTCGGAGCACCGCCTCGTTGGCGCCGCCGTGCAGCGGGCCGTAGAGCGCCGCCACCCCGGCCGCGACCGCCGAGTACGGGTCGACGCCGGATGACCCGACCGAGCGGACCGCGTTGGTGGAGCAGTTCTGCTCGTGGTCGGCGTGCAGGATGAAGAGCACGTCGAGCGCCTTGGCCAGCCGCGGATCCGGCTTGTAGGTGTTCTCCATCTTGAACAGCATCGAGAGGAAGTTCTCCGAGTAGGAGAGCTCGTTGTCGGGATAGACGTAGGGCAGGCCCATGCTGTGGCGGTAGGCCCAGGCGGCGAGGGTCGGCATCTTCGCGATCAATCGGATCGCGGCCATGTAGCGCTCCTCCTCGTCGTCGATGTGCTTCGCGTCGGGATAGAAGGTGGAAAGTGCGCCGACGTTGGCGAGCAGCATCCCCATCGGATGCGCGTCGTGCCGGAAGCCCTCGTTGAACTTCTTGATGTCCTCGTGGGCGAAGGTGTGGTGGGTGACGTCGAAGGTCCAGCGCTCGAGCTGGGCGGGGGTGGGGAGCTCGCCAAAGATCAGGAGGTAGGCGACCTCGAGGTAGGTCGACTGCTCGCAGAGCTGCTCGATGGGGATGCCGCGGTGCTGCAGGATGCCGGCCTCGCCGTCGATGAAGGTGATCTCCGAGCGGCACGAGGCCGTGTTGGTGAAGGCCGGGTCGTAGCCCATCAGGCCGAAGTCGTCGTCGTCGACCTTGATCTGCCGGAGGTCCATCGTCCGGATGGTCCCGTCGTTGATCTCGATCTCGTAGCTCTCGCCGGTGCGGTTATCGGTGACGCTGAGGGTCTCGCCGCTCGCAGCGCCGTCCTGCGAGGCGTCGACCTGCGGCTCTGCCTGGGTCTCCTGCTTCGTCGCCATCAGACCTCCTCGATCTATTGCGCGCTACCGCACATATCTTCTCACGGCGGCGTTTCCGGCAAACCGGGCTTATGCCGATGCCTCGAGCGCCGTGATGAGCGACGAGGCGTCGAAGGAACCGCGGTGCATCCGCCCGCCCACGAAGAAACCGGGCGTGCCGGTCACGCCGCTCGCGAGGCCGCTGTCGAGATCGCGCTGGACGCGCGGCCTGTGCGCCTCGGAGTCGAGCTCGACGGCCACGCGCTCGCCGTCGAGGCCGAGCTCGGTCGCGTAGGCGAGCAGGTGCTCCCGACCGAGTGCGCCGCGGGACTCGTACATGCGGTCGTGCATCTGCCAGAAGGCGCCCTGCGCGGCGGCCGCCTCGGCAGTCTCGGCCGCTCGCTCGGCCTCGGGATGGATCTCCAGCGGGAAGTGGCGGAACGCGAACAGCAGGCGCGGGCCGAGCTGATCCCGGACCCGCTTGACGATCGGGTAGGCCGCCGCACAGTACGGACACTGGAAGTCGCCGTACATGACCAGCTCGAGCTCGGCGCGGTCCGGCCCGTCGACATGGTCCTCGGCGGACAGGGGCGGGGTCAGGTCCATCGGCGCAGCTTATGCTCGCGCCGTGAACGACATCGAGACCCTGATCGTCCTGGTCGCCGCGGCGATCGTGCTGGTGCGAATCGCGGACGTGATCGCGATCCCCTATCCGATCGTGCTGGTCCTCGGCGGGCTCGGCATCGGGTTCATCCCAGGTGGGCCCTCGCTCGAGCTCGAGCCCGATGTCGTCTTCCTGGTCTTTCTGCCGCCGATCCTGCAATCGGCCGGCTACTGGGCCTCGCCGAGCGAGCTCAAGGCCGAGTTCCTCCCGCTCACCTGGCTGGTCTTGGGGCTTTCGCTGGTCACGATGGCGGCTGTCGCGGTCGTCGCGGAGACGGTGATCCCCAGCATCAACTGGGCCGAGGCGTTCGTGCTCGGTGCGATCGTGGCCCCCACGGACCCGGTGTCCGCGATCGCCACCTTCGAGCGGATCGGCGTCTCGGACCGCGTCGCGACCCTGGTGGAGGGCGAGAGCATGATCAACGACGCTGTCGCGCTGGTCTCGTACAAGGTCGCTCTGGCTGCGCTCGTGAGCGGCGCCTTCACCGCCCAGACGGTCTTCGACGACCTGATCGTGAGCGTGCTCGGAGGCGTCGCCGTCGGCCTGACGCTCGCCTGGATCGTCTCCCGGGCTCTCCACCGCCTCGACGACGCGCCCCTCTCCATCGTGCTCAGCGTTCTCCTGGCGTACGCGTCCTTCGCGCTCGCCGATGGGATCGGCGCGTCCGGCGTACTCGCGGCTGTGTCCGCCGGGCTCTACGCGGGCTGGCGGTCCCACGAGATCTTCGACGCCGACACCCGCCTCAGCGCCCGGGCGTTCTGGGACGTGCTGATCTTCGCCCTCAACGCGATCCTCTTCGTGCTCGTTGGCCTGCAGTTCCCGGAGGTTCTACGAAGGGTCGGTGAGCAGTTCTCGGTCGGCGAGATCGTCGGCTATGGGCTGCTCGTCTCCGCGGTGGTGGTCGCCGTGAGGATGGCCTGGCAATTCCTGCCCGGCTTGCTCGGCAGGTTCGCCGAGGGGGCCGGTCGGTGGTCGCCCGGGCAGAACTGGCGGGAAAACGCGATGATCGGCTGGTCCGGCATGCGCGGGGCGGTCTCCCTCGCCGCGGCGCTCGCGCTCCCCTTCACCCTGGATTCCGGGGCGCCGCTCGGGTCCCGAGACCTGATCATCTATCTGACCGTCGCGGTCATCTTCGTGACCCTCGTCGGGCAGGGACTCACCCTGCCCTGGGTGGTGCGACGGCTCGGCCTGGGCACCACTGCCGCCTGGTCCGCAGATGAGGCCTTGGCCCGCCTAGCCGGCGCACAGGCGGCGCTCGACCGGCTCGAGGAGATCCAGGCGACGGAGCCCGGCGTTCCGGACAACGTCATCGAGCGGCTCCGCGAGATCTACCAGGCGCGTTTCGCCCGCTGCGTCTCGTCGCTCTCCGGCGAGGACGCCGGGACGCCGATCGAGGATCCGCTGAGCGGCTTCCGGCGCGTGCGCGAGGAGCTGATCGATAGGGAACGGGTCTCGCTCCTGGAGATGCGAAACACCGGCCGCGTCAAGCAGGACATCTTCCGCAGGATCCAGGCGGACCTCGACCTCGACGAGGCGCGCCTCAGGACGTAGCGGGAGTCGACTCGATGTCGAAGGTTGTGATCCGGCGGAATTCGCGCAACCTCTGGTCGATCTCCTCGCGGGTCAGGCGGCTGACCCGCTCGGTCCCGAAGTCCTCGACATTGAATGAGGCCAGTACCGAGCCGTAGGCCATCGCCTGGCGCAGCACGGGATGATCGAGCGACTCGCCGGCGGCCCGCCGGCTGTCGAGGTAGCCGAGGAACCCCCCCGCGAAGCTGTCGCCCGCGCCGGTCGGGTCGCGAACGTCCTCGAGCAGGAACCCCGGGATCGCGAAGAACTCGTCGCCCGAGAAGAGCGCGGCGCCGTACTCACCGCGCTTCGCGACCACGACGGTCGGCCCGAGCTCCATCGCGGCCCGGGCCGCGCGTGCGAGGTTCGGCTCCCCGGTCAGCTCGCGGAGCTCCGCGTCGTTCAGCATGAGACAGTCCACCTCGGCGATTGCCGCCTTGAGCGCGTCGCGGGCGCTGTCGAGCCAGAAGTTCATCGAATCGAGGGCCGCGAACTCGGCCTGGCAGGAGGCGCGGACCCGCTGCTGCAGCTCGGGGTCGATGTTGCCGAGGAAGAGCATCTCGGCGCTCCGCGAGCCCTCCGAGAGCTTCGGGTCGAAGTCGGCGAACACGTTGAGCTGTGTGTCGTCGGTGTGGGCGATGTTCATGTCGTACTCGTAGTGGCCCTGCCAGAAGAAGGTCTCGCCGCCGGGGACCCGCTCAATGTCCTCGGTGATCACGCCGCGGTCCTCGAGGACCTTGACCTCCGCGTCGCCGAAGTCGTCGCCGACCGGTCCGACCACGTGGACCTCCGTGAAGAAGCTCGCGGCCAGGCTGAAATGGACGGCCGAGCCGCCCATCATCCGTTCGCGCTCGCCGAACGGCGTGCGGACGGAGTCGAACGCAATGCTGCCCACCACGGTCAGTGCCATACGCTTGGGGCGTGAAGGCTATTCAGATCGAGCAGTTCGGCGGGCCAGAGGTGCTCCAGGTCACCGAGGTGCCGGACCCCGAGCCCACCGACGGGCAGGTGGTGGTGGACATCGCGCGCGCCGGGATCAACTGGGCGGACACGCACGCGATCCGCAACGACTACCTGGCCGAGCAGCAGCTGCCGCTGATCCCGGGCGGCGAGATCGCGGGCACCACGGCCGACGGCCGCCGGGTCGCCGCGCTGATGAACAACGGCGGCTACGCGCAGAAAGCCCTTGTCCCCGAGCAGTTCCTGGTCCCGATCCCCGACGAGGTGACGGATGACCAAGCCGCGGCCTTGCTCCTGCAGGGCCTGACCGCTCACGCCCTGCTCCACTACTGCGCGCACATCCGGGAGGGGGAGACCGTGGTGGTAGAGGCCGCCGCCGGCGGCACCGGGAGCCTTGCCGTGCAGCTGGCCAAGCGGGCCGGCGCCAAGGTGATCGGTCTCGCCTCGAGCGAGGAGAAGCGGCAGCTGGCGGAGCGCCTCGGTGCCGACGCGACGGCGGACTCCAGGGCCGACGACCTCAAGGGGGCGATCCTCGAGGCGAACGGCGGCGAGAAGGTGGACGTGGTGCTGCACATGAGTGGCACAGGCTTCGAGGACGAGCTGCACGCGCTCGGGATGCTCGGCCGGATGGTGGTCTTCGGCAACGCGGCGCGGCACCCGAACGAGCTTCACACGAATTACCTGCTCCAGACCTCGAAGTCCGTGTTGGGCTTCTGGCTGGTCGCCCTGATCGCGAAGCGCCAGGACTTGATCGCGTCGATGATCACCGAGCTGCTCGAGACTGTCGCGGCGGGGGAACTCGAGGTGACGATCGGCGGGACCTACCCGCTCAGCGAGGCCGCACAGGCCCACAAGGACATGCAGGAGCGCCGCACCACCGGCAAGCTCCTCCTCGATCCCTCAGCCTGATGAACGACATCGCCGCTACGCAGGGGGCTGCGGCCTCCTTCGCCGAGCTCGGCCTCTCCGAAGGGCTTCTGCAGACCCTGGACGAACTCGGCTACGTGGAGCCCACGCCGATCCAGGCGCAGGCAATCCCGGAGCTCCTGGCCGGCCACGACGTGATCGGGCAGGCGCAGACCGGGTCCGGGAAGACCGCCGCCTTCGGCCTGCCGTTGCTCGAGCACCTCGATCCGGAGAACGAGGAGACGCAGGCGATCATCCTCACGCCGACGCGGGAGCTCTGCATCCAGGTCACCCAGGCGCTGCGCGCCTACGCCGAGCACCTCGAGGGTGTGAACGTGGTGGCGGTCTTCGGCGGGGCGCCGATCCGCGACCAGCAGGCGCGGCTGCGCTCCGGCGCGCAGGTCGTCGTCGCGACCGTCGGCCGGATGATGGACCTGATCTCGCGCCAGTCACTGGTCCTGACCGCCGCTCGCTACGTCGTGCTGGACGAGGCGGACGAGATGCTCGACCTCGGTTTCATCGAGGACGTCGAGCGGATCCTGCGAATGTGCCCGAGCGGCCGCCAGACGCTGCTCTTCTCAGCGACCATCCCTGGCCCGGTCGCCAAGCTCGCCGAGCAGTACATGTACGACCCGGTCACGATCCGGGTGACCCCGAAGAAGCTCACCGTCGACTCGGTCGAGCAGGCGTACGTGATGGTCGAGCCGCGGAAGAAGCTCGAGCGCCTCGTCGAGGTGCTGCGGGAGGAGGAACCCGAGCAGGCGATCATCTTCGTCAGGACGAAGATCGGCGCGGCGCGACTCGGCAAGACCCTGGCGGACAAGGGGCTGCGGGTGAAGGCGCTGCACGGCGACCTCAGCCAGGGCCAGCGCGACGGGGTGATGATCTCCTTCAAGGAGCACAAGACGCCGCTGCTGGTGGCGACCGACATCGCCGCCCGCGGGCTCGACATCGAGCACGTCACCCACGTCATCAACTACGACCTGCCCAACAACCCGGAGATCTACGTGCACCGCATCGGGCGCACGGGGCGGGTGGGGCGAACCGGCCGCGCGATCACCTTCGCCACCTCGAAGCAGTCAGGCGATCTGAAGGAGATCGAGCGCGTCGTCAAGGCTCACATCGGCGAATGGGAGCCGCCGGAGGAGCGGCTCGAGCACGCTCCCCCACCGCGCCACCGCGAGGGCCCTCCGCCAGAGGTGGCGGACGGCTCCGTCAAGCTGTTCGTCAACCGCGGCAAGCGGGGCGGACTTAGCGAGGAGGACCTGAGCTGGGCGCTGCGCGAGGGCGCGGTGCTGCCCGAGGACGCGATCCACTCGATCCGCGTGCTGGAGCGGTTCTCATTCGTCGAGGTCGCGGCCGATCAGGCCGAGCGCGCCGTCGAGTACCTGGACGGCACCAAGCTCAAGGGCAAGCAGATCCGGATGGAGATCGCGAGAAGCTAGTCCGAGGATCGGCCGTTCTTGGCGAGCTCCTCGATCTTCCCGATCAGGTCGTCCCACTCGAACGGCTTCGGGACGATGTCCGTCGCCCCCAGCGACTTCATCCGCTCCGGCTCCTGCGCGTCGAGGTGGGCGGAGATCATCACGATCGGGATCGTCGATCCCTTGCCCCGGATCTCCTCGAGGACCTCGGTCCCGGACTTCCTCGGCATCATCGCGTCGAGCAGGATCACGTCGGGCTCGCTCGGGGCGAGTTCCTTCAGTCGCTCGAGCGCCTCGAAGCCGTCCTTCGCGGTGACGACCTCGTAGCCCTCCATCTCGAGGCGGCGCTGCAGCATGAGCAGCACGGTCTCTGAGTCGTCGGCGACCAGCAGCCGCGTCATCCCGCCGCCCCCGCCTTCGTCCTGGGCTGCTCGCTGGCTTGTGACGCCCGTCCATCCTTGGCAATCGGGAGCACGAAGCGAAAGGTAGCGCCCTCCCCAGGAGTCGAGTTCGCGGTGATCGCGCCTCCGTGCAGTTCGACGAGCGACTTTGCGATGGCCAGTCCTAGGCCAGTTCCGCCCACGGACTGCGTTTCCCCGCTTTCCGCCCTCCAGAACCGGTCGAAGACGTGCTCGAGCTCCTCCTCGCCCAGCCCTGGCCCGTTGTCGGAGACTGCGAACTCGACCTCGTCGCCTACCCGGCCCGCCGCCAGCTTCACTTCCGAGCGCTCGGGGGCGTACTTGTTCGCGTTGGTGAGCAGGTTGGCCAGCACCTGGTTCACCCGGTCGGGGTCGGCGTCAACGTCCGGGAGGTCCTTCTCGACGCTGACCGTGAAGTTCTGATTGCGCTCCTCGAAGTGCGGGCGCATCTGCCGGCCGACGCGCTGGGCGAGGGACCGGACCGGGGTCGGCTTGGGCTCGATGCGGAGCTTGCCGGCATCGCTGCGCGCCAGGTCGAGCAGGTCGTTGATCATCTTCTGCAGCTGGGTGGCGCTCTCCGCGATCACCTCGGCGGCCTCGTACTGGGTCGCGTTGAGGGTCTTGCGTTGCTCCGTGAGCATCTCGGCGAAGCCCTTGACCACGGTCACCGGCGTCCGCAGCTCGTGCGAGACCGTGAGCACGAAGTCGTCCTTCATCCGCTCCACCCGATCTCGCTCCCGGGCGTCGCGCTCGAGTGAGTTCGCCATCTCGTTGAACGCGTTGCCGAGCGTGGCGATCTCCACCGGGCCGCCGACCTCCACCCTCGTTCTCAGATCGCCGCCCGCGAGGCGGCGCGCCCCCTCGACGAGGCGGCCGAGCGGCGCCCGCATGGAGTTGATCAGGCCCGTGAACAGGATCAGCGCCGCGAGCAGGCCGCCGATCAGGCCGGCCGCGACGAGGATCGTCGTGTTGCGGGTATCCGAGCGGGCGTCGTCCTGCGCGGCGGCGCGGGCGTCACGCGTGCCGTTGGCCAGTGACTCGCCAGCCCGCGTCACGGCGGTGGTGCGCCGGGTCTCGACGCCGGGTGGCGGCACGTGGCCGCGCACGAGCGGCTCCCCGACGGACCGCCGCCAGGCCTCCTCGCCACTCACCAGCTGGTCCAGCCTCACGTTGAGCGCCGCGTCCGAGCCGGTGATGTCCCGGGCGCGGCCGGTCGCGTCGCTGAAGCTCGACGCCGCCCTGTCGAGCTCGGCTTGGCTCGGCTTCTGGTGGGCGGTGGGCGGGCGGACCGCCGCCTGCTCGAGGATGAACGCCGAGCGCAGCCGCTCGCTCTCCAGCTCGAGCTGGAAGTACTTGGTGATGTCGTCCTCGTAGTTGACGCGGATCTGGAAGAGACGGCCCACGCCAAGCAGGGAAACCGCAAGGAGCAGGGCGAAAAGCACGCCGAACCCAATGCGCAGGCGTGCGGTGAGTGAAGGGTTGACTCTCATCGGTTTTGTGGATTCCCTTCCGGCCCGTACACTATGGCCAGGGGAAAGTCATGGGTAAAGGATTGCTTGCGTGGTGGCGCGGCCGCATAGTCGCGCGCGGTTTAGCCGGAGTTGCGCTGTTCGCGATTCCGGTTGCCGTCGCGGCTCTGATCGGGTTCGGCACAAGCCTGTCAGGCGTGGCGGGCGGACTCTCTGCGGTCACGAATGGGCCCGACGCGGTCCCGGCCTCCTCTCCGACCGGGCCCGCGAAGCTGAACCGGGCTGTCGTCGCCCTCGCCAGCAAGCAGAGCGCGCCCACGGTTGCCTCCGGTAGCGAGCGGTCCGGAACCCCCACCATCTCGGGTGGCGGGTCCGGTGGATCCGGGGGCAGCACGGGCACCAGCGACGGCTCCGGAAGCGGCACCAGCACCGGGTCGGCTCCATCGATCAGCACGCCGAGCACTCCTGACCTGAGCCTGCCGGGCTCCGGCGGTGGCGGCGGCGGTGACACGGTGGACAGCACGGTGAACGACGTGAACGGCGCCGCGAACAACCTGCTGGGCGGCGTCAGCAACACCGTCAACGGCCTGCTCGGCCAGTAGGGCGCACCAAACTCCTACGAGTTGCTGCTCGATAAAAGGGGTGGCACCTAACGGTGGCCCCTCTCATCATCAGCCTCGCATCGGCCGCCTCCTGGGGAATCTCCGATTTCCTGGGCGGCCAGCAGACACGGCGGATTCCGGTACTCGGCGTGCTTGCGATCTCCCAGCCCGCCGGCCTCCTGCTGATCCTCGCCCTGATCCCGCTGATCGGGGCCGATCACATCTCGGCGGACAAGCTCGCGATCGCCGCCCTGGCGGGGGCCGCCTCACTCGGGGGCCTGGCGGCCTTCTACTCCGCGATGGCCATGGGCACGGTCAGCGTGGTGGCGCCCATCGCGGCCCTCGGCGTGGTGGTGCCGGTCGTGTTCGGGCTCGCCCGGGGGGACTCGCCGGGAGCGATCCAGCTCGCCGGCCTCGTCCCAGCGATCGCGGGCGTGGTCATCCTGAGCTACGAGGAGCAACCCGAGCACGTCGAGACGGCCAGGGCTGCGCGAGTTTCCATCGTCCTGGCGATCATCGCGGGCCTCGGCTTCGGGATCTTCTTCACCGGCCTCGATGTCGCGGCGGCGGACCGACCGGGGTGGTCGATTCTCGCCGTCAGGGTCGGCGGCGTCGCCACCGTCCTCGTCGCGCTGCTCGTCGTGCGGCCGTCATTCGATGGGGTGGGAATCGCCTTGCCGGTGCTGATCGTGATCGGTGCCTTCGACGTGCTCGCCAACGCCCTCTTCGCGATCGCCTCAACCAAGGGCGTGTTGCCGGTGGTCGCGGTGGGCGGCTCCATGTACCCGGCGTTCACGGTCGCGCTCGCGCACGGCGTGCTCGGTGAGCGGCTGGCCGCGGTGCAGTGGGCGGGTGTGGTGTTGGCGCTGCTCGGCGTCGCGATGATCGCGGCGGGCGCCTAGCCTGCCCTCGCCGGCGCCAGGTCCAGCCCCGTGAGCTCCGTCAGGCGGGCGATTGTCTGCTGGGAGTCGCGGAAGCGGATCGCTGTCATCCCGACGGCCTCGGCGCCCTCGCAGTTCTCGCGCAGATCGTCCACGAACAGGCACCGCTCGGGCTCGACCTCGAGCCGCTCGGCCGCGAGGCGGTAGATCTCGGGCTGCGGCTTGTGCAGGCGTACCTCGGCCGATATGACGACGTCGTCGAAGAGGTCCGCCAGCAGTTTGCGGTCGTAATGCTCGGTGCTCCACGAGTTGGTGATCAAACCGGTCAGCAGGCCCCCGGCCCGGATCGCTTTGACCGCGGAGACCATCGCCTCGTCCGGCTTCATGCCGGCGAACATGCTGTCGATCAGGCCATCGGGGTTCTCGAGGCCCAGGCGGCGGCCGAAGGCGGCCTCGAACTCGGCCTCCGAGGACTTGCCGGTCTCCAGCGCACGCAGGTCAGCCAGCGCCTCAGGGTCGGTGCGGAAGAGCTCCTTGACGGCGTCGGGCTCGAGCCCCTCCGAGCGGCAGAAGGCGGCGAAGCTGTCCCAGACCGAGGTGGTCAGGACCCCGCCGAAGTCGAAGAGCGCTGCGGCATATGCTCCGCGAGACATGGGGCAGCAGGCTACTGAGGCACCCGAGGGGATCGATCGCGCCGGCGTCGAGGGCTGGTTCGAGGCGAACGTGCCCGCGGTCGAGCTCCCCCTGAGCTTCGACCGGATCTCGGGCGGGCGCTCGAACATGACCTTCGGCGTGCGCGACGCGGGCGGCCACGCCTGGGCGCTGCGGCGCCCGCCGCTGGGCAAGCGACTCGGCTCGGCTCACGACATGGGCCGCGAGCACCGCGTGATCGCGGCGCTTCAGGACACCCCCGTACCCGTGCCACCGGTGGTTGGGCTATGCGAGGACGAGTCAGTGAACGGCGCGCCCTTCTACGTGATGGGTTTCGTGGAGGGGCCGATCCTGCGCTCGGCCGAGGAGGCGAAGGAGTTCGACGAGGATGAGCGGTCGGCGATCGGGGAGCGCGTGGTGGACACGCTCGTTCAGATCCACGCGGTGGATCCGGACGAGGTCGGGCTGGGGGACCTGGGTCGCAAGGAGGCCTACGTCGAGCGCCAGCTGAAGCGCTGGCAGGGCCAGTGGGAGAAGTCGAAGACACGCGAACTGCCCGCCGTCGACTCGGTGCACGAGCGGCTCTCGGCGCGCGTCCCCGAGCAGGGCCCGGCGACGATCGTCCACGGCGACTACCGCCTCGACAACATGATCCTGGCTCCCTCGGGCGAGGTCGCGGCCGTGGTCGACTGGGAGCTCTGCACCCTCGGCGACCCCCTCGCCGACGTCGGCATGCTGCTCGTCTACTGGTCGGAGGAGGGCGACGACTTCATGCCGCTGTTCGCGCCGGCCACCATTGCGCCTGGCTTCCCGAAGCGGGACGACGTGCGCGAGCGCTATGCGGAGAAGTCCGGCCGCGATCTGAGCCAGATCGACTTCTTCATCGCGCTCGGCTACTGGAAGCTGGCGATCATCCTCGAGGGCGTCTACGCGCGCTACGCCTCAGGCCAGTACGGCAAGACCGACGAGGGCTTCCAGGAGTTCGCGAAGATCGTGGAGCGCCTGGCGGACGCCGCGTCGGACGCCGCCGACCGCCTTCCGTAGTTCTTTCGACACTGATCGCGCGCCGCGTGAAGCGGCCGCGGTGCGATGCATCGCGCATGGCCCATGAGCGACCAGGTCTGCCCGATCACGACCCTTTCGGGGGTGATAGCGATGGATATCAGTCCGATAGCGACTCCGATAGCAATGGATATCGGTCCGATAGCCACGGCGATAGCGATGGCTATCACCCCGACGACATCGACCAGTACGACGAGGGTCTTCACCCTCTCATTGAGGTGTACAAAAGCATGAGAGAGGGTTGGTGGAACCAGGCGGGCTACGAGACCTACTGGGATCTCGTCAAGGAAGAGGAAGCGGGCTGGGAGAGGATGGGCTGGGGGCACCGCTTCAAGAACAAGCAAAAGCGTCCAGTGGCCAGCGACCTACCGGACGCGGCGCCGGCAGACATTGATCTAGACGCTGTCGCGGCCGATGCTGCGCAACCCCGACGCCCAAGATGTCGTCAGGTCAACGTCCGGCTGACTGAGCTGGGCTACGACGCCCTTCGAGAGGCCGCGCGGTCGTATGGAGTTCGACCGACCACCCTGGCGCGTCTGCTGATCCACCGCGGCGCAATCGCCGTCCTTGAGCAGCAGAACCAGCCGCGTGAGAAGGACTAGGCCGGCGCCTTCGCCGGTTCCGCGGGACCGCCGTCGGCGGTGGCCTCGGCCCGCTTCGCGGCCCGGTTCAGCTCGCGCCGGGCAATCACCATCTTGTGGACCTCGTCGGGTCCGTCGGCGACGCGCAGCATGCGCATGAAGCGCCACATGCCGGCGAGCGGCGTGTCGTCCGACATGCCGAGCGAGCCGTGGACCTGGATCGCGCGGTCGAGCACGTCCATCACGACGTTCGCGGCGACGACCTTGATCATCGATATGGCCTGCCGCGCGCGACGCTTGCCCTCGGTGTCCATCTGCCAGGCGGCGTAGAGGGTCAGCAGCCGGGCCTGGTCGACCTCCATGCGGGACTTGGCGATGAAGTCCTGGACGAACTGCTTGTCCGCGAGCGGCCCGCCGAACGAGTCCCGCGAGTTGGCACGCTCGCACATCATCTCGATGGCCCGCTCGGCAGTGCCGATCGCGCGCATGCAGTGGTGGATGCGGCCCGGGCCGAGCCGGTCCTGTGCGATCACGAAGCCGGCGCCCCGCTCGCCGAGCAGGTTCGCCTCGGGCACGCGGCAGTTCTCGTAGCGGATCTCGCAGTGGCCCGGCCCCTGGTCGTGCCCCATCACCGAGACGTTCCGGATCAGCTCGAAGCCGGGCGTGTCCACGGGGACGATGATCATGCTCGCCCGCGTGTAGGGCGGGGCGTCGGGGTCGGTGACGACCATCGCGATCGCGAACTCGGCGCCGTTCGCCCCGGAGGTGAACCACTTGTGCCCGTTGATCACCCACTCGCCGTCGACCAGCTCGGCGCGGGTCTGAAGCGTGGTCGGATCCGAGCCCGAGACCTCGGGCTCGGTCATCGAGAAGCAGCTGCGGATCTCGCCGTCGAGCAGCGGCTGGAGGAAGCGCTCCTTCTGCTCGGGCGTCCCGTGGTCGACGAGGATCTCCATGTTCCCCGTGTCGGGCGCGGAGCAGTTGAAGGCCATCGGCGCCACAATGGGGCTGCGCCCCATCTGCTCGCAGAGGATCCCGTATTCCCAGTTGGTGAGCCCGCCGCCGTATTCGTCGTCGGCGAGGAAGAGGTTCCAGAGGCCCTGCTCCTTCGCCTTGGCCCGGATCTCGACCAGGATCTGGGGATACGGGACGCCCGGCTTGACCTCGTCGTCGATCGCCTGGATCGCCTCCGCCTCAACCGGGTAGCAGTGCTCCTCCATGAACGCCTCGATGCGCTCGCGAAGGGACTCGACCTCGGGCGAGGGCTTGAAGTCCACGGCTGAAACCTACCGCGCAGGGCCTTTCGGGACCTGTCCTAGGCGCCGCCGGGCCCCGACGTGATGCCCCGGTAGCGGGCGAAGAGCTCGCCCTCGGACTCCAGCAGCCAGGCGAGCTCCACCTCATCGATCTCGGGCAGCGCCCCCTCCAGCACCCGCGGCCCTTCGCCGCCGGCGATCTTCGGCGCGATCGTCAGAAAAAGCTCGTCGGCGAGGCCTCCCTCACGGAGGCGCCCGTGCAGGGTCGGGCCGCCCTCACAGAGGACGGACTGGACGCCCCGTTCCTTGAGACACCACTCCAGGCACTGCTCGAGGTCGACCCCATCGGGATGGCGTACGCAGGTGACCGGAGTGGCTGTGTCCGGCGGCTGCTCCTCGGAGGCGGTGAAGATGACGCACCCTCCTCCCCCGTCGGTGAAGAGGGGCGCATCCCAAGGAAGGTCGAGGCGGTTGGAGACGATCACTGCGAGGGGGTCATGCGCCAGACCGGTCCGCTCGCGATAGGCGCGGAACTGCGGGTCGGACACCATGCGCCCGTAGCGCTCGGCGCGCATCGTGCCGGCGCCGATCATCACGGCGTCGACCCGGGTTCGGAGCCGCTGCAGCATCTCCGTGTCCGTGGCGCTGCCGATCGGGCCGGAGCGACCTTGGATCGCGGCGCGGCCGTCCAGGGTGGTGGCGAAGTTGAGAATCAGATAGGGCCGGTCGGGATGCGCCAGCTCCTTCAGGTCGAGCAGCGCGAGCTGCTCCGCCACCGTCGTCTCGGCCTCGTCCGGCAGGAGGCGCCGAACCGGATGGGTCTCACCTGGGAGCCGGGATGGAGCGGGGGTGGTGCTCGTGCCGTCGCTCATCTGCCCTCGATCTCGGCGATGTGCTCGACGTTGGCAGCATCATCCGCGTCGCCGCTCGGCCCGCCGCCGAACCAGGCGTCGAGGATCTCGCCCAGCTCCGCCTCGGAGGTGGCGCGGAGGCTGAGGGCGAGGGCGTTCGCGTCGTTCCACTTGCGGGCACCGTCGGCCGTCTGCGCGTCCAGGCAGAGCGCGGCCCGTACGCCGTCGACCTTGTTGGCGGCGATCGATGCGCCGGTGCCTGTCCAGCAGCAGACGATCGCCTGCTCGGCGCGACCCTCGGCCACGTCCCGGGCCGCGGCCTCGCTGGCCCAGGCCCAGTCGTCGCGCTCGTCGTCGGCCAGGGCGCCGTGTGGGATCGGCTCGTGACCTCGCTTCCGAAGCTCCTCGAGCACGGCCTCCGCCACCCCCACGCGCTCGTCGGCAGCCACCGCGATCTTCATGCGGGGATCAGTATTGCTTCCAGCCCGCGAACTCGCGGCCCGCGAACTCCTGCAGGGCGGCGACGTCGTCCGAGAACTGCGCGCGGAGCGATTCGAGGATCGACTCGGGGATCTCCGGCTTGGGGGCGGGAGGGGCCTCCGGGTCGTGGACGATCTTCTCGACCATCCAGCGGAGCCGCTCCGGGAAGCGGTCGAAGTTGCGGTCGAACGAGCGGAAGCCCGGGAGCTTGATCAGCTTCTCCATGAACTGGTAGCGGTCGGACTCCTTGGCCGAGGACTTCTCCCACTCGCGGTCGAACTCTTCGGAGGTGAAGTCGGGGTCGACGCCGGCATAGGCGAAGGCCTTGCGCATCGTCCCCTCGCGGTCCGTCTGGAGCTCCTCCTGCGTAACGATCTCGATCTGCGAGCGGTCGAAGCGCTCGAGGTAGGGCTGGAGCTGCATCCAGTACCGGGAGCGGGTGACATAGGTCTGGTCCGGCCGCGCGAGGGCCTCCTCCATCGGGCGCGTCTCGTAGCCGGCGCCCACGGCATGACACCAGTGCGACAGGATCCGCGAGATCGGGTCGCGGACCATATAGATCAGCTTGGCGTCGGGGATGTGAGTGCGGATCCGCTCCGGGACGCCCTCGAAGTAGGGGAGGTTCGTGTAGTGGGGCGAGGACTCGCCGCGGACGCCGAAGCGGCCGTCGAAGCGGCCCCTGTACCAGTCGAGCCCGAGATCCCAGTTGAGCTCCTCGACGAAGAAGTTGAGCTCCTTCGGCTTGGACATGTTGATCTCGGGATGCAGGCCGAGGTAGTGGTGGATGCTCGTCGTCCCGCACTTGAGCCCGCCGATGATGATCAGGTTGGGCAGCGCGGCGTGCTTGCGGCGACGCCTGGGCACGCGGCCGCCCCGCTTCCGATCGGCGGCGAAGCGCTCCCGAGCCCGCGCGCACATCGCCTCGTCGGCGGGATCGTGCGTGGGAGGAGGCATGGCTGGAGATTGGACGGCAGCCATGAGGGCGGGCAGTGTAGCGTCGCGGTTGGTGGACGTCTTCCGGACTCCCGACGAGCGCTTCCAGGGTCTGCCCGGCTACGACTTCGAGCCGCACTACGCCGAGCTCGACGGCCTGCGGCTTCACTGCGTCGACGAGGGGGAGGGGCGTCCCATCGTCTGCTTCCACGGCGAGCCGACCTGGGCGTTCCTCTACCGGAAGATGGCCGGCCCGCTCGTCCAGGGCGGATACCGGGTCGTCTGCCCGGACTACGCCGGCTTCGGCCGCTCAGACAAGCCGACCGAGCGCGGCTGGTACACGTACGACCGGCACGTCGAGCTGGTCACCGAGCTGCTCGACGGGCTCGACCTGAGCGACGCGGTCGCCGTCGTCCAGGACTGGGGCGGCCCGATCGGACTCCGCTGGGCGGTGGAGAACGCCGACCGTGTCGGCGCCCTCGTGATCCTCAACACGGGGATCTTCACCGGCCGCGTGTCGAAGGGCTTCCTGGCCTGGCGGGAGTTCGCCGAGAAGAACCCGGACCTCCCCGTCGGCTTCGTGATCCAGGGGGCGACGACCACCGAGCTCCCCGACGAGGTCGTCGCCGGGTACGAGGCTCCCTTCCCGACCCCCGAGTCCAAGGCGGGCGCGGCGCAGTTCCCGCTGCTGGTTCCTACCGAGGAAGACGGCGCGGGCGCGAAGGAGATGAGGGAGGTCGCCGACGCCCTCGGTCGCTGGGAGAAGCCCGCCCTGGTCGCCTTCTCCGACAACGATCCGGTGTTTCCCTATCCCCGCGCCGGGGAGCGCTTCCTGGAGTGGATTCCGACGGTGAGCGAGCAGGTCAAGATCGAGGGGGCGGCGCACTTCCTGCAGGAGGACCGCGGCGAGCGAATCGCCGACGAGATCCTTCGCTTCCTGGATTGAAGCCAGACCGGTTCCAGGGGGAGGTCGCCAAGCTGCCCTGGCGGGGGCGAGCCGATCATCGTCCCGAGCTGCCCGTCCCGCCCACGCCGATGCCGCTGCTGCTCGGTCGCCGGTTCCGCAAGCGCTGGCGCTGGGTCGGCGCCTTCGCTGACAACCTGATCGTCTTCGCCGCGATCGTGCACGTCGGCCCGGCGTCGATGACCTTCTGGGGGATCTGGGATCGCGAGCGGCGGCGGCTCTGGGAGGGCACCCGCCGCGGCTTCCCCGGCCGGCGCAGCGAGGTCGCCATGTCCGGCCGGACGACCCGCGTGCGCGCGAGGACCATCGAGCTCGACCTCGAGCTGGACGAGGGCAACCCGATCGAGTGCATGTGCCCGAACGGCGAGGGCGGGTACACGTGGACGCGAAAGGCCGCCGGCATGCCCGCGAGGGGCGAGGTGCGGATTGGGAGGCGAAGCAGCAGCTTCAGAGGTCTCGGCGTCGAGGACGACTCGGCCGGCTACCACGCGCGCTACACATCGTGGAAGTGGTCGGCCGGGGTGGGCACCGCCCGGGACGGCCGCAGCTTCGCCTGGAATCTGGTCGCCGGGATCAACGACCCGCCCGCCAACAGCGAGCGGACGATCTGGGTGGCCGGTGAGCCAACCGAACCGGGCCCGGTGCACTTCCAGGGCCTCGACTCCATCCACTTCGAGAACGAGTCGCGCCTCAACTTCAGCGCGGAGACGCAGCGCTCTCATCACGAGGGCATCCCGCTGTTCGCCCGCTCCGACTACGAGGCGCCCTTCGGCACCTTCACGGGCTCCCTCATGGGCCTGCCCGTGGATTCAGCGCTCGGAGTGATGGAGGCCCACGATGCCGTCTGGTAGGGCCGAGTGGTGGGCGATGGCGAAGGCGATCTACGGTCGCTTCGGGGAGGTGCAGGTGACCGACCGCGCGGCGGCCCAGACCTACTACTCGATCCTCTCGCTCTTCCCGGCGCTGCTCGTGATGGTCTCGCTGCTCGCCCTCCTCGGGACCTATCCGGACACCTACCAGAGCATCATCAACACGCTTCGCGATGCGGCACCGGGCACCGCCGTGAACGCGATCGACAGCGCGCTCCACGACGCGCTTGAGAATCGCGGCAACGCGGGGGTGCTGCTGATCGTCGGACTCGCCCTCGGCGTCTACTCCGCGTCCGGCGCGATGGGGGCCGCCATGCGCTCGCTCGAGGCGATCAACCGCGCCGAGAAGGGGCGGAGCTTCCTGCCGAACCTCGGGGTCCGGCTCGGCCTGACCGCGCTCGTCACGCTGCTGATCCTGATCGCCTTTCTCGCGGTCGTGGTCGCCGGTCCCCTTTTCGGGACCATCGCCGACGCCGCCGGCTTCCCGGACGTGCTCAAGCCGCTGGTCGGCTATCTGCGCTGGCCGATCGGCGCCGCCGCGCTGCTCGCCGCGTTCGCGATCGTCTACGCGCTCGGGCCGAGGCGGACGGCGCGGCGGAACGACCGGTCGCTGAAGTCGGTCCTACCCGGGGCCGCCGTCGGGACAGCGCTCTGGTTCGCCGCCTCGCTCCTCTTCACGCTCTACGTCTCCCACTTCAGCTCCTATGACAGGACCTATGGCACTCTCGGCGCCGTGATCGTGCTGCTGATCTGGCTCTGGCTCGGGAACATGGCTTTCCTCATCGGCGCACTGTTCAACGCCGAGGGCCACCGGGTCGTGGACGAAGACTGATGCCCGCCCCGCTCGGGGTGGACCTCGCCAGCAGCTTCGAGAGCTTCCGGCACGGCGCCGAGGAGTTCTTCCACCGCCTGGCCGACATCAACTGGTTCGCGATGGCGATCGCGCTCGCCTTCTACCTCGCTCATCTCCTCGCCCGCAGCCGCGCCTGGCAGAACGTGCTCTGCGCCGCCTATCCGGACCGGAAGGTTCCCTACACGCGGATCACGGCCGCCTACCTGATCGGCGCCGGGATGAACAGCGTGGTTCCCGCGCGGGTGGGTGACGCGGTGAAGATCTTCCTCGCCAAGCGCTCGATCCGCCGCTCCACCTATCCGACCGTCGTTTCCTCGTTCTTCGTCGGCTCCGTGTTCGACACCTCGATGGGAATCCTGGTCTTCATCTACGCCCTCACCCAGGGGCTGCTGCCACAACCCCCGGAACTGCCCGACCTGCCCGCATTCGACATCGCCTTCTGGGCCGAGCACCCCAGCCTGCTGCTCTTCACCCTGACCGCGCTCGGCATCGCGACCGTGGTCATCTTCGCGCTGCTCGCACGGCGCGTCGAGCAGTTCTGGGACCGGGTGAAGCAGGGCGCGATCGTGCTCACCGACGTGCCGCGATACCTGCAGACGGTCGCCGCCTGGCAGGCGTTCGGCTGGGTGCTCCGGTTCTTCTCGTACTGGTTCTTCCTGGAGGCCTTCCACGTCGGCGGCACCTTCCAGAACGTGCTGCTGGTGATGAGCGTCCAGACCATCTCGACGCTGCTGCCGCTGACACCGGGCGGGGCCGGGGCGCAGCAGGCGCTGCTGGTCGCGACCCTGGTCGGGCCGGGGCCGATCGCGGTGCTCACCTATTCGGTCGGCCAGCAGATCGCGATCGCCGCCTGGACCGTGATCCTCGCCGCCCTCGCCCTGATCTTCGTCTTCCGCACCACTGACTGGCGCCGTCTGATCCGCAGCGCGAGCAGGGAGGCGGAGCAGCACGCGTAGGACGTAGGGAACTGCGACACGCGGCGCCGCTCTGTGCTTGAGTGATGCCGCGGTGTACCGGAAAGTGGGGACGTTCCTGTGTGGGGCTGTCGTCGCGCTCGCCTTCGCGAGCGGGGCGAGCGCGGCCGAGCCGTCCTTCAGCGCACACGGCAGCGTCGAGCAGGTCTACGCGACCGGCCTGCCCGCCGGCGCCTCGACCTCGCTGCTCGATCCCTCGGGCGGGGTGGTCGCGACCAGGAGCGCGAACGACCTGGGCGGAGCCCTGTGGCGAAACGTCACGCCGGGAGACGGCTACCGCGTGCGACTCGACACCACCGGCGAGACGTCGGGGCCGCTGAGGGTGCTGACGACGCAGTCGGCTCCGCCCTCGACCGACGTCTACAACCAGGCGATCCCGTCGGACGGCTACGGCTACATGACCACGCGCGACGGGACGAAGCTGGCCTACTCGGTCCATCCGCCCACCGACGTCCTGAACACCCAGGGCATCGACCTCCCGCACCTGCCGATCACCGACAGCGTTCCCGCCCCGACCCTGGTCGAGTACTCGGGCTACGGCTACGCCAGGCCGGAAGGGCCGGTCAGCGGGATCGCGGCGCTGGCCAACCTGATGGGCTTCACGGTGGTCGACGTCAACATGCGCGGCACCGGCTGCTCCGGCGGGGCGTTCGACTTCTTCGAGCCGCTGCAGAACCTCGACGGCTACGACGTCGTCGAGACGGTCGCCCGCCAGCCCTGGGTGGCGCACAACAAGGTCGGGATGCTGGGCATCTCCTACGGCGGCATCAGCCAGCTCTTCACCGCCCAGACCCAGCCGCCGGATCTGGCCGCGATCGCGCCCCTCTCGGTGATCGACCAGACGCAGACGACCCTCTACCCGGGCGGCATCCTCAACACCGGCTTCGCCGTCAACTGGGCGCTGGAGCGTCAGCACGAGGCCTTGCCGGCGGGCCCCGACAGCGGCCAGCCGTATGCCTATCAGCGGATCCAGGAGGGCGATCAGACCTGCGCAGCCAACCAGGCCCTCCACCCGGAGGCAGTCGACCTGCTGGCGAAGATCCGCGCCAACGACCACTACGTGCCCGAGGTCGCGGACCCGCTCTCGCCCATCACCTTCGTCAACAAGATCAATGTGCCGGTCTTCATGGCTTGCCAGTGGACAGACGAGCAGACCGGCGGACACTGCCCGACGCTCGCCGAGCACATGACCGGCACGAACAAGAAGTGGTTCACATTCACGAACGGGGTCCACACCGACTCGCTCGACCCCGAGACCTACAACCGCTTATTCGACTTCCTGGAGCTGTACGTCGCCAAGGAGGCACCGATCACCAAATCGGCGACCGTTCAGGCCAGCTGGCCCGCGGCGATGCAGGCGATCTTCGGCATCAACGGGCCCGGAGGCGCACCGCCCCTGGCGACCCTGCCGCCCGACCTGATCCAGCTGCAGCCGACTTACGACCTCGCCAAGGCGGCGTTCGACGCACAGCCGCAGATCCGCGTCCTGTTCGACAACGGCGCCGGCAACGCGTCGAACCCCGGCTGGCCCTACCCCGGCTTCGAGCGCTCCTTCTCGAGCTTCCCGATCCCGGGCACGACCGCTCGCTCCTGGTACCTGGCGCCCGGCGGCAGCCTCGCTAACCAGCTTCCGGCAAAGAACGCGGCGGACGGTTTCACCTGGGACGCCCATGCTCGCCCGCTGACCGACTTCACCGGTGACACCGGGGCGGGCGACGGGGGCCTCTGGACGGCGACGCCGAACTACCAGTGGACGCAGGACCCCGCGGGCACCGCGGTCGCCTATGTGACCCCGCCGCTGAGCGGCGACACCGCGGTGATCGGCGCGGGCGCGGTGGACGTCTGGGTCCGCTCCTCGACACCGAACGTCGACCTGCAGGCGACCGTCAGCGAGGTCCGGCCCGACGGCAAGGAGACCTTCGTCCAGAACGGCTGGGTGCGGGCGAACGAGCGGAAGCTCGATGCGAGCAAGAGCACGCTGCTCGAACCGGTTCTCAGTCTCCGCGCGGCGGACGTCTCGCCGCTGCCTCCGAACGAGTTCGTGAAGGTCACGATCCCGCTCTATTACGAGGGCCACATGTACCGGGCGGGTTCCCGCATCCGGGTGAGGATCAGCGCGCCGAACGGCGACCAGCCGGTCTGGTCGTTCGGCGAGACCGATCCGCCCGGCCAGGCGCAGGTCGCGATCGGGTACGGGAAGAACAGGCCCTCGCGACTCCTCCTGCCGGTCGTGCCCGGCGTGAGCGCTCCCACCGGGCCGCCGCCGTGTCCGGGACTTCGCGGGGAGCCCTGCCGCCCGTATCAGCCATTCGTGAACGCCGCGCCCTGAGTCGCCCCCTGCCACGGCCGCCGGCGCGGGCCGCGGCATCCAGGGCCACCTAATCACCCACCACCTTGGGCGGATGCGAGGCTGCCCTACTCGTCCAAAGCGGCGGTATGCGAGGCGGCGATCGCGAGGAACCGGCGGCAGACAGCGTCACCCAGCTGATTCCAGGACGCGATGTTCCGCGCCACCTCACGGTGTGAGATCCGACGATCGATTCCAGCCTCCTCGCCATACTCCTCGATCCAGGTGTCCGCGATCTTGGCGGTGACCTCCGGATGGAACTGCAAAGCCCAGACCCGGTCGCCCAGGCGGAACGCCTGAAGACAGTCATCGCTCCGCCCGAGTGGGACCGCCTTCTCCGGCAGCGAGAACTGATACTCGTGCCATAGATACGCACGGAAACGTGCGGGCAACCCCCCGACCAACGGATCCTTCGGCGCCTCAGGGGATAGCTCGATCTCCTGCCAGCCAACACCCTCGTGGCCGAGCGGAAAGACGGAACCGCCGGCCGCCTCAGCGATGAGCTGTCCGCCGAGGCAGATGCCGAGCACGGGCGTGCGGCCGGCGATCAGGCGGCCCACCTCTTCGAGTTCGCGGTCCATCCACGGCTTGGCGCTGCGCTCGTCGACGTTATCCGTCCCCCCGAAGATCATCACGGCGTCGTACGTTTCCGCGGGGCTCGGCGGCGACCCCAGCGAGAAACTGTGCTCATCCACGGAATGCCCGAGCTCCCTTGCCGTGGTGGAGAACGATCCCGACGGAACGTCGGTCTCATGGATCAGGGAGAGGATGCGCATCACCGAATCCGTTCGATCGATCCGAACCTGGTTTCAACTCTAAGGGGCAAGCGCCGCTTTCCCATCACAACGCGTCGCCTCTCGTCCAAAGCAGCACTCTCAGACTGTTCGTTGCGGAGCTTCTCTCGCGTCACAGCTCTAACGGGAGGGGCGACCGCTCGGCGGTGAGGCGATCGACCAGCTCCAGGGAGGTTCCTCGCCCCATGGGAACAGGTAATGATCCCGGCCGGGGAGTGTCTCCAACGGAACCAGCGCCGGGTCGTCTTCGAGGCTGAGCCTGAGGTGCGAGGCGGCCTGGACCTCGGCCGCCCCCGCCTCCCGGACAACCCGTTCCCAGCGCTGACCCGGTGGCTAGAGCCACTTAGTAACCCTAAGTGGGCAGACATGACGAAGGAATCGATCGTCGTCAGCTGACTGCGATCGGCGCCGCGCGAAGCATCGCCGCCGGTCGGTTCCGGCATTCCCGAGCCAGACGAGCGTAGACCCATGCATTGCATGGAAAAGACGTTTCGGGAGCATCTTGGATGCGGGTGGCGTTCAGCGGCCTGCTGATCGTCGCGCTGTGGACGATCGGATGGCTTCTAGAAAGGGCCCTGATAGGTGAAAGCCGCGATAGACAGGGTGTAGCCGGCGCTGGTCTCGGCCGACCTTCCTGACACCTCGGCGTACAGTGTCGTCGGCTGGGCCACCCAGAACTGTCCACAGAACTGGTGGGGAGGGGTGCCGCCATAGGTGTCAGAGTCCCAGTTCCAACTGAGCAGCTCGCCCTTGTAGTCATAGAGCCGCGCCAATGGAGCGAGGTTCGAATCGGGTGTATCCACGCAGACATAAAAGGCCATGGAGAAGGCCACCGTGAACCTGAAGACGTCCCTGTCGGACGGGCAAAGGAAGAAGCGGCCGCCGGCCTCAATGAAATATTCGGAGGTCTGAAACGTGAGCGGCGTCGCCTGATTGATCGAATCATTGGGCTCCGAACCGTCGTTCGCGCAGGTCATGGCGGGCGGCGTCACCGTCTGCGGCGTCACCGTCTGCGGCGTCACCGTCTGCGGCGTCACCGTCTTCTTGCACTTCCTTCGCTCCTTCTTCGTCCCCGGATGCTTCTTCTTGCACGTCTTGGCGATCTGCGCCGAGATCTGATCCAAGTCACTCGACTGCGCAACGGGTGCCGCGAGATCCAGTACGACGCTGGCCACGAGGAGGACGAGAAGTGTGCGAGAAGACGGAAGCATTACGGTCTCCCTTCGGTTCGTTGCCCTGGACAACGAGAACCTTGGTGGCGCGCGGTCCCAAGAACATCACCCAAGTGGACGATTTTCTGTGCCACTCGTTCCCCGGGACCGGTCGACCTCACCCAAAATCGGGCAGCTCTGCGACTCGTCGGGGCGGTACGTTGATGCGGGTCAGATGTACCGAGTGATGGGCAGCACACCTCGAGCGGTCCCGCCATCGGGCGGCTCGAGAGGGGAGAAGGTCCTCGTGCCAAGGAGGCTGTGGCGATGACCGAGATCCACCGCTGGGAATCGAACGGCAGCGGCGACGCGAATGTTGTCGAGGTCGCGGACGCCGCCCCGCATCCGCTGGAGCTGCTTACGCCGCTCTCGAGCTTCGTGGGGAGAGAGCGCGAACTCGCGGAGCTGGGCGAGGTGCTGGCGGCGACGCGACTGCTGACCCTGACCGGTCCGGGCGGTTGCGGCAAGACCCGACTCGGCCTGCGGTTCGCTTCCCAGGTCGCGGACCGGTTCCCCGACGGCGTCTGGTGGGTCGATCTGGCGCCGCTCGCCGAGGAGCAGCTGGTCGCGGCGACCGTGGCCGAGGCATTGGAAGTGCGCCCCCTGCCGGGCTTCACCGAGCTTCAGGCTGTCTGCGCCTACCTGGCCTCACGCCGGGCGATGGTCGTGCTCGATAGCTGCGAGCACCTGCTGGAGGCGTGCGCCCAGGTGGCCCAGCCGCTTCTGCAGGGCTGTCCCGATGCCACCGTTCTGGCGACCAGCCGGGCCCCGCTCGGGGTGGCCGGAGAGACTGATTGGCGGGTTCCGCCGCTTTCCCTTCCAGCGACTGATGGCGAGGGGCTCGCTGGCTCGGACGCGGTGGCGCTGTTCGTCGAGCGCGCCGGCAACGTCAGTCCCGGCTTCGCCGTCACGGATGAGAACTCCGATTCCGTGGCCCAACTGTGCCGTGAGCTGGATGGCCTGCCGCTTGCCATCGAGCTGGCGGCGGCGCGCCTCCGCATGCTCTCGACGGAGCAGATCTCGACCGGACTGTCGGACCGTTTCCGCCTGCTGACCGGCGGCCCGCGCACCGCCCTGGAGCGCTACCAGACCCTGCGGGCATCGGTGGACTGGAGCCACGAGCTTCTCTCCGGCGAGGAGCAGCGCCTGCTCCGGCGCGTTGCAGTTTTCGTGGGCGGCTTCACTCTCGAGGCGGCGGAGTCCGTCTGCGCCGGCGACGGTCTCGAGCGCGAGCGCATCCTCGATCTGCTCGGTTCGCTGGTCGAGCAGTCGCTTGTGATCGCCGAGCAGCGCGGCGCCGCGACGCGCTACCGCCTGCTCGAGACCGTGCGCGAGTACGCGTTCCAGCAGCTGTCGGATGCCGATGAGGAGGACGCGGTGCGCGCCCGACACCGCGATCACTTCCTGGCGCTCGCCGAGGAGGCGGGGCCGCAGCTGGAGACGGGTGCCCAGCGGGAGTGGCTTGCCGTGCTGGACCACGAGGCCGACAACCTGGCGGCTGCGCTCGACTATGCGCTCAAGAGCGAGCCGTCGCCCGCGCTGCGCTTCTGCGTGGCGTTGTACCGCTGGTGGGGCGCGCGCGGCCGGTTCGCAGAGGCCGAGCTTGCTCATTCCCGCTCCCTGGAGGTCGCCGGCGAGGGCGAACCCGCACTACGAGCGCGCGTCTTCCACGGCAGGGCCTACCTCGCCGTCTGGGTGGGCGAATTCGAAGCTGCGGAGGTCCATGCGACCGAGTCGCTTGCGCTCGCGAGCGAGGTGGGCGACCAGGCAACGGCTGCCCGCGCACGCGCTCAGCTCGGTACCGCTCGCGTGTTCGCCGATCCGCGGGCGGCGCGCGGGGAGCTTGCCCGCGCGGCCGAGCAAGCTCAGGAAGTGGGCGACGACTGGGCGCTGGTGACGGCGGGACAGGTGACCACCTTTGCCCACATCCAGCAGGGCGGCTTCGACCTCGCCGCGCTCGCCAACGACGAGGTGGCCCCGCTCGCGGAGGAGATAGGTGATCCCTTCCTGGTCGCGCGGCGCTGGTACTACGTCGGTTGGATGGGTCTGAACGACGGGCGCCTAGCCGAGGCGCAAGACGCGTCGGACCGGATGCGCGCCGCGGTGGAGGGGATCGGTGAGCCGGCCATGGATGCAAATGCCGACCTCATTACGGCCCTCGCCGAGATCTGGCAGGGCGAGCCGGAGCGTGCGATCGAGCGGCTGGAGCGTCGTCTCGAAGTAACGCTCAAGCTCGGCGCGGGTATCGGAGTGCTGATATCGCTGAACGGCATGGCCGTTGGCGAGGTGGCTGCCGGCCGCTTCGCGGAGGCTCGCGACCGCCTCGAGGGAGTGGTGCCGCTGCTCGAGGGAGGGGACGCCCAAGCGACCGCGTGGACGCTCCTCTTCCTCTCCGACGCTCGCCGCCTGCTGGGTGACGAGGCCGCCGAAACCGCTGCGCTGGAGGCGCAAGCTCTCGCCGAGCGGATCGAGAGTCGCCTACTCGTAGGCCAGGCCCGCCTGAGGCTCGGTCGCATCGCCGCATCGCGCGGCAACTGGCAGGCCGCTCGCCGGCATGCGCTAGCCGCACTCGACGCGTGCGCCGAGAGCGGCCGCCTGACTTGGGTCCCCGACTGTCTTGACGGCCTCGGGGAGATCGCCGCGGGACTCGAGGCCCACGAGGATGCGGTGCGGCTGTTCGCCGCGGCGGCCGAGGTGCGCGCCGAGATCGGAACGGTCCGGGTGCCGCCCGAGGCCGAGCACTGGGCCGCGATCGAGTCCCGGCTACGCGAGGCGCTCGGCCCCGACGGCTACGAGGCTGTCTCTTATACACATCTCCGAGCCCACGAGACGAACAATTCCATCTCGTATGCCGTCTTCTGCTTGA
>JBKPLC010000030.1:0-9689 GCA_046731495.1 Actinomycetota bacterium | reverse complement strand
AACGCGGACCTTCTTCAGCTCGCGGTGGGTCAACCCGCCCGAGGAGGTCGAGCAGCTCGATCCGGCGCAGCTCGCGCCGGGGTTCCGCGCCGCCGGAGTCGCCTGCGGGCTGAAGGGCGGGGGCGCCACTGACGTTGGAATCCTCGCCTGCGACGCGCCGGAGGTCCGCTCGGCGCTGGCGCTGACCCGAAACGCGGCGGCCGCTGCGCCGATCCGGGTCTGCCGACAGGACTGCGATTCGTCGGCGATCCGCGCGGTCGCCGTGAACTCGGGCAACGCCAACGCAGCGACCGGAGAGCAGGGCTATGCCGACGCCCTGGCGATGCGCGACGCGGCCGCGGAGGCACTTGGTACCGATCCGCGGACGGTGGCCGTCGCCGAGACCGGGACGATCGGCGTCCCACTCGACATCGAGACGGTGACCACCGGTGTCCTGGAGGCCGCTCAGGGTCTCTCGCCCGAGGGCGGCGATCAGTTCGCGGAGGCGATCATGACTACGGACCGTGGGCCGAAGGCCTGCACCCTGCGAGCCGGCGGGGTCACGATCTCGGCGCAGGCCAAGGGCGCGGGGATGATCGAGCCGGGCTTCGCGACCATGCTCTGCTTCGTCCAGACGGACGGACAGGTCAGCGAGCCAGACGGCGCGCTGCGCTCGGCTCTGGCCGGATCGATGGAGCGGATCACCGTCGACGGGCAGATGAGCACGAACGACACGGTCCTGCTGCAGTCCACCGGCGCCACGGGCGAGCCGCTGCCCGACGGGCTGCTCGACGCGGTCATGCTGCAGCTCGCCCTGGAGATCGTGGCCGACGGCGAGGGGGCCACTCGAGTCTGCCGGGTGCAGGTGAGCGGCGCGGCGGACGAGGGCGAGGCCGAGCGGGTGGCGCGCGCGATCGCCAACTCCCCGCTCGTCAAGACCGCGCTCTTCGGCCGGGACTCGAACTGGGGCCGGATTGCGCAGGCGGCCGGCATGGCCTTGGCGGGCGAGGAGGTCGCCGAGCTGGGACCCGATCGGATCCGCGCCACCGACCTTGCGTCGGACTCGCCCGAGGCCGAGATCTCGATCGCGCTCGGACGCGGCGATGCCGACGCCCACGTCTACTTCAGCGACCTGACGCACGACTACATCCGGATCAACGCGGAATACACGACGTGAACGGCCCCGGCTCTGTCGAGACGCTCCTCGAGGCGCTCCCCTACATCAGGGAGTTCCACGGTCGGACGATCGTGATCAAGTACGGCGGCGCTGCCATGCGGGACGAGGAGCTGCGCGAGGCCTTCGCGCGCGACGTGGTCCTCCTCAAGTACGTCGGTATGAACCCGATCATCGTCCACGGCGGCGGCCCCGAGATCACGCACTACATGGAGCGGATGGGGATGGAGGTCCGGTTCGTGGAGGGGCTGCGCGTCTCCGACGCCGAGACCGTCGAGGTCGCGAAGATGGTCCTGCTCGGCAAGATCAACTCCGACATCCTCACCAGGCTCAACCGGCACGGTCAGCGGGCGGTCGGGCTCGGGGGCGAGGACGGCTCGTTGTTCGAGGTGCGCCCCGTCGGCAGCTCTGCGGACATCGGATTCGTGGGCGAGATCGACCGGGTCAACGTCGACGTGATCGAGCACATCGCCGAGGACTACATCCCGGTGATCGCCTCCGTCGGAACCGACCGAGACGGGCACTCCTACAACGTGAACGCGGACGAGGCAGCGGGCAAGGTCGCCGCGGCGATGGCCGCCCACAAGGCGATCTTCCTGACCGACGTCGACGGCTGGCTGCGCGACCCCGACGATCCGGGCACACGCATCTCCCAGACGACCGCGGACGAGGTGCGCGTCGCTCTCGGCGGCGTCGAAGGCGGCATGCGCCCGAAGCTCGCGGCCTGCGTAGACGCGATCGACGGCGGGGTGGAGGCGGCCCATATCGTCGACGGCCGCCGCCCGCACACCCTCCTCCTCGAGCTGTTCACCGACGCCGGCATCGGAACCAAGATCACCGCGTGAAGCTCGCCGAGCTGCAGGAGCTGGAGCGGCGCTGGGTCATGCAGACCTACGCGCGCATGCCGGTCGAGTTCGTGCGCGGAGAGGGCGGGCGCCTCTGGGACTCCGAGGGAAAGGAGTACCTCGACTTCCTGGCCGGGATCTCGGTCTGCTCCGTCGGCCACTGCCACCCGGCCGTGGTCGAGGCGGTGCGCGAGCAGGTCGGGACGCTCACCCACACCTCGAACCTGTACCTGACCGAGGGCGGCGTCAGGCTTGCGCAGTGCCTCTGCGAGTCGAGCCTCGGCGGGCGCGCCTTCCTCTGCAACTCCGGCACCGAGGCGAATGAGTGCGCGATCAAGCTGGTCCGCAAGCACGCCCACGGTCGGGGGATCACGGAACCCGAGATCGTCGTGCTCGAGGGCGCCTTCCACGGCAGGACGATGGCGTCGCTCTCCGCCACGCCGGGCCTCGCGACCAATGACAGCTTCGCCCCCTACCTGCCGGGCTTCCGGGCCGTTCCGCGGGACGACCCCGACGCCCTGCGCGACGCCGTCGGCAACTCCACGGCCGCGGTGATGCTCGAGCCGATCCAGGGCGAGACCGGGGTCAACGTCGTCCCCGACGAGACGATCGTCGCCGCGCGCGAGGCGTGCGAGGGCTCCGGAGCCCTGCTCGTCTTCGATGAGATCCAGACCGGAATGGGGAGGACGGGCTCGCTCTGGGCCTATGAGCAGCTGCCCGCACGGCCCGACGTGATGACGACCGCCAAGGCCCTGGGCGGTGGGTTGCCGGTGGGCGCCTGCGTCACCTCGGAGGCGACCGCCGTCATCCTCGAGGTCGGCGACCACGGCTCGACCTTCGCCGGTGGACCGCTGGTCGCGGCGGCCGCGCTGGCGGCCTTCGAGGTGATCGACGACGCTGAGCTGCTGCGCCGCGTGCGGGACCTGGGCGGCCGGCTCTGCGAAGGTCTCGGGTCGATCGATGCGATCACGGAGGTGCGCGGCCGGGGGCTGATGGTCGGCGCCCGACTCCAGGGAGCCGACGCCAAGCAGAAGGCCACGGCCGCCCTCGAGGCCGGTCTGATCGTGAACCCGATCGGCGGCGAGACGCTCCGCTTCCTGCCGCCGCTCGTCATCGGCGAGGCGGAGGTCGACGAGGCCCTCGAAATTCTCCGCCGGGTACTGGACTAGAGTCGCCGCGTGGACACCAGGACCCGCTGGATCGTCGGGCTCTTGATCTGCCTGGTGATCGGGCTCGGGATCGCCCTGATCATCGTCGCCGGCGACGACTCCAACGACACCGGAGGCTCCGCGACCACGGCGAACCCGGCGACCGAGAAGCTGACCGAGCCGGAGTCCACCACCGCGCCCACGACGACCTCCGCCACGACCACGCCGAACGGCGGCACCCCGGCGCCCGGCGGCACGACCTCCTCGCCCAACGGCCAGGGCGGCCTCTGACCTCGCTGGCCGTGCGTCTGCCCTGGAATGGAACGAGCGGTCTCGCCCTCGAGCTGTCGGATCGACCCGGCCTGGCGAGCTTCCTCAGGCAACACCGGGCCTGCGGCGGTGGGATCGACGTCATACGGCTGCCCGGTGAGGACGGCTCGATGATCCGCGTCACCTGCACTCACTGCGGCAGCGCGATCGAGGCGCCGGCGGCCTCGTGGGAGGGGTGGTGGGAGGAGCAGGCATTGGATGCACCCGCTCCTTCGCGAAGATTCGAGCCCCGCCGCGAGCGGATCGAGCGGAGACGACGGACCATCGCCTCTCCTCCGCGGGTTGAGCCGATGTCCGAGGCGACGCGTGCTCCGGGTTGGAGGCGGATGCTGCTCGCTGCCTTGGTCGTCGCGTGGATCGTGGCCGGACTGCTGCTGATCATCTCGGTGATCGCGCGCTAACCGCGGTCCGCCGTGATCTTGGAGCTCCTGATCCTGTAGTTGGACGGGCGAGCGGATAAGTTTGAGCCGGATGGGCGACTTGGGGTTGGAGCGTTCCGAGCGGCGTGGGTTGTCGAGCTTCCTCGCCGAACACAAGCGGTGCGACGCTGGGTTCGACATCCAGCGGCACCAGGGCCCACGGGGCTTGATCATGGTGACCTGCAACGGCTGCGGGGAGATGACCGAGTACCCCGCCGCCCCGGGCGGGTTCGACGATTGGGGCGATGGTCGCGGGGCCCCTGAAGCGGGGTGAATCGGGTCAGATCGAGCTGACCGGCCCCGGGGCCGGCGACGCCTCGGCGCTCGTGCCCACCAGACGCTCGAGACTCTCGACGACCCGTGGATCGAACTGCGAGCCCGCCTCGCGGCGGATCTCGGCGAGCGTGGTCTCCGGGTCGCGCGCCTCGGCGTAAGGGCGCTCCGCCGCGATCGCGTCATAGGCGTCGCAGACGGCGATGATGCGGGACGCCAACGGGATCGCGTCTCCCGCCAGCCTGTCCGGATATCCCTTGCCGTCCCAGCGCTCGTGCGAGGCGCGGATCAGTCTGCCGACCGAGGCGAGCGACGGCGCTGCCGAGACGATCCGCTCACCCATCACGGTGTGCTGCCGCATGAATCGCCACTCCTCCTCGTCGAGCGGCCCGCGCTTGTCGAGGATCTCGTCTGGGATGGCGATCTTGCCGATGTCGTGGAGCTCGGACGCGCGGGCCAGCGCAACGAGCTCGCCGGCCGACAGCCCAAGATCGCGGCCGACCGCCACCGCCATGTCCCTGACCGCGTCCACGTGCTCCCCCAGCTCCGGTGTGCGCTGATTGATCATCCGAACGAGGACCGCCTCGACCTCGCCCCCGGCCGACTCGCGGCGGGAGTCCTTGTCGGCGTACATCCGCTGGTCGGCGAGCTGGAGCGCGGCCTCGCGACTGGTCGCGTCCGCCGGCAGCTCGACCGACCCCCGGGAGCAGGTGACGGTGAACCCCTCGCCACGCTCGGTGAGCGCCGCCGCGCCCGCCTCGACCAGACCGGCCGCGGTCGCCAGGCCGGTCGGGATCAGCATGGCGAACTCGTCGCCGCCCATCCGGTAGGCGTTTCCGTAGTGGGCCACGGCCGCCGCCAGCTGGTGTCCGAGCCGCACGAGCAGCGCATCGCCCGCCGGGTGACCGAAGGCGTCGTTGTATGCCTTGAAGCCGTCGAGGTCGAGGATGGCGAGCGTGTGCGGCTCCCGGTCGGGCGAGTCACAGACCCGGTCCAGGTCGTACAGGAGTTTGCCGCGGTTGAACAGGCCCGTGAGCGGATCGGTCTCGAGCTGCTCCACCAGGCGGTGGTTCTGCGCGAAGGTGAGCGCCACCCGGCAGATCAGAGCGAGCAACGTCGCGATCACGAGGGCCACCACGGCCGGCTCGCTCAGGGCCTGGTGCTGCACGACGAGCAGGGCGACCGCGGCCAGGGCGAAGAAGGTGGGGGAGGCAGCGAAGGCGCGCCAGTCCTCGGCGGGCTCTCGCTCGCGATGCGGTTCCGAGGCCTGCAGCGCGGCGGCGGCGATGAGCACGGTGGCCAGCGGCCAGAGGAAGTTGTTCCAGACCCCGCCGTCATAGGTGCCGGCGAGCGACTGGTAGGTGTAAACGGCGTCTGTGACCGCCGCGCACGCCACGCCCGCGGCGATCAGGGCGAGCGGCCGCCCGGGTCGCCAGCCGGTGAGCGCGACCGCGCTCGCCACCGCCGCCAGGATCACCAGGTCGAGCGCCGGATACGAGACGGCGACGGCCGTCTGGACGGGCGTCCCACTGGTGTTGGCGAGGACGTAGTCGAGCAGCAGGCTGGTCCCGATCGCGGCGACGCAGAACGCGCCGGTCGCGACGTCGGCCCAGACGAGCGGGGTGAGCCGCGCGACGCGAGAGCGGACGTAGACCACGAGGCCGGCGATGATGAAGGCGTATCCGCTGAGGTAGAGCGCGTCGTCGGGAGAGGGCAGCGGCGGATTCGGGTCATCGCGGAGCACCGCGGTCCAGTAAGCGTCCCCGACCGCCCAGAGCGCGAGCCCGATCCCCAGGAGCAACCATGCCGCGCGCTCGTCGCGGCGGTGGATCGCGAAGCCGAGCGTCGCCGCTGCGGCCGTAGCCGTCAGGAAGTCATAGACCCACTCCTCGATCAGGTAGTCGAAGCGCGGGGACCCGAACCCGGCCGTGCTGTGGAGGACCTCCACGACCAGGCCCAGCACGACCAGCCCGGCGAGCAGGCGGAAAGCGGGATGCAAGTTTCGTAGCGACTGCGGCACGTTGGCGCGCGCCGTTCAAGTCAAGGCGCCTCCGCGGGAAATCATCTCCGATCTCGCCCTCTGCTGCGCCGGATCCGCTGCGATCGGCTGCGGGCTAGGCGCTCGAGCCGGCGTGCTCGCGCTTGCGCTCGCGGAGGGCGCTGTCCGCGGCCTCGAGCAACGCGCCGGGCTCGGAACCGTCGCGCGGGTAGACGGCGCACCCGACGCTCGCGGACAGCCGAACCGTCCCCGAGGTGAGTCCATTCAGCGCCCTCTCGATCCGCGAGGCGAGCAACAGGGCCTGCTGCGCGCCGGTCTCCGGCGCGACCACGGAGAACTCGTCGCCTCCCTGCCTGAAGATGCCGTCCTCCGCACGGACCTGGACGTCGATCATCGAGCCGACCGTGGTGAGCACCGCGTCCCCGACCAGGTGTCCCTGGGTGTCGTTGACCTGCTTGAAGTTGTCCAAATCGAGCGTCAGCACTGCAAACTCGCGGTGCCGGCGATGATGCCGGCGGGTCTCGTGCTCGAGCCGCTCCATCAGGGCGCGGTAATTGCCGACTCCGGTCAGACCGTCGACCGCCGAGAGCTGCCGGTAGGTCTCGCGGCTCGAGTGCAGCCGACTCATGAGGAGGCTCGCGACCGCCGCCGTGAAGAGGACCACCGGCCCCACCACCAACAGCCAGCGCGCCGTGTCCTCGGTCGAGCTGTCCGAGTACGCGAAGGGCAGAATCAGAGCGGTGATGATCAGCGCGACGAAGGCGGCGGCGGTCCGCGGCGAGAAGACCAGGGCGGCGTATAGCGCCACCGCCAGGTAGAGGCAGTTGAGGGCGTAGTCCACCGAGGCGGCGGCGAGGGCGATGGCCACGATGGCGAGCAGGGGCACGGCGGCGAGCCAGCGTTCGTCGACCCGCTCCCAGGGAAGCCAGAGGCAGGTCAGACCGGCGACCGCCGTCGCGCCGGAGATCAGAAAGTCCTCCCCGCCGGTGGAACTCTCGACCAGCGGCGAGGCTGCCATGCTCGACCCGGCAAGGACGAGGAGCAGCACGCCGCCGAGCCTCCATGCGCCCCTCAGGCTGATTGCGTGCGGGCCGCTCACACTCGTCTGATCATGGCGCCACCCACCGGCCTTCTCCCTCGATCGCGAACAGATCGATACGGGTCAGTCTCGCGAAGACCGCGTAACGATGCGCCGCGCTGTAGGGAGGGTGACAGGCGGTGAGGACGAGCTGATCGAACCCGATTGGCTTGATGATGCCGACGTCGCTCGGATCCACGATCTCGTGCTTGTACATCGTGTAGGTGAAGGCGCCGTAGGGCATCTCGATCCGGATCTCGTCGCCGTTCTGGACCTCGTCGATGTGGCGGAAGGGCGCCAGATAGGTGGTGCGGTGACCCGCGATGGCGACAGTGCCCGGCTGGCCGGGGATCGGGGTGTTCGTGTAGTGCCCGGGGCCCTTCTGCAGCGAGGATGTGTCGGTTCCCTGCACGACGACGATGTCGAGCCCGATCCGATCGATCTTGATCCGGCCGATCGCGTGCCCCGTCGCTAGATGCGGCTTGAAGCGGTCGGCCAGGATCTTCGCCTTCGCCGGCGTTCCCTGGACGCCGGCGATGGCAGCGAGGTCGGCCGGGGTCGGGTACTCGGACTCCAGGTCGTTGAGCTGGTCCTCTGCCTGTCCCTGCTTTATGGCGCCGTAGGCGGCCGAGAACGGCTCCTGCCAGACCAGGGTCAAGCCCGCATCGGCGAGCACGACCAGTCCAGCCGTGATCAGCATGATCGAGACGATCCGGAGCAGCCGCTGCACCGCCGGGATTCTGGCAGCGCGGGGCAGACGAAACCGCGACACTTCCCGGCTCATGGCTCCCGAGGAGAACACCGAAGCGCCGAGGGTGGCGTCCTACCAGGCCAACCCGAGCGAGATGGGGCGCGTGCTGCTGCTCTACTCGGGGGGCCTCGACACGAGCGTGATGCTCAAGTGGATTCAGCAGCATTACGGCGCCGAGATCGTCACGCTCACCGTCAACCTCGGCCAGCCCGGGGAGGACTGGGAGGTGGTGACGGGCAAGGCGAAAAAGCTGGGGGCGGTGGAGACGGTGCTGGTCGACGCGCGCGAGGAGTTCGCTGACCACTACGTCCTGCCGGCGATTAGGGCGAACGCGCTCTACGGGGGCGGCTATCCGCTCTTCACGGCGCTCGGCCGCCCATTGATCGGCAAGCTCGCCGTCGAGGCCGCGCGCGAGCACGGCTGCGACACGATCGCCCACGGCTGCACCGGAAAGGGCAACGACCAGGTGCGGCTCGAGGCGACCATCTCGACGCTCGACACCGACCTGCGGATCCTGGCGCCGGTCCGCGAATGGCAGATGGGGCGGGAGGAGGAGATCGAATACGCGCGGGAGCACGGCATCCCCGTGAAGGGAGGGACCGAGGTCTCGCCCTACTCGATCGACGACAACCTCTGGGGCCGCTCCTCGGAGGGCCGGACGATCGAGGACCTGGACGCAGCTGCGCCCGATGACGTCTTCCAGTTGGTCACCCGGCCGGAGGAGGCGCCGGACGAGCCGCAGGAGGTGACCATTGGGTTCGAGCGGGGCTGCCCGGTCTCGATCGACGGGGAGCGGCTCGGCCTGGTCGAGCTGCTGGAGCGCGCGGCGGGGATCGGCCAACGCCACGGAGTGGGGATCGTCGATCACATCGAGGACCGGATCGTCGGCCTCAAGGTGCGGGACCTCTACGAGGTGCCGGCGGCCGCGATCGTGCTCAGCGCCCACCGCGAGCTCGAGAAGCTCGTCTCCACGATCCACCAGAACAACTTCAAGGCCGCGCTCGAGAGCCAGTGGGCCTACCTCTGCTACGCCGGCCTCTGGCTCGAGCCGTTGCGTCGCGACCTCGACGCCTACATGGACTCGGCCAACGAGTTCGTGACCGGGGAGGTGGGCCTGAAGCTCTACCGCGGCTCGGTCACGCCGACGCGTCGCAGCTCACCGTACGCGCTGTACGACCGCTCGCTTGCATCGTTCGGGGAGTCCGGGGGAGACTTCTCACAGCACGCGAGCCCAGGGTTCATCGAGCTCTTCACGCTTCAGAGCCGGCTGGCCCACAGGATTCGAAAGGAGGCCAAGTGATGAGCTGGATCTACGAGATGATCGGGCGAGTGGTGGTCTCGGCCATCAAGATGCGCTACGGGCGGGAGATCAGGATCGCCGCCGGCGCCGGCCTCGTCCTCACCGCACTCGGCGTCGGGGCGTATCTCGCCGGCCGAGGCGGGGACGAAGAAGCCGTCTGACCTAGAAGCCCTTCGTCCGGAGCATGTGGGTGTGCTCCGAGCCCGAAACGAACGGTGCCCGGGCGCCGCTGACGCGCAGGCTGTGAGCGCGGGCTGCGCGGTCTAGCCGCCGCTGCCGGATCCGCAGGCGGAGCTCCGCGAGCCGTCGCCGGCGCGGCCTCGTTGCCGTGATAGTGCGAGGGTGCTCCGCAGGAGCAACCCGTTGTGTGCTGGTGATGCTTCCCGCATGCGC
>JBKPLC010000029.1:0-9318 GCA_046731495.1 Actinomycetota bacterium | reverse complement strand
AACGGGAACTGAGTCGGCGGAGATGGCGGGGAAGCCCGTGCACATCGGCTGCTCGGGGTGGGTCTACTCCCACTGGCGGGAGGTCTTCTACCCGAAGGACGTGCCGCAGCGGGAATGGCTGGGCTACTACGCCCAGCACTTCGACACGGTTGAGATCAACAACACCTTCTACCGGCTGCCCACTCCGTCGGCCGTCCAGGGCTGGGTGGAGCACAGCCCGCCAGGGTTCCTGTTCGCGGTCAAGGTGAGCCGCTACATGACCCACATCAAGCGCCTGACGATGGTCGAGCAAGGGATGAGGCGCTTCTACGAGCCCCTCGAGGCGCTCACCGGGAGCGACAAGCTCGGTCCCCTGCTCTGGCAGTTCCCCCCCAACTTCCACCGCGACCGGGACCGCCTCGCCGAGGCCCTGGCGGTGCTGCCCAAGGGCAGACACGCTTTCGAGTTCCGCCACGAGAGCTGGTTCGACGATGAGGTCTACTCACTGCTCCGCGAGCACGGCGTCGCCCTGGTGGTCGGCCACGAGCGCTCGCGCTGGATCAGCACCCCGCCGGTCCGCACCACCGACTGGACGTACGTGAGGTTCCACTACGGGAGCCGGGGCCGCCACGGCAACTACTCGGACGCGGAGATCTCCACCTGGGCGCGCCGGCTGGCGCAGTGGCGGCGCGACACCGAGATCTACGTCTACTTCAACAACGACTGGCAGGGCTTCGCGATCCGCAACGCGCGCCTGCTGAGACGCAAGCTGGGGCTCTCGGGGCCACGCTAGCGCCGGCGCCAGTTGCCGCCGAGCAGCTTGCCGAGCCGCCCAGCACGGCGAGGGGCGAACTCGGGCGCCGCCTTCTCCGGCGACGGCAGCTGGGCGGCCGCCGCGGAGTCGATGGTCAGCCGCACCGCGCGCTCCGCGGTCCTGGCGACCTCCGGCGCATCGACGAATCGCAGCTGGCCGTCGTCGCCCTCGATCACGAACCCGTCGAGGATGTGCTCCCGGTAGTTGTCCACCACCTCGTCGACCACGCCCACCTGGTTCCCGTCCGAGGCGTACACGGGCGTGCCGCGCTTCACCGCCGCATAGTGGACAGGGTGTCCGTCGTCCTCGCTCACGGGCCGGAATATACGGACCGCGCTCACCGCCGGAGATACTTCGCGGATGGCCGGCTACTCCGGAACGCCGCTCGCCAAGAAGCTCGGCATCAAGGAGGGCCACCGCATCGCCTTCGCCTCCCCGCCGGACGGCTTTCTCGACTTGTTGGGCGACCTTTCCGACGGAGTCTCGGTCAAGTCCCGCGTCAGCCCACCTCTTGACGTAATCGTCTTCTTCACCAAGCGCCGCGCCGAGCTGGAGCGCCGCCTGCCGGCCCTGCGCCGCGCGATGGATCCCGCGGGCGGTCTCTGGATCGCCTGGCCGAAGCGGTCCTCCGGCGTCGAGACCGACATGACCGAGGACGTCGCCCGCGAGCTCGGCCTCGCCAATCGCCTGGTCGACAACAAGGTCTGCGCCATCGACGAGACCTGGTCGGGCCTGCGGCTGGTGATTCGACTGAAGGACCGCCCCTAGCTTCAGCCCAGACGCGCGCGGACGGCCGGCTCCTCGAGGAAGTCCGCGATCACGCGCGAGAGGCGGCCACCCTGCCAGGCGAGGGGTGACTTCCCCGGCTCCTCGCTGACCAGCCGCCCCGAGGGCAGGTGATCGGCCCACGCCTCGGCCATGGCGAAAGGATGGTTGGGATCCGCCTCGTCGTGGCTGGCGACGACGAGCGCGGGTACATCGAGGGTCTCGAGCTCCGCGAGGCCCTCGAACGGAAGCGAGCGAGGGACCTCGCGGATCGCCTGTGCGACGGCCTCGGGATGCCGGTGTCGCTCCATCCGCTCCCGGTTGATCCGCAGGACCGTGTCCCTCCAGTCCGGCTCGACGTTCATCTCGGCCTCGTAGGCGTCCATGAAGCCCTCCACGCCGCCGCTCGCCAGTCCGTCCGCGAGCCGGTCCCAGTGCGCCAGGACCTCCTCGGTCGCGGGGATCCCCAGCGTGACCGGCCCCGCCAGGACCAGGGCGGCCACCGAATCGGCGTGGTCGAGGGCATGCGCGACGGCGGTGTGGCAGCCCATCGAGTGGCCGACCAGCACCGGGCGCTCGTCCGGGGCCCACTCCGCCAGGACTGCGCGGAGATCCTCGGTGAGCTGCGGATAGCCGTATCCGGATCCCTCCGGCGCCGGGTCGGACGCCCCGTGTCCTCGCGCGTCATAGGACACGAGCCGGTGGCCCCGGCGGGCGAGCGTGACGGAGCCGTGCAGGACGTAGCGCCGCGTCGCCGTCAAGCCGTGCAGGAGAAGGACGGCCGGCCCCTCCCCCACCTCCTCGCCGGCCAGCCCCAGGCCGTCGGCCGCCACCTCGAACGGGCTGGGCTCCAGCCGCTCCGCAGCCATCAGCCCTGGCCCAGTCGCTCGACGGCCCGCTCGAGGTCGCCGACGTCCTGGTAGCGCAGCCCGAACAGCGCCACGTGCCGGTAGCGGACCACCCCGTCCCGGTCGACAAGAAAAATCGCCCGCCGGATGAATCCGCCTGGGCCGACGACCCCGTAGGACCGTGCCACCGCCTTGCCCGGGTCGGAGAGCAGCGGCACGGTCAGCCCATGGCGCGCGGCAAAGCGCTCGTGCGACTCGACCGACTGTGGGGAGATGCCCACCATCGGCACGCCCAGCGCCTCGATCCGATCCCCGTCGTCGCGATACGAGCAGAACTGCCGGGTGCATACCGGTGTGAAGTCGCCAGGGTAGAAGGCGATGACCACCCCGTCGCCTCGGTAGTCCGACAGCGAATACTTGCGGGAGCCGGTGCCCACGAGCTCGAAATCGGGAGCGTTGTCGCCAACGCGGACCTTCGCCATCAGCCCGACTGGATCCTCACCCGCTTGATGATGACCGGCGCCTTCGGCCGGCCCGACGCGCTGCCGAGCTGCTCGATGCGCTGCACGACGTCGAATCCGCTCGTCACCCGTCCGACCAGGCCGTAATCCGGCGTCAGCCCCGCGTCGGCGGCGGTGACGACGAAGAACTGGCTGCCGGAGCGACCCGGCGGCTCAACCGGGCTCTTCGCCATCGCGACGATGCCGCGCGTGTAGGACAGGCTCTGTGGGGGCGACTCATCGACCGAGTAACCGGGACCGCCGGTCCCCCTTCCGGTCGGATCCCCGCCCTGGACCACGAAGCCGGGGATGATCCGGTGGAAGGGCGTGTCGTCGTAGACGCCGTGGCGGGCCAGATAGGCGAACGACGACGCGGTCTTCGGCGCCCGCGCCACGTCGAGCGTGACCGTGAAGGCCCCGCAGCTGGTCTCGACCGTGGCGCTCGCCGGGCCCTTGAGGCTGGTCGGTGGCGGAGAGAGGTGCACCTGCTTCGGCTGCGGCGCGGAAACCTTGCTGCACCCGGCGGGCAGTGCCACGCTCGCCGTCTCCTCCTCTCCCCCGCCGCATCCGGCGAAAAGCACGAGAGCCAGCGACGCTCCCACGGCTGTCTCCCGCAGGCCCAAGGCGCAGAGCCTACTCACGGCGGCTGCGATGATCGGGGTGATGGCGACGCAGGCCGACCCGAGCCCGCCCCCGCGGCGGATCCGCATCATGGGCCGCGCGATCAACGCCCTGGTGGCGCATGCCCCCGTCGCGTGGCCCCTGCTGCGCGGCTGGAGCCACCGCTTTTGGGAGGCCCGAGCACCCGAATGGGCCGATCGCGTCAATCGATCGGGGCCCGAGTACCTCGCCCCGCTGGCGGCCGGACTCCTGCACGTCCATCCGGAGCCCGAGCGCGCCTTGGACATCGGCACGGGTCTCGGCGACGCGGCGCTCCTGGTCGCGCGCGAGTTCCCGCACGCGCGCGTTCGCGGAATCGACTTCTCCGAGGAGATGGTCCGGCGGGCGCAGGCCCGGATCGGGCTCGATCCCGAGGGACGGGTCGCCTTCAAGGTCGCCGACGCGTCCAACCTGCCCTACGACGAGGATTCCTTCGATCTGGTCACCCAGCTCAACGTGCCGCCGTTCTTCGGCGAGATCGCGCGAGTGCTCCGCCCCGCCGGCTTCGCGCTGATCGCGGCGAGCTGGGGTCCGCACACCCCCTTCTACACCCCGGAATCCGTGCTGCGTCGCGGCTTCCGCCGGGCGGGACTCGAGCCGGTCGAGAGCGCCTCGGCGGGCAAGGGGACCTACTTCCTCGCCCGCCGACCCGCCTGAGCGGTCAATAGATTCAGCCGATCACCACGGACCGTCGCCATCTGCTGCTCGTCAATCCCCACTCCGCCGGCGGACGAACGCTCAAGCTGCTTCCCGAGGTCGAGCGCGAGCTCGAGCGACACGGCGTCGCTTACCGCGTCGTTCGCACCGAGAGCCTCGACCACGGCGTGGCCGAGGCGCGGGCGGCCGCGGATGAGGGCGAGACGCCCGTCGTGATGAGCGGTGACGGCCTGATCGGACAGGTCGGAGGCGCTCTTGCCGGATCCAATACCCCGCTCGGAGTCATTCCCGGCGGACGGGGCAACGACCTGGCGAGGGTGCTCGGCATTCCAACCGAGCCGGCGGACTCGGTCGCGACGCTCGCCGAGGGCAACGTGCGCGCGATCGACGTGGGCGAGGTGAACGGCAAGCGCTTCCTCTGCATCGCCTCCTGCGGGTTCGATTCCGATGCGAACCGGATCGCGAACGAGGCGAAGATCGTCCGCGGCAACCTCGTCTACGCGTACGCCGCCATCAGGGCCCTGATCGCGTGGAAGCCGGCCACCTTCACGCTCGAGCTCGACGGCGAGGAGGTCGAGAACATCGGCTACTCCGTTGCCGTCGCGAACAGCAAGGCGTACGGGGGCGGGATGTTCATCGCACCGGACGCGGACCTGGCCGATGGCCGGTTCGACGTGGTACTCACCGGACAGCGCGGCAAGCTCAGCACCCTGATCAACCTCCCGACGGTGTTCAAGGGCACGCACGTGGAGAACGAGGAGGTGCGGGTGATGCGCGCGGCGGAGGTGAGCATCCGCGCCGATCGACCCTTTGCTGTGTACGCCGACGGCGAGCACCTCACCGACCTGCCCGCCCGGCTCCGGGTTCTGAGCGGCGCGCTCCGGGTGATCGCGCCCTCGGCGCCCACCTAACCTGCCGAAGCCATGAGCGTCCTGTTCAAGGGGAAGGTCGCGCTGGCGCGTGCCGTCGGCGGACTCAGCCGTCGCAGCGGCCGCGGCGGTGGAACGACCCTGCCGGGACGGATGCTCGTCCGCATGGCGCCCGACGCGATCGAGCGGCTGGCGTCCCAGCTCGACCTCGGCTCGATCGTGGTCAGCTCCACCAATGGCAAGACCACGACCGCCGGGATGATCGCGGCGATACTCGAGGCGGCCGGGCGCAAGCCGGTCCACAACCGCGCCGGCTCGAACATGCATTGGGGCGTCGCCACGGCGCTGCTCGAGCAGCACGGCTCCGAGGGCCTCTTCGAGCTCGACGAGGCCTGGCTTCCCCGCGTTGCGCCCCGCCTGCGGGCGCGTCTGCTGGTCCTCGGCAACCTCTTCCGCGACCAGCTCGATCGCTACGGGGAGCTCGAGCGGCTCGCGGACGAGTGGGCGGAGCTGGTCGCCGCGATGGAGCGCACCTGCGAGTTCGCGCTGAACGCCGACGACCCGCTGATCGCGGACCTCGGCCGCGACCGCGAGCTCCGCCGCCGACCGGGCGTCACCTACTTCGGCATCGAGGACACCAGCCAGGCCCTGCCCGAGCTGCAGCACGCCCACGACGCCAAGCACTGCCGCCGCTGCGGCCACCCCTACGCGTACGACCGCGCCTTCGTCGGGCACCTCGGCCATTACCGCTGCCCCAACTGCCACGCCGACCGGCCCGATCCGGACGTGGCGGCAACCGAGATCGAGCTGCGCGGCATTTCGGGCTCGCGCGTGAAGATGACGACGCCCGCCGGCGATCTCGACCTCGACCTGCCCCTCCCCGGCCTCTACAACGTCTACAACGCGCTCGCCGCCGTCACCGCGGGCCTGCGCTCCGGGGTCCCGCTCGAGCGAGTCCGGCAGGGCCTCGAGTCAATGCGGGCGGTCTTCGGGCGGGTGGAGACAATCGACGTCTCCGGCAAGCCCGTTTCGATCCTGCTGATCAAGAACCCGGCGGGGGCGAACGAGGTCCTGCGCACGCTTCGGCTCGAGTCGAGCAACGGCGGCATTGACCTCTGGCTCGCCCTCAACGACCGGATCGCCGACGGACGCGATGTCTCCTGGATCTGGGACGCCGACTTCGAGCTGCTCGCCGGCGGTGTCCGGCGGGTGGTCTGCTCCGGGACCCGGGCGCACGAGATGGCGCTGCGGCTGAAGTACGCCGGCTGGCCCGAGGACGCGATCGAGGTGATCGAGCCGATTCCGTCCTCTCTCGACGCGGCCGTGGGCGCCGCTCCCGAGCGTCTCTTCGCCCTCCCCACCTACACGGCGCTGCTCGAGCTCCGCACCCTGCTCGCGGACCGCGGCTTGGCGGCCGACTTCTGGGCATGAGCACCCTGATCTGGCAACAGGTCGAGTTCGGCTCCTACGACGCGGACATCCCGGTCTGGTGCGAGCTGGCCGAGCAGATCGGCGGCCCGGTGTTGGAGCTGGGCGCCGGGGCCGGTCGCATCGCGCTGGAGCTGGCCCAGCGGGGGCACGAGGTGATCGCGATCGAGCGCGAACCGGACCTCGCCGCCGAGCTCGAACGGAGCACGGCCGCGCGCGAGGTCCCGGTTTCGGTGGTCGGCCTCGATCTCGAGGCGCCGGAGGGCCGGCTCCCGTCCACGCCGCGGCTCGGAATCGGGCCGCTGCACGTGATCCAGATGATCGCGCCGGATGCGCGCCAGCCGCTGCTCGTCTGGCTCCGGCAGGAGTTCAGCCCCGGCGGAATGCTCGCGCTGACCCTGGTCGACGAGGGCACGCTGATGAGCGCCGGGACCTCGTCGCCCCAGATCCTGCCTGACATGCGTGAGCTCGACGGCTGGGTCTACTCGAGCGAGCCGCTGTGGGTGCAGGTGAGCGACGAAGACCTGAGGGTTAGGCGGATACGTGAGTCCGTCTCCCCCGAGGGCCGCATGGATCGCTCGGTGCACGATGACGTCCTCCAGCGGATCAGCCCGGATCAACTCGAGGCCGAGGCCGAGGCAGCCGGCTGGCGTCCGGCCGGGCGGCGGCAGATCGTCTACGGGCCGGACGAGGCCGATTCCGTCGTCGTGATGCTCGAGGCGCCGAAGTGAGCGCGAACGGCGAGGGCCTCCGCCTGCTCGCCCTCTACCCCGAGCAGATGAACATCTACGCCGACCGGGGCAACATCCTCTTTCTGCAGCGCCGCTGCGAATGGCGTGGGATCCCCTTCGAGTACGCCTCGGCGGGACCAGGCGAGGGCTTCGATCCGGGCGCCCACGACCTGCTCTACGTCGGAGGCGGCCAGGACCGCGACCAGCTGCTGGTCGCCGAGGACATGCTGAGCACGAAGCGCGACTCGATCGCCGCGGCCGTCGAGGACGGCGCGGCGGTCCTCGCGGTCTGCGGCGGCTACCAGCTCCTCGGCCATCGCTACCAGCTGGCCGACGAGTCCGTGCGGGGCCTCGGGATCGCGGATCTCGAGACCATCCGGGAGCCCGGTCCCCGGCTGATCGGCAACGTCTCGATCGAGGTCGAGCTCGGCGAGGAGCGGCGCATCCTGGCCGGCTTCGAGAACCACGGCGGGCGCACCTACCTCGGGCGCGACGCAGAGCCGCTGGGCAGGGTCCTCCACGGCCACGGCAATAACGATCGCGACGGGCGGGAGGGCGTCAAGCGGCTCAACCTGATCGGCACCTACCTGCACGGGCCCCTCCTTCCCAAGAACGCCTGGCTCGCCGACCACCTGATCGCGACCGCCCTCGAGAGGCGGACCGGGAGGCGTCCGGACCTCGAGCCGCTGCAGGACGACCTCGAGGGGGCGGCTCACGCGACCGCGCTGCGGGCCGCCGAGCGCGGATGAGCGAGATCCGCGTCCCCGGCCACCCGGACGTATAGGATCACCGGCGCATGGTCATCGTGCTGATCATTCTCGGGCTGCTGATCCTGGCGGGCCTGACCTATGTGTTCGTCAGGAACAACATGGTCAGCCTGCGCAACCGCACCGACGAGGCGTGGAGCGGGATCGACGTGCAGCTCAAGCGCCGGCATGACCTGGTCCCGAACCTGGTCGAGAGCGTCAAGGGCTACGCGACGCACGAGCGCGAGACCTTCGAGAGGGTCACCCAGGCCCGCGCCGCGGCCATGCAGGCTCAGGGCCCGGCCGAAGCGAGTCAGGCCGAGTCCCAGCTGACCGCCGCCCTCGGTGGCCTACGGGTGGTCGCGGAGCAGTATCCGGAGCTGCGCGCCACCGAGAACTTCCAGCAGCTGCAGCGTCAGCTCTCGGAGCTCGAGGACGAGATCCAGGCCTCGCGCCGGATCTACAACTCCAACGTGCAGCAGTACAACACCCGGATCCAGCAGTGGCCCTGGTCGATCATCGCGAACCAGGGCGGGTTCACCGCGAAGCCCTTCTTCGAGATCACCGAGGCGGCCGACCGCGAGGTCCCGCAGGTCTCCTTCAGCCAGGAGACCCCGCCGCCCGCCACGGCGTAGGCCTCAGAACCCGCTCGAGCCGAAGCCGCCCTGTCCCCGCGTCGATTCGTCGAGCGCGTGGGCCTGCAACGGGTTGGCATGGGCGACCGGGACAAGCAGCAGCTGCGCGATCCGATCGCCCGGAGAGATCTGAAATTCCAGCGTCGGGTCGGTGTTGAGCAGCAGCACCCGCACCTCACCGCGATAGCCCGGGTCAATCAGGCCGGGCGAGTTGACCAGCGTCACGCCGTGCTTGAGCGCCATCCCCGAGCGCGGCAGGACAAGGCCGCCGACGCCGTCGGGAATCTGGACGGCGAGTCCGGTGCCGACGCTCACCCGCGCCCCTGGCGCGAGCCGCGCTGACTCGGCCGCGTAGAGGTCCAGCCCCGCGTCGTTGTCGTGCGCGCGGGTGGGCAGGGTCGCCTTCTCGTCAAGCTTGACGAACCGCAACTCGCCGAGGCGTTCCCCGGCGGACTCCCGCTCGGCGACGGCCGTCACCACCGCACCTCCGTTGGCGAGCGGTTCAGTCTCCGGCGCGAACGCGTCGGCCCGATCGGCTACGGCGCCCGTTGAGCTCGAACTCGGAAAACCGATCGGCGAGCGCGGCAGGTAGTCGCGCACGAACGAGAACCCCGTCCTCGCGATCCTCACGCTCGAGGTCACCAGCGATCTCGTGAAGCTCCGAAAGACGCTCACCGGCGGCAAAG
>JBKPLC010000028.1:0-9479 GCA_046731495.1 Actinomycetota bacterium | reverse complement strand
CCTCTGGGAGATGCATGGCTTCGCCGATGCCGCGGCGGCGGCCGGCGACGCGTTTCGCAAGGGCGACCTCGCCGCGGTTCCGGAGGCGATCCCGGACGTGATGGTCGATGCCTATACGGCGGCGGGCCCGATCGACAAGGTCAGGGCTCGGGTCACCGAAGCCGCCGAGCGCGGGGACGGTGTCTGGCTGACGCCGCCGACCTACTTCATCCCGCCGGAGCAGATCGGCGAGTACCAAACCCAGCTGATCGAGGCGTTCGGCCCGGCTTCCTGAATCGCCCTCAAGCCGGGCAGGGATCCCGGTCGTCGATGATCTCCTGCTGGTCGGAGGCCGATGGGGGTGGGAAGTGGCACTTGAACGTGAAGGCGTACGGCGTCGGGCCGTGGGCGCGCAGATGCTCGACCCGGTCTCTCATGTCAGCCAGGGTGGGGATGGCGCCGGCGGGAACCCACCAGAGAACCAGGTGAGCCTCCGCCAGCCGCGTGAACCACTCGCGGCGGCGGCGCATCACCTCGAGGTGGCGGCCGTCGTAGACGAAGCGCCAAAGCGCCTCGATCGACTCCCAGACCGAGGCGTTCACGAGGATGCGATCGTCTTCAAACGCTCGTATCGCGGTCGCATCCCCTTCGTCGGTTTGCAGCCGCCAGACGAAGCCAGGGCTCTCGTCGGCGAGCGCGTTGACGGGTTCCAGCAGGGCGACGAAGTCAGCCAACGCGGGGGTGTCGAGCGGCTCCTTGGTGATCCCGATGTTGACCTGCGCTATGTGCCAGCGCTGAGCGATGGGAGGAAGAATATGGCGACGAGCTAGTCCCGGAGCCCGTCGACGAACCGCTTGAGCTTCTGGGTGTCCTTGAGCGGGGGGCCGTGACCGAAGCAGACGAGCTCGGGCTCGAGCGCAGCCAGCTTCTTGGCCGACTCCCTGTTCCGCCGCGGATCGGGAGTCAGGGCCGGCCTCGGCTCGTGAAGCCCCGGCAATCCCGTGTACTGATCGATGTTGGTCAGGACGTCGCCGATGATCAGCACGCGGTCGGCCTCGCGCCAGAAGACGACGTGGCCGAGGGAGTGACCCGGCGCGTCGATCACCCTGAAGCCGGCGACCTCGTCCCCGTCCTTGATCGCCTTGTCCACCTTACGCCCGGGTCCGTGAAAGATCCGCCAGAAGAAGTCGGCCATGAACTTGTCGGGCTGCAGCTCGCGGATCAGCTGGGGATCCTCCGCGGCCGGGACGTCCGCCTCCGGACACCAGTACGGGATGCCCAGCTTCTCGCAGACATCGCGGCTCGCCCCCTGGTGGTCGGGGTGGGCGTGCGTGAGCGCATGCGCAGTCACCTCATGCCCCTCCAGCTGCTTGAGGATCCTGCCGGTCGACTGCCGGGCACCGGCATCGATCAGGACGTCACCGATCAGATAGGCGTTGACCGCCCAGGTCAGGCCGGGCAGGCACTTGATGTGCCAGACGCCGTCGGCGAGCTCCTTCATTCCCGGCGCGACGCTATCTCAGTGGGCGACGCCGGTGCCGCCCCGCGGATCCCCGCTGTGTTTCGCGAGCTCCTCCAGCCGGGCGATCTGCATCTCGCCCTCGCGTCGCACCGGATCGTCCTCCGGCAGGCCCTCGATCAGCCGCTGGATCCGGTTGCGGACCTGGAGCGCGAAGTGGGGGGTGGACGGGCCGGCGAGCGCCCGGATGTCCTCGATCGTCACCGGGCGGCTCAGCCTGTCTGGACGCTCGGCCTCGCTCACTTCTTTCCCTTCTGAGGCTGGGGCAGCGGCTCGTTCTCGGGGCCGCCCGGTTGGGCGACGCCACCGCTCGCCGTCCCCTGCGTTCCGGCGCTCCCCCCGACCGGCGCGAGCTCGGCGAGCTCGTCGATCTTGGCCTGCACCTCGCCCCCGATTGCCGTCGCGTCACCCATCAGCCAGACGTGGTTGTACACGGCTCGCGTCGGATCCGCCTCGTAGCCCGGCTTGATGTCGAGCAGGAAGCTCCGCAGCTCCGGGGGCAGCGCGTCCGCGGTGTCGGTGACCAGGAGAGGTCCCCACTGCCCGCTCGAGGCGAGCGACGCGGCCGCCGCGGCGTCGAGCGGGCGATCGGAGTTCGCCAGCTCCATGCCATGACCCGGGTCGTTGATGTTCCAGCCGAAGGACCCGTCCGTGTAGCGCGCGAACAGCAGCGCGTTCTGGACGACTCCGGTCGCGCCGACTCGCGTGACGCTGGCGGAGACTCGGCCGAGCTGAGAGACCGCCGCCTTCGAGATCACGAACTGCGGGCCGAGGACGTAGACCGCCGAGGCCGCATGACGCCGGAGCGCGGCGAGCGTCGCGGCGGGCACCTGATCCTTGCCGGTGAACAGCACCGGGTCGCCGGAGCGCGCCGCCCAGGCCGCGGCGGGCATCGCGTAGCCCGCCTGGTCTGTGCTGACGACGAGGATGTGCTCCGGCTCTCGCTTCGCCAGACGCTGCCGGAGTTGATCGACCGAGTTTGCGATCTCCGCGGGGGCGTCGCCCGCGAGCTTCCCTGACTTGACGCCGGATGGAACGGCGGCCCCGTCAAGCGCGTACACCTGGACGTCCCCGGGGCCGCCACCCTGCGGGTTGAGCTGGCTGAGCGCCTGGGAGGTCGCGTCCGGGACGGCGCCGTGCTGGCTGATCAGGACCGGGATCCTGGTGGGAGGACCGGCGAGCACCGACGCGGCGATCCCCGACTGCCAGCTGTCGTCGGGGACCATGGCGGCCGCCCGGAAAGGCTTGGCCTGAGGCGCGGGGGGATGGGTGGCGAGCGCCGCCGCGGCGGTGTCCGAGACCGGGTCGGGACCGCTGATCCTCGTCGTGTTCCGGGTGGCGACCAGCGGAAAGCCCAGCGTGCCGACCGGTGCCTGCTGCGCGTTGTCGGTCGCGACGGCGATCGTCACGACGCGGGTCCCGCCACCGCCGCCACCGCCGAAGGGGTTGATCGCGATCAGCGCCACGATCAGGGCGACCAGTGCGACGCCGCCGGCGATCAGCGCGCGCTGGTCGAAGCGCTTGGGCAGATCGTTGCGGAGCCAGTCGATCGCGTTCTGCAGCGGGCCGGGCAGGCGCACGGCGGCGAACGGTACCCACCCGCGGCTGCTGAACCGGTCCGGTCTACCCGACTCCCTCGTAGCCGTTGCGTCGCAGGACTTCGATCGCCTGGTCGGCGTTCCGGTAGCCGTCGGGCGCGGCGAGTACCCCCGACGCATCGGCCGACCCGTCGAGCAGCTCGAAGCGGCGACGGTCGAGAACCCGGGCGTGCGTGGCCATGAACTCCCTGGCGGCTGTCAGGTCGATGGTCATCCAGGCGTGAAGACGGGGGCCGGTGTCGAGACTCATCGGGCGGATTCTCGGAGGCCGGCGCGCGCCGGGCTTGAACAAAATCGGAGGGGTTTGCCGCGCGGTAAGTGGCACGTTCTACTTTTGCGTGGAGTAGACTGGTTGACTGACCAGTCAATCAGTGCCCTGACCCACGGACGGGCGGCTCCCAGGTCGGAGCGCCCCGCGACCACAGGAGGCCATCGCAACCATGGACTTTGCCCTCAACGAGGAGCAGAGGGAGCACCGAGACCACGTCCGCAAGTTCTCGCGGGAGGTGATCCGCCCCGTCGCCCGGAAGCATGACGCGGAGGAGAGCACCCCGTGGGAGGTGATCAAGGAGGCCCGCCGCTGGGGTCTGCAGGGCCTCGAGCACATGCAGCGCATGGGCGCCGATCCCGACGGGCAGTTCGGGGTGATCACCGCCGAGGAGCTTCACTGGGGGTGCGCGGGAATCGCCCTCGCGATCCAGGGATCCGGCCTCGCCGCCGCCGGCATCGCCGCCTCCGGCACGCCGGAGCAGATCGCGGAGTGGGTGCCGCAGTGCTTCGGCACCGATGACGAGATCCAGCTGGGCGCCTACGCGGTCACGGAGCCGCAGGCCGGCTCCGACGTGAAGAGCCTCAAGACCACCGCCAAGCTCGATGGGGATGAGTGGGTCCTGAACGGCACGAAGGTCTTCATCACCAACGGGGGAATCGCGGACGTCCATGTGGTCGTCGCCACCGTCGATCCGGAGCTCGGCCATCGCGGCCAGGCCTCATTCGTCGTCGGCAAGGGAACCCCGGGCATTCGGCAGGGCAAGAAGGAATCGAAGATCGGCATCCGCGCGTCACACACCGCCGAGGTGATCCTCGAGGACTGCCGCATCCCGGTCGAGAACCTGCTCGGCGGGATGGACAAGCTCAACAAGAAGCTGGAGCGCGCCCGCTCCGGCCAGAAGGCGGGGTCCTCCAACGCCCTCGCCACCTTCGAGATGACCCGGCCGATCGTCGGCGCCTCGGCGCTGGGCATCGCCCAGGCGGCCTACGAGTGGACGCTGGAGTACCTGGCCGATCAGACCGTCGACGGAGGCAAGCCCGCGCTCGAGGAGCAGCGGATCCAGCAGGTGCTCGCGGATGTCGCCACCGAGATCGACGCCTCGCGGCTGCTGGTTCAGCGCGCGGCCTGGATGGGTCGCAACGGGATTCCGATGACCGGCGGGCAGGGCTCGATGTCGAAGCTCAAGGCCGGCGACGTGACGATGTGGGCGACCACCACCCTGATGGAGCTGGTCGGGCCGTACGCACAGACGACGGACTGCCCGCTCGAGAAGTGGTTCCGCGACGCGAAGATCTACCAGCTGTTCGAGGGCACGGCCCAGGTGCAGCGCCTGGTGATCTCCCGGATGCAGGCGCGCTCCTACCAGGAGCGGTTCGCCGAGGCAGCCGAGATCGCGAAGCAGGCGATGAACGGCTCGGCTGCTGCAACGCCGGTTTCAGTTACCGCCTGACGCGCGGTTCAACCTTCCACGCGGGATGACTCGAATGAAGCTGGTGATGCTGGCGCTCTGCGGCGCCCTGGTCGCGTGCGGCCTGGCGCTTGGCAGCGCGTCCGGACAGGACCTCCAGAAGAAGCTCGACGTGACCCAGTCGAAGCTCTCGCACGTCAAGGCGCACGCCGGCGTCCTCACGACCCGGATCAGTCACGAGTCCGCGGAGATCGATCGACTGACCACCGAGGTCGCCGAACTCCGGAACAAGGAGGCGATCGTCGCCGCCCAGCTCGCGCAGAAGCAGGCCGAGCTGGATCAGGCCCAGGCCCGGCTCGAATACCTCAAGGGGCGGCTCCGGGAAGCGATCCAGATTCTCGAGCAGCGGCTGATCGCGATCTACGAGACCAACGAGCCCGACCTGATCACGGTCCTGCTGCAGTCAGACGGCTTCGACGACCTGCTGGTTCGCAACGCCTACGAGCGGACCATGCAGAACCAGGACAACGACATCGTCTTCCGCGTCCGGGAGCTTCGCAACGAGATGCAGGTCACGGTCAACCAGATCCGGGCGGCACGCGACGCGATCGCCGCTCGAAAGCACGAGCTGGAGGTGACCAGGGAGCAGCTCCAGAGCCGAAAGGCCGAGCTGGCGACGGCGCGCCGCAAGCAGCACGCCACCCTGGAGGCGGTCCGCAAGCGCCAGGACGATCTCGAGGGCGACCTGACCGAGATCTCTCAGAAGATCGCCGAGCAGCTCGCTCAGCAGGCCGGCGTCCTCCCGGCCGGGCCGATCCGGCCGGGAGCTCACGGCCTGATCTGGCCGGTGAACGGACCGGTGGTCTCGGGCTTCGGCCCGCGCTGGGGGAGCTTCCACGAGGGGATCGACATCGCCGTCCCGACCGGGACGCAGATCAGAGCTGCGGCCTCGGGGACGGTCGCAATCGCCGGCTCCGTGGGCGGCTACGGCAACTACACCTGCGTCGATCACGGTGGCGGGCTCTCTACCTGCTACGCCCACCAGTCGCAGATCCTGGTCAGCGGCGGTTCGGTCGCACAGGGGCAGATCATCGGCCTGGTCGGGTGCACCGGCCACTGCCTGGGACCTCACTTGCATTTCGAGGTTCGCGTCAACGGCCAGGCAGTGGACCCGCTCGGTTACCTGTAGCGCCGGACGTAAAACCCCAAAATCGCGGCCGTTCACGCCTGGCCGCGACTAGAACAAACGATTACGAAATATTGCGGTTTCTAAGGTCTCCGGATTCAGGGACGATGACCGTAACGTGAGTGCGCGCGACTGGCGTGCCGTGCGGGAGGGGGATACTCATGCGGCGGCCAAAACAAAATCGAATAACACCCCCGAGAGCCTGATCGTCGGCGTTGGGGCGTCCGGCGCCCTGCTGGCGGGCGCAGCGATCGTGTTCATCACGCTCGTTGGTCTCGTCTCCTTCAACGTCTGGCCCACTCCGAGGGACGGCGTCAGCATCCCGAACGTCGAGCTCCAGGCCGCCACCAATGGCGGCGGCGCGCAGCAGCAGACCGCCCCCTCGACACAGACGACGGCAGCCGCTCCCGCATCGACCTCGCCGAGCACGGCCGGTACCGGCGCGAACGCTGGCGGCGGTGGCGGCGGTGGTGGTGGCGGCGGTGACAAGGGCGGTGACGGCGGCAAGAACCAGGGCTCCAAGGGGCCCGCGACCACCGCTCCGGCCACGCAGCCGGCCCCCGTCGAGACGGGCGGCAGCGGCGACACGGGAAGCGGCGACGCCGGATCGAAGCCGCCGCCGGTGCAGGCGGGCAAGGGTGACTCTGGATCCACGCCGCCCAGCCAGGAAAGCAAGGGCAAGTCCGGTAGCAGCAGGCCCAGGGAGGGCAAGGAGATCGGGTCGTCCGACGGGAACGGCGACGGGAACGGGAACGGCAAGGGGCACAAGAAGAACGACCTGACCTCAGATCCGTCGGGCTCAAGCCACGGCCGCGGGCAGTCGAAGAAGTAACCAAGGATTAAGTAGCTGGCGCGCGGGAGGCGCGGGTAAGCAGTACAACGCGACGCGACCCTTGGGGGGTCAGTGCCAGTCTTCGAAGCAAAGGTCCGCACGATGCAGAGCTACCTCGCGGGAGCGGGCGCGAGCGGCGCGCTGCTGGCGGGCGCCTTCATGATGTTCGTGATCCTGGTCGGCGTCGCCACCTTCGACTCGTGGCCGCGCGCCGGTGGCCTCTTCCCGCGCGGGGCCGACGTGACCCTCGGCGCGAGCGACCCCGCAACTCCCGCGCCGCCGCCCAGCGCTTCGGGCGCCGTCCATCTGCTGGGTGGCAAGGGCGCCGGCGTCCGCGGACACGGCGGGCTCGGCGTGGTGGGCGGTCGCGGTAAAACGGACGGTGAGCTCGGCGGGAACGAGGACTTCCGCGTCGGCACCGAGCCGCATGGGCCGCGTCAGAACACCTCCGTGCAGCCGAGTGCCCCGTCGACGACTCAACCCCGGAACGTGCTGCAGCAGACGGTCTCGAACGTCGGCAACGCGCTGGAGAGCAACACCACCTCGCTCGGGAGCGATCTCAGCGCCGGCGCCAGCCCCCAGGTCGGCGGCCTCGTGACCGACCTCGGGAGCTCGGTCAACACCACGCTCCAGACGCTTTCCGGGAACCGCTAGCTCCGCCCGAGCCGACCCTCGAGCCAGCGCAGCGCCATCGACTGCAGCTCCGGATCGTGCTGGACGGTCGTGTGCGCCCCTCCGGGCGCGATCACGAGCTTGCGCGGCTCCCCTGCGCGTCCATAGAGCTCCTCCGAGTGCTCGCTCGGCACGCGCGTGTCCCCTTCGGCGTGCATCAGGATCAGGGGCCGTCCCGCCAGACGCTCCACCGCGGCGCCGACGTCCTGAGCCGTGAGCCAGCCCTCCAGGTCGACGGGATCGGCCACCCGCATCTCGAAGCGACCCTGCCGCACCCCGTGGGCGAGGTGGTCCTCGCTCGGCGGGCAGATCGCGATCACGCCGGCGATCTCGGGCTCGGCGGCGGCCGCGCAGATCGCAAGGAAGCCGCCGAGGCTCGAGCCCCGCACTGCGATCCGCCTCGGGTCCACCTCGGGCTGAACGGCGAGCAGGTCGGCCATCGCGATCACGTCATCGAGCGCCGATCCGCTGAACTCAGGCTCGGACTCGCCGTGGCCGGGGAGGTCGAAGGTGAGGGCGGCCCAGCCGTTGGCGATGGCGAGCCGAGCGAAGTCGGCGTGGTTCTCCTTGCGCGAGCCGGCTCCGTGGACGACGACGACCCCCGGGACCCCTTCGGCGTCGTCCGGCACCCAGAGCGCGTAGGCGAGGCCGCGGTGGCGGTCCTCCCGAACCGGGCGCGCGGGCAGAGAGCGCTCCATTGCGGGGATTCTGGTCGAACTTGTTCAGAATCCCTGCCCCATGGCTACGAGAGCCGACAGCTCGGGGTCCGTCGCGACGGACCCGATCGCGGCCTCGCCGGTGTATCCGGCGGGCTCGCGCGTGAACGAGAGCGGTCACCTGGAGGTGGCCGGCTGCGACGTGGTCGAGCTCGTCGAGCGCTTCGGCACGCCGGCCTACATCTACGACGAGGAGGACATCCGGCGCCGGGCCCGCGAGTACGTCCAGGCCTTCGAGCGGCGGACCGAGTCCTTCGAGGTGATCTACGCCAGCAAGTCCCTGCCGTGCACGGCGGCCTACCGGGTGATGCGCGAGGAGGGATTGTCGGTCGACGTCGCCTCGGGCGGTGAGCTGCACATGGCGCTGGCCGCGGGCTTCGACCCGGCGCTGATCCACCTGCACGGAAACAACAAGAGCGAGCGCGAGCTCCGCTATGCGTTCGAGGAGGGCGTCGGGCACCTGATCGTCGACTCCTTCGACGAGATCGAGCTGGCGGACCGGCTCCTCGATCGCCCGCAGCGCGTCCTGATCCGGGTCACGCCCGGCATCAAGCCATCGACCCACGACTACATCCAGACGGGCCAGCTCGACTCGAAGTTCGGCTTCGGCCTGGCTGACGGGCTGGCGGAGCGGGCGGTCGAGCGGGTCCGGTCCTCCCAGCACCTCGAGCTGGTCGGGCTCCACGCGCACATCGGCTCCCAGATCTTCGAGCTCGAGCCCTACGTCAAGGCGATCGAGGTGATCGCCGAGTTCTGCGACGCCGTCGACTTCGAGCCGGAGCTACTCAACGTCGGCGGCGGTCTCGGGATCGCCTACCTCGATTCCGACGAGCCTCCTTCGATCGAGGACTACGTCGACGTCAAGGTGCGGGGGGTACAGCGGGTCTTCGACCCGGTGCCTCGCATCCTGGTCGAGCCGGGGCGCTCGCTGGTCGGCAACGCCGGCGTCACGGCCTACCGGGTCGGAACGGTCAAGGAGATACCCGGCGTTCGCACCTACGTCGCCGTCGACGGCGGCATGTCGGACAACCTGCGACCGATGCTCTATGGATCGCGCTACGAGGCGGTGATCGCGGACCGGGCCGCCGAGCCGCCGGACGCGCTCGCCACGATCGCGGGCATGCACTGTGAGTCGGGCGACGTGCTGATCCGCGACACGGAGCTGGCGGCGCCGCGGGTCGGCGACGTGCTGGTCACGCCGGCCACCGGCGCCTACGGCTACGCGATGGCGAACAACTACAACGGGGTGCCCCGGCCGCCGGTGATCTTCTGCCGCGACGGCGAGGCGAGGGTGGTCG
>JBKPLC010000027.1:0-15826 GCA_046731495.1 Actinomycetota bacterium | reverse complement strand
CGGAGAAGTTCGAGGAGCTCTGGCCGCTCACCGAGGGCCGCCGGCTCCGAAAGCGCCGCCATGTGATCCCCGACGGCGACCTGAACATCGAGGTCGACGTCTACGAGGGCGACCTGGAGGGCCTGGTGGTCGCCGAGATCGAGTTTCCCTCGGAGGAGGCCGCGCGCGACTTCGAGGCGCCCGAGTGGCTCGGGGAGGAGGTCACGGGCGACGAGCGGTACCTGAACGAGACGCTCGCGACCAGCGGCCGGCCCTCATAGCCTTCGTCACGGCGTTTTTACATCTGAGGCGGTTATTTCCGCACCCATACGTGGGAGCAGAAAGATATGACGGTTTCACGTGAGAAAACCGCCGCGATCGCCGGCACGGCCGCAGCCGCGGCGGCCGCCGCCGGAGTCGGGATCAAGCGCTTCCGCCAGCAGGAGGGAGCCGGGTTTGACTCGAGCGCCTACCGGTTGCTGCCCGGGGAGCCGGTGGGGCCCGGGATCGAGCGGGTGATCACCGCACAGGTCGACGACGCGATCGCGCAGCTCCGTGGCGAGGCCGACACGGATCCCGCGGAGGCGATCCACGAGACGCGCAAGGACATCAAGAAGATCCGCTCGGCGCTCCGGCTCGTTCGGGACGCGATCGGCGATGACGACTGGCGCCGCGAGAACGAGCACTACCGCGAGTGCGCGAGGAAGCTGAGCGACTTCCGCGACGCGGAGATCCTGGTCGAGGCGCTGGACGGGCTCGGCGAGCGTTTCGGAATCGGGACGCGTGAGCGCTCCGGCCGGCTGCGCAACGAATTGGGGCAAGAGAACCGCGCGGCGTACGACGCGGGCGGGATCGAGCGCGCCATGGCCGGCGCCGCCGCGGAGTTGGAGCAGGGACGATCCCGGATTGAGTCGCTCTCCCTCGACGGCGACGGCTGGGACCTGATCGGGCCGGGCCTCCGCCGCAGCTACAGGCGCGGCCGCAAGCGGCTGCGCGCCGTCGAGGACCTCGCAAGCGTCACCAACCTCCACGAGTGGCGCAAGCGGGTCAAGGACCTCTGGTACCAGCTGCGATTGGTCCGAGATGCGGATCGTGACCTGCTCGAGCCTCTCGCCGACCACTCGCACGATCTCTCCGACCACCTCGGCGACGACCACGATCTCGCGCTGCTCCGCGAGCAGGTGCAGCGGCGCGCCGCGGCCTTCGCGGATTCCGCCGATCAGCGCCATCTCCTCGAGCAGGTCGACCAGCGCCGCGGTGAGCTGCAGTTCGCCGCGCTCTCGCTCGGCCGCCGGATCTACGACGAGAAGCCGAAACGCGCCGTCAAGCGGCTCGAGCGCCGCTGGGAGGCCTGGCGCGAGCGGGAGCCGGTCGAGACGTAGTGTCACAGCGGAAGGGGCTACCCCGTCATCGCTGGTGAAGGCGATAGAAGGAGGTAGTCATGAAGGTGTTCGTGGCAGGAGCCACAGGCGCGATCGGCAAGCAGCTGGTGCCGATGCTTACCGAGCAGGGGCACGAGGTCACGGCCATGACGCGGACACCGGCGAAGGAGGCTCTGATCCGGGAGATGGGCGCTCGGCCGGCCGTGGCGGACGCGCTCGACCCCGAGGCGGTCGCTCAGGCGGTGGCCGAGGCGGAGCCCGACGCGGTGATTCACGAGCTCACCGATCTCACCGGCACTTTCGCGCGGAACATCGACAAGTCCTTCGCGACCACCAACCGGCTCCGCACGGAGGGAACGGACCACCTGCTGGCGGCCGCCAAGGCCGCGGGCGCACGGCGATTTATCGCCCAGAGCTTCGCCGGCTGGCCCTCCAAGCCGGTCGGCGGTCCGATCAAGAGCGAGGAGGACCCGCTGAACGACAACCCGCCCAAGACAGTCAGTGAAAGCCTCGCCGCGATCCGCCACGTCGAGGACACGGTCACGCACGCTGATGGTCTCGACGGCTTGGCGCTGCGCTACGGCGGTTTCTACGGACCCGGGACCTCGCTCGCTGCCGACCCACCGGGGGAGCTCACCGAGATGATCCAGAAGCGCCGTGTTCCGATCATCGGCGATGGTGCCGGCATCTGGTCGCTCGTCCACATCGAGGATGCGGCCTCGGCCACCGCGGCCGCGCTCGAGAGAGGCGGTCCCGGCGTGTACAACGTGGTCGACGATGACCCGGTGCCCGTTGGAGAGCTCATGCCCGAGCTCGCGCGGCAGATCGGCGCGAAGCCACCCCGGCACCTGCCGCGCTGGGTGGGCAGGCTCGCGGGCGGAGAGGCGGGCGTGATGATGATGACCGAGATCCGGGGCGCGACCAACGACAAGGCGAAGCGCGAGCTCGGGTGGGAGCCGCGGTATCCGAGCTGGCGGCAGGGTTTCCGGGAGGGCGTGTGAGCACGGACTCGGAGTCGGAGCTTCTCGACGAGCTGCGCCCGCGTGCCTTCGCGATCGCCTATCGGATGCTGGGCTCCGTGAGCGAGGCCGAGGACGTCGTCCAGGAGGCCCTCTTGCGGGTGCACACGGCGCTGGACCGCGGCGAGAAGATCTCCTCGCCGCGCGCCTACGTGGCGACGATCACGACGCGGCTGGCGATTGACGAGCTGCGCTCGGCGCGCACTCGGCGCGAGAGCTACGTCGGCGAGTGGCTGCCCGAGCCGGTCACCGAGCGCCCCGAGGACGATCCGGCCCGGCAGGCCGAGCTGGCGGACTCCCTCTCGCTCGCCTTCCTGGTGTTGCTCGAGTCGCTGAGCCCGGAGCAGCGAGCCGCCTTCCTGCTCCACGACGTCTTCGACTACGACTACGGACGCGTCGCCGAGATCGTCGGGACCAGCGAGGCCAATGCGAGGCAGCTCGCCTCTCGGGCCCGACGGCATGTCGATGAGGGCCGCACGCGATTCGACGCGTCGGAGGAGCAGCGCAACGAGCTGGCGGCGAGCTTCTTCGCGGCGATCGAGCGCGGCGACTTCGATGGGCTCGAGGCGATGCTCGCCGAGGACGTCGAGCTACATGGCGATGGCGGCGGACGCGCGCCGGCCATCAAGCACCCGGTCTTCGGGCGCGCTCGAGTCGCCCAGATGCTCGGCAACTGGCTGCGGCTCGGCTTCGAGAAGATCGGCGGCGTCGAGCTGCGGCCGGCCACGATCAACGGCCAGCCTGGCGCGGAGTACCGCGACTCCGACGGAAAGCTGATCGGCGTGATGTCCCTGGATATCGCGGACGGCCAGATCCAGGCGATCCGCTCGATCGTCAATCCAGAGAAGCTCGAGCACCTCGGCCCGCTCGCCGACGCGCGGGAGCTGCTCCGGCGGATCCGCGAGAGGTCCTGAGCGCTTCAGCCTGAGAGCCAGGCGAGCACGTCGGAGGCATTGCGGTCCGGCGGGAAGACCGGATAGAAGACCTTCGCGATCGCGCCGTCGCGGATCACCAGGGTGACCCGCTTGTAGAGGGTCATTCCGGCGACGTCGAAGGTCGGCAGACCCAGCTCCCCGGCGAGGTCGAGGCGTGAGTCGCTGAGCACCGGGAAGGGCAGGTGAACCCGCTCGGCGAACTCGAGCTGGTCCTCCGGGGATTGCGCGCTCAGTCCGACAACTTGCACACCCCGCTCGGCGAAATCGCCGTGGAGATCGCGGAAGGCGCAGCTCTGCGGGGTGCAGCCACGGGCGCCGGGGATCAGGTCCCAGCCGGGCGGCAGCGGCTCACCCGGCTTTCCGGTGCGCGGGTAGATGAAGAGGACGGCCGTCCCCTCGGCGCCGAGCTCGCCGAGCTTGATCCGGCCGCGGCTGGTCGCGGGCAGCTCCAGGTCGGGGAGCGCTCTCCCCTCGAGGCCGTCGCAGGCGCCGTCGTCCTCGGGGACGGGCAGGTCGTCGGGCAGCGTGTAGACGTCCGGGACGGGCACTTCAGTCCGCGACCCGCGGTGCGCCGGCGATCACGTTGACGAAGTTCTCCAGGTGCTTGGTCGTCCAGCACTCGAAGGCGCCGTCGCAGTAGGGCTCGTAGGCCGCCATCACCGAGTCGCCGTAGTTCCAGTAGAGCTTCGGCTCGGGGTTGAGCCAGAAGGTGCGGCCGGCGTGCTCGGCGATCGAGCCGAAGGTCTGGGCATGAGGCTCCCGGCCGTTGGTGCGCGCGTCGCCGAGCACGATCACAGTTGAGCGCGGCCCCAGGTCCTCGGTGAGCTCGTCGTAGAACTCGAGCCAGACGCGGCCGTAGTCGGTGTAGCCCGACACATCAGCGACCCCGCCTTCTGATGAGACTCGTTCGGAGATCCGCCGGAAGTCGCGCTCGTGCTCGAAGATGTCGGTCACCTCGCTGATCCGCTCGATGAAGACGAAGCTGCGCAGCTTGCGGAACGAGTCGTGCAGGGCATGCAGGACGGAGAGGAAGAAGACGCTCGCCGAGCTGACGCTGGTCGAGACGTCGCAGAGCACGTAGATCTCGGGTCTTCGCGGCCGCTTCGGCCGGTAGCGGAGGCGGAGCGGGACGCCGCCGGTCTCGAGCGAGGCGCGCATCGTCCGCCGGACGTCGACCTGCCGGCCACGGCGGCGGCCACGCTGCTCGTGACCAAGGGTCGCGATCCGCCGCTTGAGCTGGGCAACGGCGCGGTGCACGGCCGCCAGGTCCTGGGCGGGGCTGGTCGGAAGCGTCCGGTCGAGCTCGGCGAGGGGGCGCGACGGGGGCAGCTTGCCGGTTCGCTCGATCGTCGCCCGCTCCAGCTCGCGGCGCAGGTAGCGCTCGAACTGCCGGACGTTCTCCGGGTCGAGGGCGTCGTTGTCGCCCTCGTCACGGCGTCCTCGGGCCTGGAGCCCGAGCGCGCGGCGGATCCGCTGCACGTCGACCCCGATCACGCCGGAGCGCTCGCCGCGGCGACCGAAGGCGGTCATGGCGAGCCGGGCGAGGTCGCGCATCTCCCCGTCGTTGCCCTCGGTGATCGCGCGACGAATCGCCTCGCGCAGCTCGTCGAGGTCGATCCGGTCCGCGGCTCCCTCGAAGCGCTCGTCCTCGATCCCGCGCTCGAGCGCCTCGGCCTCGGCGGCGCGGAAGAAATGTCGGTCGAAGAGCAGCTCGAAGATCCGGCGGTCCTCCTGGGACTTGGCGATGGTGGCGGCGAGCGACTCGCGGAAGTCGCGCTGGTCGTGCCAGCTCACCTCGTCCAGCGCGGCGAAGGCGTCGAGGATCTCCGACGTGCCGACCGCGACCCCCTCCGAGCGGAGGTCCTCGAAGAAGGCGAGCAGGCTGCCCGCGGTGGTGGACATCGACTAGCTCCCGGTCGAGGGAGGCGGGGTGAGGCCGCCGGTTACGCCGTCCCCCTCGAGCTTGACGGCGACGCGCTCCGCGACCAGGTCGATGTCCGAGCGGTGCTTGACGAGGATGCTCATCGACTGCTCGAAGGTCTGCCGGTCGATGTCGTCGGCGCCGATCAGGAGCAGGGTGCGCGCCCAGTCGATCGACTCCGCGATCGAGGGTGGCTTCTTCAGGTCGAGCTGTCGGACCATGTGGACGATCTCCACGAGGCGGCGGGCGAGCGAGTCGTCGAGGTCGGGGGTATGAAGGTGGACGATCTCGAGCTCGCGCTCGACCGACGGGTAGTCGAGCCAGAGATAGAGGCAGCGTCGCTTGAGCGCTTCGGTGAGCTCACGGGAGTTGTTCGAGGTGAGGACGACGATCGGGCGGGTGCGGGCCTCGATCACGCCGAGCTCGGGGATCGAGATCTGGAAGTCAGAGAGGACCTCGAGCAGCATCGCCTCGAACTCCTGGTCGGTCTTGTCGATCTCGTCGATCAGCAGGACGACGGCATCGTCGGCGCTGATCGCCTCGAGCAGCGGGCGGGTGAGCAGGAACTCCTCGCCGAAGATGTCGCCCCGCGTGGCCTCCCACGAGCCCTCGCCGTCACCGGCGGACTCGGCCTGGATCCGCAGCAGCTGCTTGCGGTAATTCCACTCATAGAGGGCCTTTGCCTCGTCGAGCCCTTCGTAACACTGCAGGCGCACCAGGCGGCGACCGCTCGAACGCGAGAGAGCCTTGGCGAGCTCGGTCTTGCCGACGCCCGCCGGGCCCTCCACGAGGACCGGCTTGCCGAGGCGCTGCGCGAGGAACGAGACCAGCGCGGCGGCCTCGTCAGCGAGGTATCCGACCTCGCCGAGCCCCTCGCGGACCTGGGCGACTGACTGCGGCTGCGAGTCCGGCATCTGGGGGATGATAGATAGCGCCTCATGCTCGCCATCGCCCTGCCCGACTCGCTCGGCCCATACGCCGTGCTGCTCGCGATCGGCTTCGCCGTGGGCTGGTACGGGCACGGAGCGCGAAACAACTGGATCGTCGCCTTCGGCATCGTCGTCATCCTCGCCGCGATCGGGCTGCTGCAGCTGGCGATCGCCACGCACAACGGGCGGGCACCGACGGGGTTCTAGTTGTCGTCGGCGCCTGGGACTGAGAGGATCGTGCCATGGGGGTGCTCGACGAGCTCGATCTCTCGCTGAAGCTCTCCAAGGAGGAGGAGGCCGAGCGCCTGCAGAGCGCCTGGACGCGCTTGACGCAGCTCCGGCTGACCCTTGGGGGCCTGATCGGCGACGGCGGGCTCGGGCCGCCGGTCTGCGTCCTGTTCGAGGGCGGCGACGCCTCGGGTAAGGGAGGGGCGATCAAGAGGCTGGTGGCACAGCTCGACCCCCGCCACGTCCGAGTGGTTCAGTTCGCGGCCCCGACCCACGACGAGAAGCGCCATCACTTCCTCTGGCGCTTCTGGCCCCAGCTGCCGGGCTGGGGCGGGATGTCGGTCTTCGACCGCTCCTGGTACGGGCGGGTTCTGGTCGAGCGTGTCGAGGGCTTCGCGACACGCGAGCAGTGGCTGCGCGCCTACGACGAGATCAACGACTTCGAGCGGACGCTCGCCGACGAGGGAACGGTCCTGATCAAGTTCTGGCTCCACATCTCGCCGGACGAGCAGCTGAAGCGCTTCAAGAAACGGGAGAAGGATCCGCTCAGGACCTGGAAGCTGACCGACGAGGACTGGCGCAACCGCGACAAGCGCGACGCCTACGACACCGCCGTCGAGGACATGGTCGCTCGCACGAGCATCGAGCCGCACGCGGTCTGGCACCTGATCCCGGCGGATTCGAAGCGCTACGCGCGCGTGGCCGTGATCGAGACGGTGATCGCCGACATCGAGGCGGGCATGCGCCGCCACGGGATGGAGCCGCCGGACCCGATCGAGAGCTGATCAGTCCGGGGCCTGCGGGCGCTTCGCCTTCTCGCGGGGCCGCATGCGCAGGCCGGCGATCACGATCACCACCGCGCCCGCCAGCGCGACGAAGATCGCGTAGTGGAGGTCGTACGGCTGGTCGTGGCCCGAGAGGGTGAACTTCGGGCGATCGACGATCCGGTAGAGGACGATCAGAGCCGCCCAGCAGCCGGCCACCACGAACAGTGCCCATTCCCGCAGCGGCCGGGGCGGGATGTAGCCGCCGCCGCACTGCAGCGCCAGCAAGGTCGTCGCGAGCGCGATCAGGACCATCGCGGCCTCGGCCCAGCCGAAGGCGCCGATTCCGGTGAAGACGAGGTCGTTCGAGATCGGCGACTGGTACCAGGGCAGTACCAGGCTGCCCACCATCACCCCGCAGCCGATCACTGCGATGCGCTCGTTGCCGCCCAGGCCACGCAGGTCGCGGATCAGCTTGCGGCCGAGGGACGCCGGGTGGCGGCTACTCGAGGGGCTCGCGGCCACCGTAGCCCGCGTCCATGTCATGCCAGTAGCCGACGTCGTCCTCGCCGAGCTTCCAGCAGAGGTAGACCTCGCGCCCGTCGATCACGGCGGGGAAGTCGACGAGCCCGCGGTCGATGTCACGCAGCACGATCCCCGAGCGCTCGATCGTCTCGAGCAGCCGTCGGACCTCGAGGAAGGCGATCCCGACCTGGCGCCCCTCGTGGCCGCCACCGTTGGTCGGCGCGGCATCGGCGAGCGCCTCGTGAGCCTCCGTGTCGGTCAGCTCGTCCTTCGCGTCGCGGAGGCGGTCCAGCATCTCGGTCAGCCTGGGCAAGAGCGCGTTCGCCTCCGCCCGGGTGAAATGGCGCTCGTGGACGAGCTCGGTGCCCTCGTCGGTCACGCGCCGGCCGCGGTATGTCCGGCGGCGGTGTTTGTGGTCGCCGTTGATGCACCGAGGCGCTCGCGGAGCAGCGCCGCGTCCGCGTCCCCGATGGTTCGCAGCTGGCCCTGGAAGGCGAGGTGCCAGTGATCGGGCGGCCACTTGCGGACATGCTCGAGCCCGGTGACGAGCTCCTCGGCCGGCACGAACTCCTCCTCGGGCAGGACGAGCACCGGCTCGGCCTCCACCCGCCACGGGTAGATCTCGGGTCTATTCGGCGGCGGTTTTTGTGGCCGCCGTTTATTCCGGTCCGGCCAGATCCGGGTGCGCTCCTCGAACATCTCGGACTTCACCCGCGCGATCCCACCGAACGCCTGCACTCCGGTGACGTAGAAGAAGACCTCGTCGCCCGGCTCGAACTCCTCGGCCTGGCGTCGACGCCTCTCCTTGAAGCCGATCACGTCGAAGCCCCGTTCGACGTTGATCCGGAAGTTCTCAAGAGAGCCGGTGAGGATCCAGTAGGTCGGGCCGTCTTCGGTCACGGCCCGATTCTATGAAGCGCTCGCGCGATGGCGTGCGACGGCGCGCCGCAGCCCGTCCAGTGTCTGGTCCACGGTCCGGCGCAGATAGCCCTTCGTGTGGAGCGCGCCGACGGCGCGGGGTTCGACGCCGGGTTTCGGGTCGATTCCCAGCTCCAGCTCGGTGAAAGTGCTGCCTCGCGCGGGCGTGAGCAGCCAGTGCGAGTAGAAGCCGTACCTCTGGCACTGCATCCGGATCTCCCGCATGTCCTCCAGCTGCTCGACCTTGAAGGTGGTCGTGGCCTTCAGGCCCAGCGGTCCCCGGCTTGTCACCTCGAACGTCGAGCCCTTCTCGATCTTGGCCGGGGCGCCGGTGACCGCGAGCACGTCTGCACTCCAGTCGGGCCCGCGCTCGGGGTCGCTGAGCAGCTCCCAGACTTCCTCGACCGGGGCCTCGATCAGCGCCTGTTGCCTCCAGGAGGCGGCCATCAGGATTGGACGACTTCGCGCGCCCGGGCGGCAAGGGCGGGCGCGCCCAGTCGCTCGTACTCGGCAGCGGCCTGATCGAGCAGCTCGCCCGCGGCATCCGGATCGGACTCCACCAGCAGGCGGCCGCGCACGGTGAGGCAGCGGGCGGCGTCGAGCGGGCGGCCGAGCTCGACCCACTTGCCGCGGGCCTGCTCCATGCGCTCCTCGGCGATCTCGGGATCGTCCGCCGACGCGCCGGCCGCCTCGGCCATCGCCGCCTCGCCCACCGGGTAGTGGAGCCGCCCGGCCAGGCGCTCGGCCTCCTCGGCCGCGGCGCGCGCCTGCTCGGTGCGGCCCGAGAGCGCCAGTACGACCGCCCGGGCCGAGATCGCCTCGACGGACTGCGCGATCAGGCCGGCGCGCTCGCAGATGTCGAGTGCCCTGGAGAGCTCGGTCTCCGCTGCGGCGAGATCACCCGACTCCCGCAGCGTGATCGCGAGCCAATGGAGCGCCGTGAACGCGACCTCGGAGCGGCCGACCTGCTCGCCGAGCTCATGCGCCCGGCGGAAGTAGGTGGTGGCCTCGTCCCACTCGCCCTCTCGCCAGGCGAGCACGCCGCGCATCAGGTCGGGGAAGCAGAGCTTGCCGTGCAGCCCCTCGCGCTCCGCCAGGCGGGCGCTCTCCTCGGTCGCGCGCTTCACCTCATCCCAGTCGCCCGACTCGACGGCGAGCTGGCCGAGCGAGGCGTGCAGCTCCACCTGGGAGGGGAGGTCGCCCACCTCCTGCGCGATCTCGAGCGCCTCGCGATAGGCCTCGGCCGCGCCGTCGTAGTCGGCCTCGGAGACCTCGAGGTGGTAGCCGAGCGTGAGCAGGGCGCGCACCGCCTCGGCGCGGTCGGACTCGCGGGCGAGCGCCACCGAGCGCTCCAGGTTCTCCCTCGCCTTCTCGGAGTCCCCGATGCGGCCGAAGACGCGGCCGAAGATCCCGTGCGCCCGGCTGGCGGCGCGGGCCTCGTCGAGGCGCTCGGCCAGGCGCAGGGCCTTCTCCGAGGCGTAGATGGCGAGCATGTTGTCGCCGGTGTGCATATAGAGGGACGCGGCCTCCTCATAGAGGCGCACCAGCTCGATGCAGGGCGGGCCGTCCTTGAGCAGGTCGATGCCGCGCTGGTAGTTGTCGATCGAGGCCCGGCGCTCTCCCTTGTGCCAGAGCGCCGCGCCGATCTTGCGGTGCAGGTCCGCCACGCGCGCCAGGTCCTCCTGCTCGCGGTGGTAGGAGAGGCAGCGCTCCCAGACCGAGACGGCGGCGTCGACCCTGCCCATCCGCAGCGCCACGTCGCCCTGCTTCTCGCCGATTCGCGCCACCGCAGCCGGATCGAGCGACTCCGACAGCTCGAGCGAGGCGGTGTAGCGATCGAAGGCCTCGGCGTTCGAGTAGAGGGCCGCAGCGGCGTCGCCGGCGGACTCCAGCGCCTCGAGCGCCTGGCTCTGGAGCTCGGTGAGGGCCTCGGGCTCCAGTCCGGCCTCCGAACCGAGCGCGGCTGCCCGCGCGAAGTGCTCGGCGACCAGGCCGATGACGCCGTCGCTGCGCTCGCCCGCCCGCTCGCGGATGAACTCCGCGACCTCGACGTGCTTCCGGCACCGCACCGACTTGGGAAGCATCGAGTAGGCGACGTCGCGGATCAGGACGTGCTTGAAGGCGTACTCCTGCTCGCCGGCGATCCGCGTCCCGGCGCTGCGCACCAGCAGGTCCTTCTCCTCCAGCGCGGCGAGGGTCTGCCCGAGGTGGAGGCCCTCCTGGGCGGCGGTCGCCGCCAGCGCGCCCTCCCAGAAGGTCTGACCGACGACGGAGGCGGACTGCAGCAGTCGTCGCTCGAGCCGCTCGAGCGAGTCCAGGCGGGCCGCCAGCAGCGACTGGACGGTGCTCGGCAGCGCCTCCGCCTCGACCGTCTCCTCCTCGAGCAGGCGGTTGACCATCTCCTCGGCGAACAGCGGGTTGCCCCCGGAGCGCTCGGCGACCTGCGGGACGAGGTCGCCGCCCCCGTCGGTGCGCCGCAGGCTCTGCGCCCCGCCGTTCGACTCCGGCAGCAGCGCGCTGACCAGCTCCCGGGTCTCGCTCTCGGTCAGCGGCTCGAGTGAGATGGTGGTGGCGTTCCGCCGGCCGCCGCCCCAGCCCGGGCGGCGCTCGACCAGCTCGTCGCGCGCCAGGCAAACCAGGAGCAGGGGGGCCCGGACCCACCGGGTCAGGTGGTCGATCAGGTCGAGCATTCCCTCGTCGGCCCAGTGGATGTCGTCGATCGCGAGCACCAGCGTCCGCTGTCGGGCGATCGCCTCGACCACCGCCCGGGCGGCGGAGAAGAGCGCCTCCCTCATCCGCTGCGGGTCGGCCTCGACCTGCTGGAGCTCCTCCGGCGGCTCGAGCCCGAGCGGGATGGCGAGGAGCGCGGCGTTTCGCTCACCCGCCGCTTCGTCGCCGACCTCGCGCATCAGCGTCGTGACGCCGGCGCGCAGCTTCTCCCAGGCGACCTCGGGGGCCTCGTTGTCGCGGATGTCGAACTCATCGTTGAGGACCTCGGCCAGCGCCCAGTAGGCGATCCCGGCTCCATAGGGCGGGCACTGCCCGCGCCGGATGGTCGGCGGGTCCTCGGACTCGGCGAGGCCTCTCATCAGCTCGCGCAGCAGCCGGGACTTGCCGACGCCCGCCTGGCCGATCACCGTGACCAGGTACGGGCGGCTCTCGCGCTCGACCCGCTCGACCAGCGAGGAGAGCAGCGCCGCCTCCTCCTCGCGACCGATCAGGGGAGTCTCGGCCCGGCCGGCGCGCCGGCGCGGCTCGGAGAGCACGCCGGTGGCCTCCCAGGCCGGGACCGGCTCCTCCTTGCCCTTCAGGGCCAGGGGCTCGAGCCGCTCGTAGGCGATCGCCTCGCGGGTGGACCGATAGGTGGGCTCGCCGACGGTGACGCTGTCGGAGCGGGCGGCCTCCTGGAGGCGGGCGGCGACGTTGACGACGTCGCCCATCACCGTGTAGTGGTCGCCCACCGCTCCCGCCATCACCTCGCCGGAGTTGATGCCGACACGCAGGGAGAACCCGACGCCGAACTTCTCGCGGCTCTGGCGGTTCGCCTCCTCCATCGCGTCGTGCATGGCGAGGCCGGCGCGGACGGCGCGCTCGGGGTCGTCCTCGTGGGCGACCGGGGCACCGAACACCCCCATCACGTTGTCGCCGATGAACTTGTCGATCGTGCCGCCGAAGCGCTCGATCTGATCGCCCAGCCGGCGAAGGGTCCGGCCGACGAGCGCCTTGACCGCCTCGGGGTCCATCCGCTCGGCGGCCGCCGTGTAGCCGGACAGGTCTGCGAACAGGACAGTCGCCTGGCGGCGCTCCTCGGGTGGCGCCTCGGCCGGCGCGGGCGGGCGGGCCGCGCCGCCATCCGCGGCCGCCAGGGCAGTGCCGCACTCCATGCAGAACTTGGCGCCGGATGGGTTCTCCGCGCCGCAGTTCGGACAGAGGGGGGAGAGCTCGGCGCCACAGGACATGCAGAAGCGGGCCCGCACGGGATTCTCAGCGGCGCAGCTCGGACAGGTCCTCCTCCCCTCCATCGAGTCCTGAGGATAGGCCAGCCAACCGGGGTTCCCGCTACGGGCCTTGCGCTACCCTGCGGCGCCGCTTGACCCGGATTCGCGCCCTCACCGCCCCCGCCTTCGCCCTGATCTCGGCGCTGCTCGTCGTCGCCTGCGGGGGTGGCGGGAACGACGAGGATCCGCAGCAGGTCCTGCATCAGACCTTCAGCAACCCGACGCCGATCCGCAGCGGCACGTTCGACCTCGACTTCCGGATCGAGAGCTCGGGCGGCGACGCCCCCGGCAAGCTCGAGGCCAAGCTCGGCGGGAAGTTCCAGAGCCGCGGCTCGGACCAGTTCCCGCTCTTCGACTTCGACGTCTCGCTGCACGGCGAGGGCGGTACGCAGAGCTTCACCGGCAGCGGGGGCCTCACCTCGACCGGCGAGGCGGCCTTCGTCAAGTTCCAAGGCACCGAGTACGCGGTTCCCCAGTCGCTCTACCAGGAGTTCGTGACGACCTACGCGCAGCTCCAGAGCCAGAGCAAGAGCCAGACTCAGCAGAACTCCGGGTTGCTGCAGGCGCTCGGCATCGACATCTCCAGGTGGCTCACCGACCTCAAGAACGAGGGCACCGAGGACGTCGAGGGCACGAAGACCATCCACATCTCCGGCAAGGCGAACGTGCCGCAGCTCGTCGATGACCTCAAGAAGATCGCGCAGCGCGCGGGCAACGCCGCGGGGAACATCAATCCCACCGAGTTCGACCAGCTCAAGGGCATCGTCACCTCGGGGAACGTCGATGTGAACTCCGGCGAGGACGACAAGCTGCTCCGCCGGCTCCAGCTCGAGTTCGACCTGAAGCCCCCGCCGGGCACTCCGGGCGCACCCGACTCGGTCACTCTCTTCCTCCAGCTCAACCTGGCCGACGTCAACAAGCCTCAGACGGTCACCGCGCCGGCCAACGCCCAGCCGCTCAAGAACCTGCTCGATCGCTACGGGATCGACCTCGGGAACCTGGGCAACGCCCTCCGCGGCGGGGTCGGCTCGAGCGGCGCGCTTCCCGAATCGGGTGGCTCGACCACAGCCCCGAGCGGGACCGCCGTCCAGAAGTACCAGCAGTGCCTGCAGCAGGCCAACGGGGTGTCCGAGCTGCAGCAGTGCGCCGCACTGCTCGGGCAGTAGCGCGCCGGATCCTTAAGCTGCCCGGCATGCCTGAGCCAACGGCCGGGACGCCGCGCAGGCGGTGGCTCGGCGCGGACACCTGGCCGTACCTTCTCTCGCCGCTGATCCCAGCTGCAGTTGTGATCGACCTGCTCGATGTCTCGGCGGTCGTGGTCTTCTTCACGTCCGCAGCGGCGCTGATTCCGCCGGCGGCGATGATGGGCCGCGCAACGGAGGAGCTAGCCGAGCGCTCCGGCAACGTCATCGGCGGCCTGCTCAACGTCACCTTCGGCAACGCCCCGGAGCTGATCATCGCCCTGTTCGCGCTGGAGAAGGGGCTGCATGAGGTGGTCAAGGCGTCGCTGATCGGCTCGATCCTCGGCAACATCCTCCTGGTGATGGGAGCGGCGATGCTGGTCGGCGGCCTGAGCGGTCACCGGGCACACGGCGTCCAGAAGTTCGGCCAGACGGCCGCCAGCGTCCAGTCGACGATGCTCCTGCTCGCCACGGCGGCGCTTGTCCTGCCCGGCGTCTTCGCCTTGGTGCAGGGGGTCGGCCTCCCGCTACCGGGCGATCAGCGGGTCAGCTACGGCAGCGATGTGGAGAACCTCTCCTTCGCCGTCGCCTGCCTCCTGATCCTGTCCTACGCCGCCGGACTGCTCTTCTCGCTTCGGACGCACACCCGCCTGTTCAACCCGCATGAGGAGGAGTCCAGCATCGAGGGCCGCGGTTCGTGGAGCACCCGCCGTTCGGTGCTCGCCCTGGCGATCTCCGGCGCGCTCGTCGGGATCCTGTCCGAGATCCTGGTCGGGTCGATCGAGGAGGCGTCTCACTCGATCGGGCTCTCCGAATTCTTCATCGGCGCGATCATCATCGCGATCGTCGGGAACGCGGCCGAGCACTGGGTCGCGGTGCTGGTCGCGTACAAGAACAAGATGAGCCTGGCGGTCAACATCGCGATCGGTTCGAGCGCCCAGGTGGCGTTGTTCGTGGCGCCGGTGCTGGTGCTGGTCTCGTTCGTCCTCGGCCCGGCTCCGATGCCGCTCGTCTTCAACGGCTTGGAGCTCGCCGGCCTGGCGATCGCGGCGATCATCGCCAACCAGGTCACCCAGGAGGGCGAGTCGACCTGGTACGAGGGGCTGCAGCTGCTGCTGGTCTACGCGGTCATCGCCCTGGCGTTCGGCTACGCGTAGCGGAACATGGACTACGTCCTGCTGATCGCGAGCTTCGCCGTGATCCTCGCGGGCGCACTGCTGTTCACGAACGCGGTCGAGTGGATCGGTCATCGCCTGGGGCTGGGGGAGGGGGCGGTGGGCAGTCTGCTCGCGGCCGTCGGGACCGCGATGCCCGAGACCCTGATCGCGATCGTGGCGCTGATCGAGGGGTCGAAGAGCGAGGACATCGCGGTCGGGGCGATCGTCGGCGCGCCGTTCCTGCTGGCGACGCTGGCAATGGGCCTGGTCGGCCTCTCCGCCTACCTCTACCGGCACCGGCGCGAGCAGGGGATCTTCCTGCAGGCCCACGTACCGACGCTGGATCGCGATCTCGCCTTCTTCCTGGTCTTCTTCGCGCTCGGTCTGGCACTCGGCTTCGGCGCCCCGACCGGCCTTCAGATTCCCGCCGGCATCGCCTTCATCGCCGCGTATCCCGCCTACGTCTGGATGACGCTCGCCGCGGGGGGCGAAGTGCAGCCGGAGGAGACGATCAACCCGCTGATCATGTCCCGGGGAACCGCGCACCGTGCCGAGGCCACCGTGGCGACGGCGGCGCTCCAGTTCGCGGTCGGGCTCGGCGCGATGGTGGGCGGCGCGCACCTGTTCGTGGAGGAGCTGCTCAACGTCGCCGGGGACCTGGGCGTGGAGGCGATCGTCCTCTCACTCATCCTCGCCCCGCTCGCCACCGAGCTGCCGGAGAAGGTCAACAGCTTCTTCTGGGTTCGCGAGGGGAAGGACTCGCTAGCGCTCGGGAACATCACCGGCGCGATGGTCTTCCAGTCGACGATCCCGGTCGGGATTGGCCTGCTCTTCACCGACTGGGACCTCAGCGGTAACGCCGCCATCTCCGTCGGGCTTGGCCTGGCGGG
>JBKPLC010000026.1:0-14392 GCA_046731495.1 Actinomycetota bacterium | reverse complement strand
GTGATGGCGTTCATGCTGCTCTTGACACTCGGGCTTTCGATCCTGCTCACGAGGCTCTACGTGGTGGCCGGCGGCAGCGTCCTCGTCGTCGCGCTCGCACATGCGAGCTTCAATGCCTTCGGGGATCGGTTGTCCGACGGCGCTCACCTTTCCGGCGATCCCTTTCTCGTTTCGGTTGGAGGCGTGCTCGGCTTCGCTCTGATGGCGATCGTCATCGGCGTCATCTGGGGATACCGACGGCGACGCTCGCATCGAAGGGTGCGGCACAGTCGTCGCCCGACTGGGCATCAAGGCCAGGTTCGCTCGGCTGCACTCGGCGCGTAGGCCCACCTGACGAACGGCGGTCCATGGGGCCTCGATCACGACAGTGATCGAGGCCCCAGGGTTCGGGCAGCGAGGCGAGTGACCGTCGGACCGAGAGTCGTCCCGCCTGCTGCGTTTCGGCCCTGCGGCGGAATTCGCATCTGTCGCTCAAAAGCAGAATGGCTTCTCGGCGAGATTGCTTCCTTCCATCCAAAGCGAGCCTTTACGCGCGACTGCCCGCGGCCGCGACAACAGGCGTGCACGAATTGGGCCCTCGCCCGGGACCTTCCCGAACTCGGCTGGGGGTTTCGTGCGTAAGGCCAGACCCCCAGCCTAATCCCGGTAGCCAGCCACTCCTCTCGCAAAAAGTTCCCATTAGCGGGGAAATCGGGGCGACGGGAGTTGAACCACCGACCTTTCGGCCCCCAGCCGAGCTGATCAGGTGTCAGATGCTTCCAGCAGCGTCCAGATCGTCCGATGCGTCCCCGGTTTTGTGAGATCGGGACACATAGGACGCATCGCTCGGTACCAATCCGGTACCAACCTGCACCGCTGCTTTCGTCCTCAGCACTACTCCAACAGCCCGCCGGCCCGTAGCTCAGATGGGGAGCAGCTTGGCCTTCTTGATGCACTTCTTGCGCTTCTTTGCCCTCGCCTTGCCCTTGAACTTCTTCTTGCACTTCTTGATCGCGGCGGCACGCTGACCCGTATTGCTCGGGGGTGTAGGGACCGCGTCGGGCGTAGTCACCGTGGCCGAGACGGGGTAGCGGACGAGGTCGCCCGAGGTGTCGGGTGAGACGGGGGTGTTGAGCGGGGGGTTGCCGGTGAACTGGTCGAAGGTGTCGCCGGAATTGGACGTGAACGTGCCACAGTGCCCGAAAGGTGATCCGACGAAGATGCCGATGATGTCTCCGGGCTGCACCGGGATGCTCGCCGGGTAAGTGTTGAGGGCATGGAGGTTCTGGGTCGCAGCCTCCGCTTCGCCGACGAAGACATAGCCCCCACCCGACTGGGGCCTGGCTACCTTGAGCCTCAGTCCCGGGAGAGCGTCGATCCCGTTATGGAAGCTCCACGAGGTGATCACCCCGGCGGCGGCGACCGTATAGGAGCTGCCCGAGGACACCGACGTCTGCAGATCGGTCTGGCTGCCGCAGATGACGTTGCCAGCCTCGAAGTCCTGACCGACGGTCAAGGTTCCCGCGAATGCCTCTCCGCCGAAGAGCAGAAAGCTTGCGGCGCTGAGCGCAGCCACCAGGCTGGGCCTACACATCATGAACTCCACCATTCCCCTTCTCCTGGCCCGCCCATTATCCGCCGATCCGACGCGGCGCATCAACCCCGAAATTGTGCGCGGAACGACGCTCGCCTTCCCGCCCACGGCAGATCTCGCGGCCATTCGCGAACCGCTGCTTTCCCTACAGAGCAGCGGTCTGTCACGGCACTGCTTCTCGTTCAACCGGTGGTCCCACGAAACGGAACAGCGGGTCGGGAGTTAGGCGCGGGGAGAGGCGATCACGTCGAGCCATCCCGTCTGCGCACCCGCTCCCGCTGAACTCGCGGATCGCTCCTCCAACTGCGTTCGCGACGCCAGCCGCCCTCTGGCGGATCGGTCAGGACCAGCCGCCCTCCGCTACTCGTGCTTGCTGTGCGCTGTCTATCGGGATTACGGGAACCACTTGCTGCGGGATTCGGAGGTGTGCTCAAGATCACGCTGGTGAGCATGCGGAAGGTCTGCGGGTTTCACCGGGCGAGGTATCTCGCCCGGAAGGTGCTGCCTTCCATGCAAAGCGGCTAGCCAGAGCGTCGGCAGAGTGCCGCGCCGCCGAGCAATCCTTACCCCGCTAGGACCTTGAGTCCGGGCGGGTCAGCCAAGAAGTGCCAGCATCAGGCCCGCCCGAACCCTTAGTGGCTCAGTCGGGGACGTTGAAGGTGCAGGGCGGTGGATCTCCGACCCTCGGGTTGTGCTCGTTCAAGATCCCGTTGGAGAAGCCCGTGGGTGGGGTACCCGGGTTCGGGTTGTTCCCAACGGCTCGGGAATCTGGATTCGAGCACACAGCCCCCGGCATACCCGTGCCGTCATGAATGGCGAAGGCGGGAGTCGCCGGTACAGCCAGAGCAGCAGCCACAATCGCCCCGGTAATCAGCTTCCTCAATTACCTCACCTCCTGTGGAGTGGAATCGGTGATTCCGTACCCCGTTATACGCATCCAGAGGCGCCTCGGCTTGGACCGAGGCGATGCGGGAGGTTTGCGGCACCGATGCCGCACGCAGAAAACCGGCGACAAACGCGGTTGGGGCGCGGAGCCTCGCGAGAAACGGGGCCGGTTGATCACCGAGCAGGGGGGCGAGTCGATCGCCAGCGAGAGGGGTGATTGGCCGTGCTTCTACTCGCAGCTCGAACGGGCTCTGCGCCAGGGCTCGACGCCGCCGGTCGACCCCCAGGACGCAGTCGCCGGACTCGAGATCCTCGATGCAACGCGCCCGCAGCGCGGCGACCGGCAAGGTGGTCTCGCTCAGGTGAGCCCGATAGGTACAACCGCGGCGGCGTAAGCTGCCGAAACGTGAACGGGTTCGTCTCACGTGGATTCACCCATCGCCGTCGGACTCCGGAAGAGCTGGCGGATCGGCTCCCCCCCGGCCAGTACGCGGAGTCCGGTTGGCCGGTCCTAACGGCGGGCCCCACGCCGGACGTCCCCACGGATCAGTGGAGCTTCCGAATCGACGGCATGGTCGGCCAGCCCAAGGAGTGGAGCTGGGATGAGTTCCATCAGCTGCCCTTCGAGACCGTCACCACGGACATCCACTGCGTGACCAAGTGGTCGAAGTTCGACGCCCCTTTCGGCGGCGTCTCGATGGACGTGCTACTCGACCAGGTCGAGCCGCTCGACGCCTACGCGATGTTCTACTCGTACGGGGGCTACACGACCAACCTCCCGATCGAGGAGATCAGCGACGGCAAGGCCTGGGTGGTGACGGAGTACGAGGGCGAGCCGCTCCCCCGCGAGCACGGCGGCCCCGCGCGCATGCTGGTCCCGCACCTGTACTTCTGGAAGAGCGCCAAGTGGGTCCACGGCATGACGGTGATGGACCACGACGAGCCGGGATTCTGGGAGCAGAACGGCTACAACAATCACGGGGACCCGTGGAAGGAAGAGCGCTATTGGGGCGACTGATGGAATCGCCCCTTCCGCCTGTCGAGCAGCGAGCCCCGGGCCGCTGGCAGATCGGAACCGTCACCGCGATCAAGGAGGAGACTCCGCGGGTCAAGTCCTTCCGGATCGAGCTGCCGATGTGGATGGCGCACCTTCCGGGTCAGCACTACGACGTCCGCCTGACCGACCCCGACGGCTACCACGCTCAGCGCTCCTACTCGATTGCCTCCTCCCCGCTTGACGAGGGCGAGATCGAGCTGACCATCGACCGCCTCGAGGATGGCGAGGTCTCTCCCTACTTTCACGACGTGGTGGTGGAGGGCGACCAGGTCGAGGTCCGCGGCCCGTTCACCTCCTACTTCGTCTGGCGCGGTGAGAAGCCGGTCCTTCTGGTCGGCGGCGGGTCGGGGGTCGTCCCGCTGATGTGCATGCTGCGCCACCGCCGCCGGACGATGCCGGACCTGCCGATGCGCCTCGTCTACTCGGTCCGCCACGCCGACGACGTGATCTACAGGGACGAGCTAATGGATGACGCCCTGCTCACCTTCACCCGCGATGCCCCGGAGGGCTGGGACGGTCATCGCGGCCACATCGACTCCCAGCTGATCGGTGAAGCGAGCGTCGACGGGGGCCTGGCCTTCGTCTGCGGCTCGAACGGCTTCGTCGAAACGGCCTCGCAGCTGCTTCTGGACGCGGGCTACGACCCCCAGGAGATCCGCACCGAGCGCTTCGGCCCGACTTGAGGTAGGCGGCGCGGGCTCCGGTTTAGGCTGTCGGACATGGAGGGCTCCGCCGCGGCCACCCCCGGGCGGGTGGCCGAGATCAACATTGCTTCCCGTCACGAGGAGCTGCCCAGCCCGGTGCAGAGCATCCGGGCAGTTGCCGGGCGCGGCCTGGTGGGGGACCGGAATTTCCTCGCCGATGGCGACCCAGTGCCGGACCGCGACGCCGACCTAACGCTGGTCGCGTCGGAGGCCCTCGAGGCGCTCGCCGAAGAGACGGGACTCTGGCTCACGGCGGCCGAATCGCGCCGGAACCTGCTTACCCGCGGCATCGACCTCAACGCCCTGGTCGGCGAACGGTTCAGGGTCGGCGAGGTGAAGTGCGACGGATCGAGCTCTGTGAGCCGTGCCGTCACCTGGAATGCCTCACCTACCCGGGCGTCCTGCGCGGGCTAGTGCATCGCGGAGGCCTGCGGGCGGCGATCGTTCGCGGCGGCGAGATCAGAGTCGGCGACGCCATCACCCCGGCCTGAGCGGTCGGCCGGTCGGGCCGAAGCGCTTGACATAGATCGGATCGGCTCCCCGTCCCGGGCTGTGGCTGCCAACATGGATCGGGTGGAAGTGCTCTACGACGGACATGGCAGGCGGATCTCGGATCTGCGGGTCTCGGTCACCGACCGCTGCAACTTCCGCTGCCAATACTGCATGCCGGCCGAGGGCATGTCCTGGCTCGAGCGCGAGGAGATCCTCAGCTTCGAGGAGGTCGAGCGCGTGGTGCGCCTGCTCGTCTCGTTGGGGATCGAGGACGTGCGGCTGACCGGCGGCGAGCCGCTGGTTCGCCGCGAGTTCCCCAGCCTCGTGGCAATGCTGGCCGCGATCGAGGGTCTCCGAGACCTCTCGCTGACCACCAACGGCTACCTCTTGGAGCGCGATGCGGCCGCCCTCGTCGAGGCCGGAATCCAGCGGGTCAACGTCTCGATCGACTCTCTGCAGCGCGACCGCTTCTTCCAGATCACCCGCCGCGACGCGCTCCCCAGGGTGCTGCGGGGGCTCGAGGCGATCGCCGCCTACCCCCAGGTGCAGCCTGTGAAGGTGAACGCGATCGCAATGCGCGGCTTCAGCGAGGACGAGGCGATCCGCTTCGCCGAGTTCGCCCGTTCGACCGCTTTTCAGGTCCGCTTCATCGAGTTCATGCCGCTCGACGGGGACCACGCCTGGACCCCCGATGCGGTGCTGACCGGTGAGGAGCTGCGGGCGATGATCGACGCGGTCTACCCCCTTCGGGAGCTGCCACGTGAGCCCTCTGCCACCGCCCGCGTGTTCCGCTTCCGAGACGGCAACGGCGAGATCGGCTTCATCAATCCCGTCTCCGAGCCCTTCTGCGCCGATTGCAACCGCATCCGGCTCACCGCGGAGGGCAAGCTGCGCACCTGCCTGTTCTCCCACCACGAGACCGACCTGCGCGCGCCGCTGCGCAACGGCGCCGGAGACGAGGATCTGGAGGGAATCGTCCGCGAAGCCGTGTGGCGCAAGGAGCTCAAGCATCACGTGAACGAGCCCGGCTTCCGCCAGCCGGCGCGAACGATGAGCGCGATCGGGGGCTGATCGGCCGGGAGCATGACGATGCCACCATCGACCCCCGGGGACAGCTTCTCGGCCCGAAACCGCTTTCCTGGCGTCGTTCGATCGGTCGAGGTCGACGGGGTGATGGCACTGGTGAAGATCGAGGCCGGGCCGCATCTGGTCACCGCGGCGATCACCCGTGAGGCGGTCGAAGAGCTGGGGTTGGCGCCTGGCGTGAAGGCGATTGCGACCGTCAAGGCGACCTCGGTGATGGTGCAGCGCGGTGACTGAGCCGGTGGGGGTCGTAGCGCGGCTTCGCAGCGCCGTCGAGGGTGCCCGCTTCGACCGCAACGAGATCGCCGGCGGGCTCGGCGACGCCGGGTTGATGATCCCGATCGCCATCGCCCTGATCGCGATCAACGGCCTCGGCGCCACGGCGGTCTTCTGCGGTGTCGGTCTCGTCTACGTCGCGACCGCCCTCTACTACCGGGTGCCGGTGCCGGTGCAGCCGCTGAAGGCCTTCGCCGCCGCGGCGATCGCCCTCGGCCTCGACGCGCAGACGCTCGCGGCCGGGGCGCTGCTGATGGCGGCGGCGCTGGCCCTGCTCGCCTCGACCGGGCTCGCCGATTGGCTCGCGGCTCGCTTTCCGGTTGTCCTCGTGCGCGGGATCCAGGCCAGCGTCGCGCTGCTGCTCGTCAAGGCGGCGGTCGACCTGGCCGAGCGGGGCAACTGGGATGGGATGCGCGCCGTCGATCCGGCGGTCGGGGTGATAACCGCGTTGGTTGCCTGCGCGGTGCTGTTGCTCTGTAGCCGCTCGCGACGCCTTCCCGGCAGCCTGATCGTACTCGCCGCTGGTGCAGGTATCGGGATCGCGATCGGCAACCTGCCGTCCCACCTCGCCCTCGGGCCCGCCGGCGTCTCGGCCTCGATCCCCGACGGCGGCGCATTCGCCACCGCGCTCACCGCGATGGTGCTGGCCCAGATTCCGCTCACCTTCGGCAACTCGGTGGTGGCGACCGCCGATGCTGAGCGCACCTACTTCGGTGAGCGCGCTGCGCGGGTGACCCCGCGACATCTAGCGACCTCGATCACGGCCGCCAACGTGCTGGCTGGGTTCACCTCCGGCCTGCCGGTCTGCCACGGGGCCGGCGGGGCCACCGCCCACTACCGGATGGGGGCCCGGACCGCCGGTGCCACCCTGAGCGTCGGCATCCTCTATCTGGCGCTCGGGCTGCTGCTCGGCCGCTCACTGCCTTCGGCGATGCTGATTCTGGCCCCCGGCGCCCTCGCCGGGATGCTGCTCTACGTCGCGATCGAGCATGGCCTGCTTGCGGCACGGCTGGAGCGCGCCTCGGAGCGCCTGCTCGCCGGCGGAGTGGGCGTTGTGACCCTGCTGTCCGGCAATCTGGCGATCGGATTCGGCGCCGGGGCGGCGGTGCTGCTGACCGCCGCGGGCTGGCGGCGCGTAGTCAGCTCCGGTGGGAGGTCGGTTCTCGGCGCGGCCGGCATCGACTCTTCCCTGGGGTCCGCGATACGAGCGCCGGGAAAGGAGGCTGTGAGGTGAATCGGGATGAGTGGCTGGCAGAGTTCTCCGCCGCGGCGGGCGTCGAGGCGCCCGATGCAAAGGAGGTGGAGGCGGTGCTGGCGCTGGCCGCGACCGCCGCCCACGCCTCGGAGCGCACGGCGGCTCCGATCGCGTGCTGGCTGGCCGGCCGCTCCGAGCGGCCGCTGGACGAGTTGCGGGACGCGGCCGAGCAGGTCGAGTAGCGCCTCCCGCGCGTAGGGCCCGCCCGCCTCACGCCACCCGTTCGACGCCCGTGTAGACGTTCATCCTCCCTTTGCGAGCAAAGCCGCAAAGGGTCATGCCGCGGTCTGCCGCCAGGTCGACTGCAAGCGAGGTCGGGGCTCCGACCCCGACCAGTATCGGGGCGCCGGCGACCGCGGCCTTCTGCACCAGCTCGAAGGCGAGCCTGCCGCTGACGCACAGGACCCGGCCCCGCAACGGAACGAGGCCATCGATCAGCGCCCGCCCGACCACCTTGTCCATCGCGTTGTGGCGCCCGACGTCCTCCCGCGCCAAGAGCAACTCACCCGAGGAATCGAAGAGCCCGGTCGCGTGCAGGCCTCCTGTGCGCTCGAACACCGGCTGGCGCAGCCCCTCCGGCAGCGCCGCGAGCAGGTCGCGCTCCATCACCGGGCCTTGGCCGACGGGCTCGCTGTGCACCGCCACCTCCTCCAGAGCCCCCTTGCCGCAAACCCCACAGGAGGAGGTGGTGTAGAAGCGCCGCTCGCCGGGATCGCGCAGCAGCGGGCCTTCGACCTCGACCGCGTTGGCGGCGAAGTCCGAGGTGGGACCGGCGCCGCGGGCGCCGTCGATCAGCCCCTCTCCGTAGAGGAAACCGAGCGCCAGCTCCTCGTCGTTGCCCGGGGTTCGCATCGTCACCGCCAGCGGCTCCCCGTCGACGCGGATCTCCAGCGGTTCCTCAACCGCTACCTGATCGGTGACGCCGTCATGGGTGACGGTCGTGTAGCCACGCGGATCGTGGTCTGCTTGGGCGGGCACAAAGCGGGAACATAGGTGCTGATGCCGCGATGCTGAGAAAACCTCGCCGCGGGCCGACTCCGTCCCACTGGGCAAGTTGGAAGCCGTTCGGCATCGGCGAGGACCACCCCAACAACTTCGCCGAGGTGGGCAGGGCCATCTGGGAGAACCGGGACCGGGCGGGCTACGCATGGCGGATCCTCAACCAGGGCGTCTGCGACGGCTGTGCCCTCGGCACCAAGGGCATGCGCGACTGGACGATCGACGGGATCCATCTCTGCAACGTCCGCCTGCGCCTGCTGCGCCTCAATACGATGCCGGCGATGGACGGGGCGCTGCTCGGCGACGTCGTGGCCCTGCGTCGCCTCTCCGGAGCCAAGCTGCGCGAGCTCGGCCGCCTTCCCCATCCGATGCTGCGCCGCGCCGGCGAACCGGGCTTCACCCGCATCGGCTGGGACGAGGCCTTGGACCTGGTCGCGGAGCGAATCCGCGCGGCGGGGCCCAACCGGGTCGGCTTCTATCTGACCAGCCGCGGAATCCCGAACGAGTCCTATTACGCGGCCCAGAAGGCGGTGCGGGCGATCGGCACCAACTCGATAGACAGCTCCGCGCGCCTGTGCCACTCGCCGAGCACCTTCGGGCTCAAGGAGGCGCTCGGTGTCGCCGCGACCACCTGCTCGTACTCGGACTGGATCGGCACCGACCTGATCGTCTTCCTCGGCTCCAACGTCGCAAACAACCAGCCGGTGACGATGAAATACCTGCACCTGGCGAAGAAGGCAGGAACCAAGGTGGCGGTCGTCAACCCCTACCGCGAGCCGGGCATGGAGCGCTACTGGGTCCCCTCCACGGTCGAGAGTGCTCTGTTCGGCACGCGCGTCGACGACCGCTTCTTCCAGATCAACATCGGCGGCGACGTGCCTTTCCTCTGCGGCGTTCTCAAGCAGGTGCTGGAGCGGGGTTGGCTCGACGAGGAGTTCACCTCGACCCACACGGTCGGCCTCGACGAGTTGCGTGCCGAACTGGATGCGGCCGACTGGGAATCGCTCGAGCGCCTCGCCGGAACCACGCGTGAGGAGATGCTCGAGCTGGCGCGGATGGTTGGTCAGGCGAAGCGTGCGGTGTTCGTCTGGAGCATGGGGGTCACCCAACACGAAAACGGCGAGGACAACGTGCGGGCGATCGTCAATCTGGCCCTGAGCCGCGGCTTCGTCGGCCGCGAGGGATGCGGGCTGATGCCGATCCGGGGCCACTCGGGGGTCCAGGGCGGAGCCGAGATGGGCTGCTATTCGACCTCCTTCCCGGGCGGGCTCGCGGTGGACGAGGAGAACGCCGCGAAGCTGAGCCAGCAGTGGGGCTTCGAGGTGCCCTCGGAGCCGGGGATGACGACGCCGGAGATGCTCGATGCTGCCGGCCGCGGCGAGCTCGACGTCCTGTTCGCGGCCGGCGGCAACTTCACCGACGTGCTGCCCGACTCGGCGGCGACGGAGCAGGCGCTGGAGCGGATCCCGCTGCGGGTCCACATGGACATCGTCGCCTCCAGCCAGATGCTCGTCGATCCCGCCGAGCAGGTCGTCCTGCTGCCGGCCATGACCCGTTACGAGGTTCCCGGCGGCGTCACCGAGACCAGCACCGAGCGCCGGGTGATTTTCAGCCCAGAGATCCCCGGCCCGCGGATCGATGAGGCGCGGCCCGAGTGGGAGGTGATGACCGAGCTGGCGGCCCGGGTGCGGCCGGAGGTGGCAGACCAGGTCCGCTTCGCGGGCACCGCTGAGATCCGCGAAGAGATCGGGCGGTTGGTCGCCAACTACGAAGGGATCGAGAAGCTTCGTGAAGCGGGCGAATCCTTCCAGTACGGGGGGCCGATGCTGTGCGCGGGGCCGAGCTTCCCCACACCCGACGGCAAGGCGCACTTCAATCGGGTCGCGATCCCCGATCCCCGCCCCGAGGACGGCCGCTTTGTGGTCTCGACCCGTCGCGGTAAGCAGTTCAACAGCATGGTCCAGGAGAGTCACGACACACTGACCGCGGCTGCCCGCGAGGCCGTATTGATCAACGAGCACGACGCGAAGCGCCTCGGCGTGGCCCAGGGCGACGAGCTGCTGCTGCGAAGCGATGTGGGCGAGCTGCGCGGCCATGTCCACCTGGCCCCGATCGCCCCCGGGAACATTCAGGTCCACTACCCGGAGGGAAACGCCCTGATCGCCGGCGGCCGCCTGTCCCCCGACGCGCATATGCCCGACTACAACGCGCGGGTCACGGTCGAGCCGTTGCCAGCATCCGCTCAGCCCTCGCCAGATCCCTCGGCGAATTGACGTTGAAGCAGAGCCGCTGGGGGTCGCCGAAGCGGCGCAGCACTCGCTCGCCCACCACCCGCGGGTTGAGCGAGGCGACTAGCTCCTGCATCGGCGCCTCCCGGCGCAAGCCGAGCTCCAGGGCATTGGTGAGGACGGGGTCGTAACGCGCCAGCAGCGGCTGCAGGCCGCGGTCGGTCTCCGCGACGACCAGCGGCTCGGGCTGAGATGCGAGCCAGGCGAGCAGATCGGGGGCGACGAAGGGCATGTCGCAGGCGACTGCCAGCACCGGGCGACTCGATTCCCGCAGCGCCGCCAGCACACCGCACAGCGGGTGCTGCGGCTCAGCGGGCTCAAGCAGCAGCGGGACTCCGAGCGGTGCCAGATCGCCGCCCGCCTTGGCCACCACCACCGCCTCCAGGCCGGCCTCATGGGCGGCCGCGAGCGGGTAGTCGATCAGCCGGCGGCCGGCCAGCTCCGCCTTTGCCTTCGGCTGTCCTAGCCTCGTGGACAGGCCCCCGGCGAGGATTGCGACTCGGCAATCCACGGCCTCAGTCTCCCACCATCATCATGGTCGCGTGGCGGACCTGATGGAGTTCGAGCGGGCGCGAGGGCTGGTGCTCGAACGGGCAAAGTCGCTCGATGCGGAGGACGTGGAGCTGGAGCGTGCCCTGGGCAGGGTGCTGGCGATCGACGTGAGGAGCTCCGAGGCGGTGCCGGGTTTCGACAACTCGGCTATGGACGGCTTCGCGGTGCGTGCCGCCGACACTGATGGCGCCTCGCCCGGCTCGCCGGTGAGGCTGGCGGTGGTCGATGAGTCACGGGCCGGCAACCCGGCCGCTCGCCGGCTCGCCGAAGGAGAGGCGATCGCAATCTCCACCGGCGCGATGCTGCCGGACGGAGCCGACGCCGTGGTGCGGGTCGAGGACACCCAGATGGGAGACGGGGCGGTCGACGTGGTGGTCGAGGTGGAACAGGGGCGCGACGTGCGGCGTGCCGGTGACGACATCCGCCCCGGCGAGACGGTTCTGCGGGCCGCCACCGCCATCGGCCCCGCGGAGCTCGGCGTGCTTGCCTCGGTTGGCGCTCAGCCGGTGCGCTGTGCGCGGCGCCCGCGGGTCGCGATCGTGGTCAGCGGCGACGAGCTGGTGGGGCCGGCCGAGCCGCTGGGGCCGGGCAAGGTGCGCGACTCCAACGCCTTCACAGTTCCAGCCCTGGCGCAGGCTTGCGGTGCCGAGGTCGTACGTTCGGTGAAGGTCCGCGACGACCCAACGGCCACCCGCGAGGCGATCGACCAGGCCCTGGGCGCGGATCTGGTCGCGATCAGCGGCGGGATGTCGGTGGGCGAGCACGACCACGTCCGCCCTGCGCTCGCCGAGCTCGGTGCCGTGCAGGTCTTCTGGGGTGTCGCGATCAGGCCCGGAAGGCCGACCTGGTTCGGCGTCCATCCGGCTGGATCGCTGATCGTCGGCCTGCCTGGGAACCCTGTCTCGGCTGTGATCTGCTTCCTGCTCCTCGCCCGCCCGGCGATCCTGGCCATGCAGGGTCTTGCCCCCGAGCGGCATCGGACCCGGGCGGTGCTCGACGACAGCTACACGAAGCGCCCCGGGCGCATGCACGCGGTGCGCTGCGCGCTCGAGCTGCGAGAGGACGGCTGGCATGCCCGGCCGACCGGTGACCAGGCGTCGCACATCCTCACCTCGATGCTCGGCGCCGACGCCCTGGCGCTGATACCGGCCGCGAGCGGCGCGGTGGAGGCGGGCGAGACGGTCGAGGTCGAGCTCCTACCGCAGGGCTGACGAGCGCCTCCGCGATGCTGCCCGGGTCTAGAGTGGTCTCGGGATGAAAGTGCACGTGCGTCTCTTCGCCATTCTTCGGGAACGGGCCGGCCGGGACGCGATCGAGGTCGAGGTGTCCGACTCGGCGACCGTCGCCGACGCGATCGAGGCACTGCGCGAGCTCCCCGGCCTTGGAGACGTGCTGGAGCGGATGCCGGTCGTAATGGCCGTAAACCGTGAGTACGCCCCCGCCGAGGCACCCCTGCACGCGGGCGATGAGCTGGCGCTGATCCCGCCGGTGAGCGGTGGCGCTGACGGCTCCGCTCCTGACGTCCGGGTCGACGTGACCGAGGAGCCGCTCTCGATCGAGGAGCTCTCGCGGTCGGTGCGACGGCCGGGCGCCGGCGCGATCGTCAGCTTCCAGGGGACGACGCGCGAGGTCGAGCGGCTCCATTACGAGGCCTATCGCGAGATGGCGGCGCGCAAGATCGAGGAGATCCTCCAGGACTGCGTCGAGCGCAACCGGCTCTGCGCAGCGGCCGCCTCCCACCGGCTCGGGTCGGTGCCGCTAGGCGAGACGAGCGTGATCGTCGCCGTCTCCGCCCCGCACCGCTCCGAGGCATTCGCAGGGGCCCGCGAGGCGATCGACCGGATCAAAGCCGAGGCGCCGATCTGGAAACGCGAGATGGAGGAGTCCGGTTCCCGCTGGGTGGAAGGCACGGTCCCTTGAGCGAGGGGGGTAAGCTGACGCACGTCTCGCCCGGCGGTGACGCACGCATGGTCGACGTCGGCGACAAGCCCGAGACCGAGCGGCGCGCGGTGGCCCGGGCGGCCCTGCGGATGCTTCCCGCGACCGCCCAGGCGCTGGAGCAAGGAGACGCGCCCAAGGGCGACGTGTTGGGCACCGCGCGTCTTGCGGGGATTCAGGCAGCCAAGCGGACCGCCGATCTCATCCCCCTGGCCCATCCCCTGCCGCTCTCATTCGCCGACGTCCGCATCGAGGTCGACAGCGGCGAAGGAGCCGTTCGCATCGAGGCCGAGGCCCGAGTCTTCGGGCGCACCGGAGTCGAGATGGAGGCGATGACCGCCGCCTCGGTTGCCGCCCTCACCGCCTATGACATGGTCAAGGGGATAGAGCGGGGCGTTCGCATCGAGTCGATCGAGCTCGTCTCCAAGAGCGGCGGTCGCAGCGGGGAGTGGCGGCGGGACGGCACCCTCCCGGCGGACGGCTAGACGGGCGATGAGAGCAACGGTCCTGACTATCTCCACGTCGAGGGCCGGCGGTGAGGCGGACGATGAGAGCGGGGACCGCCTCACGGAGCTGGCGCGCCGTCTCGGGGCTGAAGCGGTCGACCATGAGGTGCTGACCGATGACCAGGAGTTGATCGAAAGCCGCCTGCGGCACTGGGCCGACGCCCAGCAATGCGAGCTGATCCTGACTACCGGCGGCACCGGGCTGGCGCCGACCGACGTGACGCCCGAGGCGACTGCCGCGGTGATCGATCGGCCCGCGCCGGGCATCGCGGAGGCGATCCGGCGGGCGTCCGAACCCCACACGGAGCTGTGGATGCTGTCTCGCGGGCTTGCCGGGGCGCGAAGCTCAACCCTGATCGTCAACCTGCCGGGAAGCCCGGCGAGCATCGATCAGACCGCGCCCGTTCTCCTGAAGGCGCTCCCCCACGCTCTCGCGCTGCTTCGAGGTGAGCGAGGCGGTCACTGAAAACCCCCGCTTTAGCGGGGGTTTCTTAATCGGGGCGACTGGATTTGAACCAGCGACCTTTCGGCCCCCAGCCGAGCGGATTCAGGTGTCTATGGGTCCCGGAGCGTCCGTCGTGTCCTATGCGTCCAGGGCGGTGGACGGTCTGGACAGATAGGACGATGCATCCGGTACCAAAGCGGTACTGCCTGCCCGGGTGTGGATCAGGGGCCCGCCACCGCCCGCTGAGCGCGGCAACGTTGAGATCGCGTTTAGCATCGCCCGGTGAGCGATGGTTCCCGAGGGCACCCGGAGCCGACGGCGACGGGATCGAGACGGGAC